>JBIKOJ010000104.1:0-18043 GCA_044358135.1 Acetobacteraceae bacterium | reverse complement strand
CCGCGCCGACCTCGCCTTCGAGCGGGGCGAGGGTGCCTGGCTGTGGACGACAGACGGCCGACGATTCCTCGATTTCGGGTCGGGCATCGCCACCGCCTCCCTCGGGCACGGCAACAAGCACCTGGCGGACGCCATCTCGGCGCAGGCGCACAAGGTGATGCACGTCTCCAACCTGTACCGCATCCCGCAGGCCGAGCAGCTCGCCGCCCGGCTGGTGGAAGCCACCTTCGCGGACACCGTCTTCTTCTGCAACTCGGGCGCCGAGGCGAACGAGGGCATGATCAAGATGATCCGCAAGACCATGGCCAGCACCGGCAAGCCGGAGAAATACGGCATCATCTGCTTCGAGGGCGCCTTCCACGGCCGCACGCTCGCCACGCTCGCCGCCACCGGCAACAGCCACTACCTGGAAGGCTTCGGCCCGAAGGTGGAGGGCTTCAAGCACGTGCCGCTGAACAACATGAACGCGGTGCGCGACGCAATCGACGGCACCACGGCGGCCGTGATGGTGGAGCCGGTGCAGGGCGAAGGCGGCATGCGCACCGCCGACATCCAGTTCATGCGCGACCTGCGCGCCATGTGCGACGAGTTCGGCCTGATCATGGCGCTGGACGAAGTGCAGTGCGGCATGGGCCGTACCGGCAAGCTGTTCGCCCATGAATGGGCCGGCATCGAGCCGGACGTGATCTCGGCCGCCAAGGGCATCGGCGGCGGCTTCCCGCTCGGCGCCGTGCTGGCGAAGGAATGGGTGGGTAAGCACCTCGTGC
Organism: Acetobacteraceae bacterium; assembly: GCA_044358135.1. Taxonomy (GTDB): domain Bacteria; phylum Pseudomonadota; class Alphaproteobacteria; order Acetobacterales; family Acetobacteraceae; genus CAMDGX01. The sequence continues at coordinate 17,276 of JBIKOJ010000104.1, read as the reverse complement.
CCGGCACCCACGGCACCACCTACGGCGGCAACCCGCTGGCCTGCACCGCGGGGAACGCGGTGCTGGACGTGCTGATGGCCCCGGGCTTCCTCGATGGCGTGATCGCCAAGGGTGAGGCGCTGAAGGCCGGCGTGGAGAAGCTGATCGCCGAGTTCCCCGGCATCTTCGCCGAGTCGCGCGGCCGCGGCCTCATGCAGGGCATCAAGTGCGTGATCCCCGCCGGCCAGGTGCAAGTGGCCTTCACCGGCGCCGGCCTCATGACCGTCACCGCCGGGGAGAACGTGGTTCGCCTCGTGCCGCCGCTGGTCACGACCGATGCCGACATCGCCGAGGCGCTGGGCATGATGCGCCGCGCCGCCTCCGACCTCGCCACGGCCTCCAAGGCCGCGGCGCAGTAACGGGGCAGGCATCGTGAGCGGCGCCGCATTGCGGCGCGAGTCCTCCATGGAGGGCGGGGAGAGCGATTCTCCCCGCCACTTCATCGACATCCGCGACCACGACGGCGCCACGCTGCGCCGCATGCTGGAGGTCGCCTCCGGCTACAAGCGCGCCCTGAAATCCGGCGCGGCCACGCCCAAGCCGCTGGCCGGCAAGATCCTGGCGCTGATCTTCGAGAAGCCCTCCACGCGCACCCGCGTGAGCTTCGAAGTCGGCATGCGCCAGCTCGGCGGCGAGGTCATCAACCTCACCGGCGCCGACATGCAGATGGGCCGCGGCGAGACCATCGCCGATACCGCCCGCGTGCTCTCCCGCTACGTCGATGCGGTGATGCTGCGCACCTTCGCCCATGCCCGGCTGCAGGAATTCGCCCGCTACGCCACCGTGCCCGTGATCAACGGCCTCACCGACAGCAGCCACTCCGTGCAGCTGATGGCCGACATCATGACCTTCGAGGAACATCGCGGCCCGATCGCCGGCCAGGTGGTTGCCTGGTGCGGCGATGGCAACAACGTCGCCGGGACCTGGATCGAAAGTGCCGCCCGCTTCGGCTTCACCCTGCGCCTGGCCACCCCCCCGGAACTGCGCCCGCCCGCCGAGGTGGTGGAATGGGCCCGCGCCCAGGGCGCCAAGATCGAGCTGGTGGACGACCCCGCCGAAGCCGTGCGCGGCGCCCGCTGCGTGGTGACGGACACCTGGGTGAGCATGGGCGACGATCCGCAATCGGCCCGCCACAACCTGCTCGCGCCCTATCGCGTCACGCAGGAGCTGATGGCCAAGGCGGCATCGGACGCGATCTTCATGCACTGCCTGCCCGCCCACCGCGGCGAGGAAGTGACCGACGAAGTGATCGACGGCCCGCAGAGCGTGGTGTTCGACGAGGCCGAGAACCGCCTGCACGCGCAGAAGGGCGTGCTGGCCTGGGCGCTCGGCGCCGCCAGCTAACCGCCCATCGCCGCACCGTGAACAGCCCCGCGCCGGCACCCCCGGCGCGGGGCTTTTCTTTGCCGGCGCCGCGCGGTACGCCTGCTGGCAACACAGGGGAAACCGCGCCATGGCCTTCGCCCATCCCGAGTATCTCGTCGACACCGCCTGGCTCGCCGCGCACCTGGATGATCCCGGCGTGCTGGTGCTGGATGCCACCACACACCTGATCCCGGCCGCCGGCGCCGGCTACACCGTGCAGCCCGGCCGCGCCGATTTCGAACAGGGCCACATCCCCGGCGCCCAGTTCGTCGACCTCCAGGCGGACCTGTCCGACCCCACCCACGAATTCCGTTTCATGCTGCCCACGCCGGAGCACTTCGCCGCCAGCCTTTCGCGCCTGGGCGTGGGGGATGCCACGCGCGTGATCCTCTACAGCACTGCCAATGCCTGGTGGGCCACCCGCGTCTGGTGGCTGCTGCGCGTGTTCGGCCACGACAACGCCGCCGTGCTCGATGGCGGCTTCCAGAAATGGCGCGCCGAGCGCCGCCCGGCTGAAACCGGCCCCGGCAAGACCCGCAGCCCCGGCCACTTCACCGCCCGCGCCCCGCGCCCGCTGATGGCCGACAAAACCGAAGTGCTCGCCGCCATCAACAACGGCAGCATCTGCACCATCAACGCCCTGCGCCCGGAACAGCACACCGGCAGCGGCGGCGTACAATACGGCCGCCCCGGCCGCATCGCCGGCAGCGTCAACGTCGCTGCCTCGCAGCTGGTGGACCCCACCACCAACGCCTTCCTGCCGGCCGAGGAGCTGCGCGTGAAGTTCGAAGCCGTGGGCGCGATGGACCGCAGCGTGATCACCTATTGCGGCGGCGGCATCGCGGCGAGCGCCGATGCGCTGGTGCTGACGATGCTGGGCCACAAGGACGTGAAGCTCTACGATGCATCGCTCAGCGAATGGGTGAAGGACCCGACGCTGCCGATGGAAACAGGCTAAGGAAGAGTCTTCTTTTTTCTGAAGAAAAAAGAAGCAAAAAAGACTTCCCGACTTTGCGCCGAGGCTAGTCCCGGCGCAAAGTCATGAAAGTTTTTTGGTTCTTTTTTTCAAAAAAGAACGCGCTTGCTTCCTTCAGGAAATCGCCACCCCTTCCAGCGTAATCCGGTGCATCAACCGCCGATGCCCCTGATAGTCATTCACCGCCAAGTGCCACGTCGCCCGGTTGTCCCAGAACGCCATCGATCCCGGCGCCCAGCTGAACCGGCAGGAGAACTCCGGCCGCGCCCCGTGCTGGTAGAGGTATTCCAGCAACGGCTTGGACTCTTCCACGGTCCAGCCCTCGATATGGGTGGTGAAGCCGCGGTTCACGTACAGCGCCTTCTTGCCGCTGATCGGGTGGGTGATCACCATCGGGTGCACCGCGTCCTGCGTGGCGGCTTCGGCATTGCCCAGCAGGTCCTTCAGGTCGTCGCCGCGCTTGGCCTGGGTGCCGAACACGTGGCGGCTGGAATGGACGGCCCGCAGCCCCTCCAGCGTGCGCTTCAGCCCGTCGGACAGCGCGTCGTAGGCCGCGAACATGCTGGCGAAGATCGTATCCCCACCGGAGGGCGGCACTTCGCGGGCATAGAGCACGGAGCCGAGGGCCGGAATGTCGTCGTAGCTGTGGTCGGTATGCCAGCCGCCGCCGATGTTCTTGGTTTGCTCCGGCTCCTTGCGCACCTCGGCGATCTGGGGCCAGCCTTCCACGGCGCGGAAGAAGCGGTTGATGTTGATCTTGGCGAACTGCTCCGCGAAGGCGATGTGCTGCGCTTCGGTCAGCGCCTGGTCGCGGAAGAACAGCACCCCGTGCTCGCCCAGCGCCGCGCGCAGGGCCGCCACCGTCACCGCCGGCAGCGGGCGGGAAATGTCGATGCCCCGCACCTCCGCCCCCACCGCGCCGGACACCGGCATCACCATCATCTGCTGCGCGTCCATCGCCGCCCCTCCGCTTTTGTTGCCGCAAGAATAGCGCTGGGCGCTCAGCCCGTCTCCCCCAGCGCGCGCGAGGCCTGCTCGAACGTGCCGCGGCTCAGGCCCGGCAGGTCCAGGATGCGCCGCAGCGCCGCGCGCATCAGCGCCTGGCGGCCGGGATCCTGCCGCCGCCACTGCCCCAGCGGCGCCACCAGCCGCGCCGCCGTCTGGCTGTTGGCAGGATCCAGCGCAATGACGGCATCGGCCAGGAACCGGTAGCCGCCGCCGGCGGCATCATGGAACCGCACCTGGTTCGCCGGGAACACCGCCAACAGGGAGCGCGCACGGTTCGGGTTGCGCAGGTCGAAATCTGGATGCTTCGCCAGCGCCTCCACCCGCGCCAGCGTATCGGCGCGCGGCGAGAGCGCCTGGAGCATGAACCACTTATCCAGCACCAGCTCCTCGTGCCGCCAGCGCGCGTGGAAATCGGCCAGCGCGTCCTCGCGTGCCACCCCGTCGCTGGCCGCCAGCACATCCAGCGCCGCCAACTGGTCGGTCATGTTCCCCGCCGCCCGGTACTGCGCCTGCGCCAGCGCCACGCCCTCCGCCCCGGCGGCGGCGAGGTAGGCCAGGCAGGCATTGCGCAGCGAGCGCCGCCCGATCGCCCGGCCGTCGATGCTGTACGGACCCGCATCGGCCAGCGCGTCGTAGGTGGCGCGCAACCGCCCGGCCAGCGCCACGCCCAGTGCGCGGCGCAGGTCCTGGCGCACGGCATGGATCGCCTCCACATCCACCACCGCCATCCGGTCCGCCACCGTCGCCTCTGCCGGCAGCGCGAGGCACGCGGCGGCGAAGGCCGGGTCGGCCTCGGCCCCGTCCAGCGTGGCTGCGAAGGCCGCCAGCAGCCCCTCATCCACGCCGCGCCCGCCATCCGCGATCCGCTCCAGCATCAGCTCGGTGGCGTACCCCTGCAGCGAATCCCAGCGCACGAACGGATCGGTGTCGTGCGCGGCGAGGAAGCGCAGCCGCGCCCGGTCCATCCCCACCAGCTTCACCGGCGCCGAGAACCCCCGCAGCAGCGAGGGCACCGGCCTCGCCCCCACATCCTCGAACACGAAATCCTGGGACGCCTCGTCCAGCAGCAAAAGCCGCTCCGCCACCTCAGCGCCATCCGGCCCCAGCAGCCCCATCGCCACCGGGATCGGCAGCGGTTTCTTCGTGGGCTGCCCTGGCGTCGGCTTCGTCTCCTGCCGCAGCGTCAGCACGTAGCGCCGCGCGGCCGCATCGAATGTTTCGCTGAAGGAAAGCTCCGGCGTGCCGGCCTGATCGTACCACGCCATGAACGGCGAAAGATCCAGCCTCGCCCCATCCCCGATCGCCGAGACGAAATCCTCGATCGTCACCGCCTGGTTGTCGTGCCGCGCGATGTAGAGGTCCATCCCGCGCCGGAACCCCTCCACCCCGGCCAGGCGGTGCAGCATCCGCACCACCTCCGCGCCCTTGTTGTAGATCGTGGCGGTATAGAAATTATCGATCGCGATGTAGCTCTCCGGCCGCACCGGATGCGCCAGCGGCCCGGCATCCTCGCGGAACTGCGCCGCTCGCAGCCCGCGCACATCGCCCAGCCGCTTCACCGCCGGGCTGCCCATGTCCGCGCTGAACTGCTGGTCGCGGAACACCGTGAGCCCTTCCTTCAGCGAAAGCTGGAACCAGTCCCGGCAGGTCACCCGGTTGCCGGTCCAGTTGTGGAAATACTCGTGCGCGATCACCGCCTCGATGCCCTGGTAGTCGGCATCGGTGGCCGTCTCCGGCCGCGCCAGCACGTATTTCGTGTTGAAGACGTTGAGCCCCTTGTTCTCCATCGCCCCCATGTTGAAGTCGCTCACCGCGGCGATGTTGAACACGTCGAGGTCGTATTCCAGCCCATAGACCTCCTCGTCCCAGGTCATGGAGCGCTTCAGCGAATCCATCGCATGCCCACAGGCATCCTCGTGCCCGCGCCGCACCCAGATCGCCAGATCGACGCGCCGCCCAGACCGTGTGGTGAAGCTGTCCCGCACCGGCACCAGGTCACCGGCCACCAGCGCGAACAGGTAGCTCGGCTTCGGGTGCGGGTCGGTCCAGGTCGCCCAGTGCCGCCCGCCCTCCACGCCTGAAGCAGTCGGGTTGCCATTGCCCAGCAGCACCGGCACCGCCTCCCGGTCGGCCACGATCGTGGTGGTGTAGCGCGTCATCACATCCGGCCGGTCCGGAAAGAAGGTGATGCGCCGGAACCCCTCCGCCTCACATTGCGTGAAGAACGCCCCGCCCGAGGTGTACAGCCCGGAAAGCTCGCTGTTGGCCGCCGGATCGATCCGCGTCTCCACCTCCAGCACCGCCGCCTCCGGCACACCATCGATCTCCAGGCCACCGGAGGGCAGGCGCCGGAACCGGTTCTCCCCCAGCGCCTCTCCGTTCAGCCGCAGCGAGACCAACTCCAGCGCCTCCCCGTCCAACACCAGCGGCGCATCGGGCTGGGCCGGGTCGCGCTTCAGCACCAGGCGGGAGCGCACCAGCGTCGCCTTCGAGTCCAGTTCGAAGCGCAGATCCACCTCCTCCACCCGGAAGGCGTAGGGGAGATATGCGCTGCGCAGCACGGCTGTAGGCTCGGTCATGGTCGCTCCTCAGGCATCCCGCGAGGCCGGCAGGACCACGGAGAATGTCGCCCCCTGCCCCTCCTCGCTGTCGATCAACAACCGGCCGCGATGCCGGTTCACGATGTGCTTCACGATGGCCAAGCCGAGCCCGGTGCCCCCGGCACCACGGCTGCGCCCCTTGTCCACGCGATAGAACCGTTCGGTCAGCCGCGGCAGGTGCACGCGCGCGATGCCGGGCCCGTCGTCGCGCACCGAAAGCATCACGCCCTCCGGCGCCGGCTGCAGCGAAACCGCCACGGTGCCGCCCTCGCGGCCGTATTTCATCGCGTTGTCCACCAGGTTGGTCAGCACCTGCGCCATCTGGTCCGCATCCGCCGCCACCTCCGGCAGCCCCGGCGCGATCTCCACCGAAAGGCGCTGCCGCCTCTCCGCCACCCGCACCTCGAACGCCGCCAGCACCCGCCCCGCCAGCGCGCCCAGGTCGATCCGCTCGGCCGGCGGGGAATGCTCGGAAAGCTCGATGCGCGACAGGCTCAGCAAATCGTCGATCAGCCGGGCCATCCGCGCCGCCTGCTCGGCCATGATCGCCAGGAAGCGCTGCTGCGCCGGCGGATCGTCCGCCGCCGGGCCGCGCAGCGTCTCCACGAACCCCATCAGGCTGGCCAGCGGCGTGCGCAGCTCGTGGCTGGCATTGGTGACGAAATCCGCCCGCATCTGCTCCACCGCGCGCTCCCGCGTGCGGTCCGACAGCACCACCAGCGCCTGCGTGCCATCCGGCAGCCGCGTCTCGAACGGGATCACGGTGGCGTGCAGCTCGCGCGCCACCGGCACCGCCAACCGCAGCTCCGCCGTCTGCGCCACGCGCTCCCGCCACGCCGCGTCGATCGCCTCGCGCAGCAGGGGGTGGCGCAGCACCGCCGGCACATCAGCGCCGAACGCCGCCCGCGCCGCCGCATTGGCCCGCCCGGCCGCGCGCGCCGCATCCAGCGCGATCAGCGGGTCCGGCAGCCGCTCGATGATCGCCTCGCTGGCCCCCAGCGCGGCCGAAAGCTCCTCCGCCCGCCGCGTCCGCGCCCGCGCAATCCGCGCGATCCGGCGTGACAGCGTGGCCAGCGGCGGCAGGCGCGGATCGGCCCCGTCGCCCTGCCCGCTCGCCTCCACCCGGTCCAGCGCCGCATGCAGCCGGCCCAGGTCGCGCTGCGCCACGGCGGCGGCCACCATCGCGGCGGCCAGCACCACCAGCCCGCCCGCCACCGCCGGCAGCAGCGCCAGCGCACCGCCCAGCACCAGGGCCGCCAGCACGCCCACCGGCACCGCCGCCAGCACGGCGCTCGCCGCCAGCCAGGCCATGCCGGTCATGCCGTGCGCCCGCGCAGTATCAGGTGCCCGGCGTGCCCACCGCCGCCGGGGCCGGCTCCACGATCTCGGCCCCGCCGCGGCGGATCTCGAACAGCGCAAGCCCGCGCCGCACCGTGCCGTCCGGCTGCAGCGCCAGCACCCCGTTCACCCCCGCGAACCCCTCGGGCCGCGTCAGCGCCGCGGCGGAATACCCGCCCTCGGCCGCCAGCACCCGCGCGATCGAAGCGGCGTCGTAGGCAAAATCCGCCAGCCCCGGCGCCGGCGCGCCGAACTGCGCCTTGTACAGCCCGTCGAACGCCTCCCGCGAAGCGGGATCGGGGGCCGCGAACCATGCCCCCGGCATCTCCGCATCCGACCGCACGGACGGTGACGCCCACAGCGCCGGGCCCATCACCCGCACCGCCGGCGGATCCAGGTCGTAGTACGGCAGCAGGCTGGCGATCGTGCCCAGCTTCTCGCCGAGATCGGCCAGCAGCAGCGCATCCATCGGCGCCGGCGGGATCGGCGTGCGGCCCAGCTCCTCCGCCTTCCTGCGCCCCTCGGCCGTGCGCGCCGCCCGGGCCGCGCGGATCTGCGCATCCACCGGCCCGCGCCGCGCGCCGTAATTGGCCACCTCGCGCATCGTCGTGTTGATGGAGGCGGTGGTGCCGTCATGGAACCGGATATCCGGCGCTGCCAGCCCGGCGGAAGACACCGCGCCCGCCAGCGCATCGGCCATCGCGCGCCCGAACTCTCCCTCCGGCAGCACCGCGGCGAAGCGCGTCTTGCCCTGCGCCGAAGCCGCCGCCACCAGGCGCCGCACCTGCTGCGCCGGCGTGATCCCCAGCACCCACACGCCCTGCTGCGCCTGGGCGGGATCGGTGGTGAAGGCCAGCACCGCCACCCCCGCCGCCCGCGCCGCCGGCGCCACCGCCGCGGTTTCCGCCGCCGTCAGCGGCCCCAGGATGATCCCGGCGCCGGCCGCCAGCGCCGCCTGCGCCGCCTGCGCCGCCCCCTGTGCCGTGCCGCCGGTGTCGCGCACGTCCAGCGGCGGCGACCCCGGCGCCGAAAGCGCCAGCTGCGCCGCCTGCGCCAGCGCACGGCCACGTTCCGCATTGGGCCCGGACAGCGGCGCCAGCAGCGCCACCCCGCGCCCCGGCGGCGCCACATTCGAAGGCAGGCCCACCGGCACCGCCGGCCGCACGGCCGCTGCCGGGCGCTGCGATGCAGGCTCGGGCGATACACCGCAGGCCGCGAGTGCTAGCGTGCCAAGTGCCAGCGCGAATGCACGACGGATCATGCCCATCTCCTGCCCACCTACCAACGACGATACCATCCCGGAGCCCGCCCCGGGCGTGCCCCGCGGACTTGTGCTGGTTTCGACGCCGATCGGCAACCTTGCCGACATCTCGGCCCGCGCGCTCGCGGCCTTGCGATCAGCCGACCTCGTGCTGTGCGAAGACACCCGCACCACCGCGCGCCTGCTCTCCGCCCACGGCATCTCCGCCCGCACCATGGCATTGCATGAACACAACGAGGATGGCCGCACCACCCAGGTCCTCGCACTGCTGCGGGAGGGCAAGCGCATCGCCCTGGTCTCCGATGCCGGCACCCCCCTGGTCAGCGACCCCGGCTACCGCCTCGTCCGCGCCGCCATCGCCGAAGGCCTGCCCGTCTCCGGCATCCCCGGCGCCAACGCCGCCCTGCTGGCACTGACCCTTTCCGGCCTGCCGCCGCACCCGTTCCTGTTCCTCGGCTTCCCGCCACCGCGCCAGGCCGCGCGGCTGGCCGCCTTCACCGCGCTGCGCGGCGCCGAGCGCGCCGGCCTGTCGGCCACCCTCATCTGGTACGAAGCCCCCCACCGCCTCGCGGAAACCCTGGCCGACATCGCACAAAGCCTCGGCGACCGCCAAGCCGCCGTCGCCCGCGAGCTCACCAAGCGCTTCGAGGAAGTGCGCCGCGGCACCCTGCCGGACCTCGCCGCCCACTACGCCACGAACGCGCCCCGCGGCGAGATCGTCATCCTCGCCGGCCCGCCGCCGGAGCAGGAAACGCCGGAGGCCGACCTCGACGCCCTGCTCCAGGCCGCCCTCGCCTCGCACAGCCTGAAGGAGGCCGTCGCCCAGGTCACCGCCGCCACCGGCCTGCCGCGCCGCCAGGTCTATGCCCGCGCCCTCGCACTTGCCGACCGGGAAAATTAAGTCCGCCGGCCACGCCGCCCATATTCACCCTCCATTAGCGTCCCGCTGCTAGCTCCACGCCTGCCGCAATGTTTCGCAACGGGGGCGCCATCCTATGCTTCGTCTGCCCGCCACCATCGGAGGGCGCGTCATCGCGCTGCTGCTGCTGCTCGCCACCGTCGCCATGGCCGGTGCCGGGGTCACCTTCACCTATGCCCAGCGCCAGCAAGCCACGCTGGCGGGGCTCGACCGCGCCGACGAAAGCCGCCCGCTGATCGAGCGCCTGCGCGCCGGCATCTACCAGGTGGTGATGGAAAGCCGCGGCCTCTACCTCGCCGCCGACCGCAAGCAGGCCGAAGGCTTCGCCCGCAACCTGCTGCGCGGGCTGGACGACATCCGCACCAGCTTCGCCGCGCTGCGCCATGCGGTGCCAGAGGCGCATCGCCCCGCGCTGGAGAAGGCCGAAGCCCCCCTGCAGGCCTTCCTCACCCTGCGCGCCGAACTCGCCCGCGTCGGCGTGGAGCAGGGCCGCGAAGCCGCCGACCGCATCGGCAACAACGATGCCAACCGCTCCGCCCGCACCGCCTTCAGCAACAGCCTGGACCGCCTGGCCGATGAGCTCGCCGTCACGCTGGCCGCGATGAAGGCCGCGCAGGCCGCCGAAAGCCACGCGCTGGCCACCACCCTCCTCGCCGTCACCGCCGCCGCCGTGCTGCTGGTCCTCGCGCTCGCCGTCTGGATGGTCCGCCGCACCATCGCCCGCCCGGTCCGCGCCCTCACCGCCGCCATCGGCACCATGGCGGAGGGCCGGCTGGACGAAGCCCACCTGCCGCAGGACGCCACCGGCGAGATCGGCCAGATCGTCGCCGCCATGCACCAGCTGCGCGAGGCCCTGCGCGCGGCCGAAGCCGCCCAGGAGGCCGTCGCCGCCACCCGCGCCACTGCCGACCGCCGCCAGGCCGCCATGGACCGCCACACCCAGGATTTCGGCCAGTCGATCTCCGGCGTGCTCGCCACCCTGGCGGAATCCGCCGCCGGCATGCAGTCCCTGGCGCAGGACATGGCCGGCATCGCCGCCGGCAGCCAAACCTTTGCCGAGCGCAGCGCGGCGGAGGCCGTTGCCGCCATGGGCGATCTCGGCGCCGTCACCGCCGCCACCGAGCAACTCTCCGCCAGCGCCCACGGCATCGCCGGCCGCGCCGAGGAAGCTGCCACCGCCACCCGCACCGCCGTGGAGCATGCCGACCGCGCCGGCGCGCAGATGCAGTCCCTGCTCCAGGCCGCCGACCGCGTCGGCACGGTGGTCGATCTCATCACCTCCATCGCCGGGCGCACCAACCTGCTGGCACTCAATGCCACCATCGAGGCCGCCCGCGCCGGAGACGCCGGCAAGGGCTTCGCCGTGGTGGCCAGCGAGGTGAAGCAGCTCGCCATCCAAACCAGCAACGCCACCGCCGAGATCGCCGGCCAGGTCGATGCCATCCGCGCCTTGGTGCGCGATGCCGCCGCCGCCGCCACCGCCGTGCTCGCCGCCATCCGCCATGTCGAAGGCGTGGCCGGCTCCATCGCCGGCGCGGTGGAGCAACAGGGCGACGCCACCGCCGAGATCGCCAGCCGCGTCACCGGCGTGGCCGAGATGGCCAGCCGCATCTCCCATCAAATGCAGGAGATCGTCTCCGGCGCCGCCGCCGGCAGCCGCGCGGGCGGGGAGGTGGAAGCCGCCGCCCGCGAGGTGAACGGCGCCGCCGGCACACTGGGCGGGGAGGTGGAGGAGTTCCTCGCCGCCATGCACACCGCCCGCGGCGAACGCCGCGCCTGGGAACGCCTGCCCGGCCACAACCTGCCCGTCACCCTCGCCGCCGGCACCGCCGCCACCCGCCGCGGCGCACCCGCCGCCCGCCCTGCCCGCGTCGCCGATGTCGCCCCCGGCGGCACCGCCCTACGCTGCGACCCCGCGGGCCTGCGCCTGGGCGACGACGTCTCGGTGCGTGTCACCCCCGATCTCATCCTGCACGGCCGCGTCGCCCGCCTGGACCCCGACGAGATCGCCATCGCCTTCCGCCAGAACCCGGAAACCCTGGCCCTGGCCGAAACCTTCCTGGCCCACGTCGCCGGATTGTCCCAGGCCCTGGCCGCCTAACCCCCCTCGGCAGCCACCAAGGCCCGCCACAGGCTCAGCAACTCGCCCGCCGTCGGGTCGCCGGTCGGCTGCACCCGCACGGCCGTATGCACCAGCACCAGCCGGGCCTGCGGATCGACGAACATCGCCTGGCCATGGATCCCCAGCAGCGCGAACTGCCGCCGCGCGCCCATCTGCCTGTCCGGGGGCAACACCCAGGTCTGGAACCCGTAGCCGTAGAACCGGCTGGCCGTGCCCGGCGCCAGGAAGCTGCCCGGCGCGGCCGTCGTCGCCGCCAGCACCCAGTCGCGCGGCACCACCTGCCGGCCCTGCCAATCCCCGTCCCGCGCCAGCAGCAGCCCCAGCCGCCCCCAGTCGCGCAGCACGGCCGAGAAGCAGCAATGCGCCGCCTCCTGGCCAGAGGCATCCATCACCCAGGCCGCATCCGCCTCCGCCCCGATCTTCCCCCAGATCCCCGCCGCCAGCAGCTCCGCCAGCGATTTCCCCGTCGCCCGCTGCAACACCAGCCCCAGCGCCGCCGTGTCCCGCCCGGCATAATGCCAGCGCGTGCCCGCCGCCGCCTCGCGCCGGTCGAACCCCGCCACCACCGCCGCCGTCCCCGGCCCGCCCGGCCGCCACAGCTCCCGGCTCATCCGCGCCGCATCGTCCGTGCCGTCATAGGTCTCGGTGAAGGCCAGCCCGCTCGCCATGTTCAGCAGCGCCCGCACCGGCGTGCGCCCCAGCTCCGTGCCGGCGAACTCCCGCACATAGGCCTCGGCGGGATCGTCGATGGAGCGGATCTTCCCATCCGCCACCGCGATCCCCACCAGCATCGCCGTCACCGTCTTGGCCATGGATTGCGAGGTGAACCGATGCGTATCCCGCCGCCCGTAGCGGTAGCGCTCCAGCAGGATCACCCCGTCGCGGATCACAAGCAGCCCGGTCGCCGGATGCCGCTCCAAATAGGTCTCGACCGTCTGCTGTTGCCCGCGATGCCCATAGGAAAGCGAAAGCTCGCGCTCCGCCCGCCCCAGCCCGCTCGCCACCGCCGGCCGCGGCACCCGGCGCGCGGGCAGCAGCGAATCGAAATGGCTATAGCCCCCCACCATGAAGGGCTGCCGCCGTGCCTGCGGCGCCGACCCGGGCACGGGATAGCCACGCTCCAGCCCATGTGCCACCGCATCGTGCCCATCCATCGAGAACACCGGCAGCGCCTGCCCGAAAGCCGGCCCCGCCAGCAGCAGCCACAGCGCCAGCCACGCCTTCACAAAACCAGCGCCCCCAGCAACGCATCCAGCCGCAGCCGCCCCTCCGGCAACGCCACCAGCCGCCCACCCGCCCGCGCCACGTAGCCTTCCTCGATCGCCTGCGCGAGCACCCCGGCATCCACCGCATCGTCCATCGCCACGCCCGTCCGCAGCGCGAACCGAGCCTCGTCGATCCCCTCGGCCAGCCGCAATCCCATCAGCAGCGCCTCGCGCGCCCGCTCCTCCGGCGCCACTTGGTCCTCGCGCGTGGTGCCATGCCCGCGGGCCTCCACCATCTCCGCCCAGGGCTCCGGCGCCCGGTGCCGGCGCGTGGCCAGCAACTGCCCCCCCACGCTCACCCGCCCATGCGCCCCAGGCCCGATCCCCGCGTAATCGCCATAGCGCCAATAGGCCAAATTGTGCCGGCTCTCCCCACCAGGGACGGCGTAGTTGGAAATCTCATAGCCGCGCAGCCCGAACTTCGCCGCCTCCTCCCCCGTCGCCTCATACAGCGCCGCGGCCAGCTCCTCGTCCGGCAGCACCAGCTCGCCGCGCCGGTGCAGCGCCTCATAGGCGGTGCCGGGCTCGATGGTCAGCTGGTAGAGCGACAAATGGTCATGCGCCAGCGCCAGCGCCTCGCGCAGCTCCGCCCGCCAATCCGCCAGCGTCTGCCCCGGCCGCGCATAGATCAGGTCGAACGACACGCGCGGAAACAGCCGCCGCGCCGTCTCCAGCGCCGCGACTGCCTGCGGCGCCGAATGCTGCCGCCCCAGCGCCCGCAGCGGTTCCTCGCGCAGGCTCTGAATCCCCATCGAGATCCGGTTCACCCCGGCCTCGCGGAACGCCGCCAGCCTGCCCGCCTCCACGCTGGTCGGGTTCGCCTCCAGCGTGATCTCCACCTCCCCCTCGGCCTCGAACAGAAGCCGCGCATCGGCGATCAGCGCGGCCACCGTCTCCGGCGCCATCAGGCTCGGCGTCCCGCCCCCGAAGAAGATCGAGGCCAGCTTCCGACGCCCCAGCCGCGCCGCCTCCCACGCCAGCTCCGCCCGCAGCGCCGCCGCGAACCGCTTCTGGTCGATCCGCTCACGCACATGGGAATTGAAGTCGCAATACGGGCACTTCGCCAGGCAGAACGGCCAGTGCACATAGAGCGCGAGCGGCTCCATCAGCGCGCGAAACAGGCCGCCACGAGCTTGGCGAACGCCCGCGCCCGATGGCTGGTGGCGTGCTTCTCACCCTGGTCCATCTCGCCATAGGTCAGCGCCCCGCCCTCCGGCACGAACATCGGGTCATAGCCATGCCCATTCGCCCCGCGCGGCGGCCAGGCCACGCTGCCATCCACCCGCCCCTCGAAGCACTCCGCATGCCCATCCGGCCAGGCCAGGCACAGCACGCACATGAACCAGGCGCGCGTGTCAGCACTCTCGCCCATCTCCCGCCGCACCCGCTCCATCGCCGGCCGGAAATCCTTCCCCGGCCCGGCCCACAACGCCGAAACCACCCCCGGCGCCCCGCCCAACGCCCCCACGCAGAACCCAGAATCATCCGACAGCGCCGGCAGCCCCGAGGCCGTGGCCGCCGCCAGCGCCTTGATCCGCGCATTGGCCTCGAAGCTCTCCTCGCCCTCCTCCGGCTCCGGCAACCCCAGCGCTCCCGCCGAGACCACCTCCACGCCGAGGGGCTCCATCAGCTCCGCGATCTCGCGCAGCTTGCCCTGGTTGTGGCTGGCCAGGACCAGCTTCGCGCCAGGGGGCAGCGTCCGCATCAGGCCGCGTCCACCGCCGCGCGCTGCATCTCGAACAGCCGCCCGGTGCCCACGCGCGCCAGCCGCATCAGCTCGGCGAACTGCGCGTCGCTGAACGGCGCCTTCTCCGCGGTGCCCTGGATCTCCACGATCCCGCCGCCATCCGTCAGCACGAAATTCGCATCCGCATCGGCATCGCTGTCCTCGGCATAATCCAGGTCCAGCACCGGCTCGCCCTGGTACAACCCGCAGGACACCGCCGCCACCTGCCCCACCAGCGGCACGCTCTTCAGCACATTCATCCGCACCAGGTGCTTCAGCGCCAGGTTCAACGCCACCCACGCCCCGGTGATGCTCGCGCACCGCGTCCCGCCATCCGCATTCAGCACGTCGCAATCCAGCGTGATCGTCATCTCGCCCAGCGCCGCCCGATCCACCACCGCGCGCAGCGAACGCCCGATCAGCCGCTGGATCTCCTGCGTCCGGCCCGACTGCTTGCCCCGCGCCGCCTCCCGGTCCCCACGCGTATGCGTCGCCCGCGGCAGCATGCCGTATTCCGCCGTCACCCAGCCCAGCCCCTGGTTCCGCATGAACGGCGGCACCCGCGATTCCACGCTCGCCGCGCACAGCACCTCGGTCCCGCCCATCTTGATCAGCACCGACCCCTCGGCATGATGGGAAAACCCGGGAATGATCGTCACGTCGCGCAAGGCATCAAGGGCACGGCCGGAAGGGCGCATCGTCGGGGTTCCTCTCTCTCGTATGCGCTCCTCATGGCGCCACGCGCGAAGGAAGGGAAGGGTCTTCTTTTTTCTGAAGAAAAAAGAAGCAAAAAAGACTTCATTCATTTGCACCCGCACAGACCATCCAGCATCCGCGCAAGCGTTCAAAAGTTTTTTGGTTCTTTTTTTCAAAAAAGAACCGCTTCCTTGCCTTCCCTTCCTCCCTCCGCCACCATACCCCCGTCATTCACGGGAACCCACGCATGATCTCTCTCGGCATCATCGGCGCCGGCATCATGGGCGAGCGCATGCTCCGCGCCGCCCTCGACCAGGCGCCCGACGTGGTGCGCGTCGCCGCCATCTGGGACCCGAGCCAAGCCGCCCTGGCCCGCATCGGCAGCGCCGCCGCCCACGCCGCCAGTGCCGAGGCCCTGATCGCGAGTGCCGACTGCATCTACATCGCCTCCCCGCCCGCCTCCCACCTGCCCCACGCCCAGGCCGCTCTCGCCGCCGGCAAGGCCGCCTTCTGCGAGAAGCCGCTCGCCGTCGATGTCGCGGCCGCGAACGCCTTCCTCGCCGCGCACCCGAATGCCCGCGCCGCCGTCAACTTCCCCATGGCCTCCTCCCTCGGCGTCGCCACGATGCGCGAATGGCTCCCCTCCATCGGCACGCCGCTGCGCCTGGAGATCGAAACCAGCTTCCGCATCTGGCCCCGCCCCTGGCAGGCCGACGCCGCCGCCTGGCTCGACCGCCCGGCCCAGGGCGGCTTCACGCGGGAGGTTGTCTCCCACTTCCTCTTCCTCACCCGCCGCCTCTGCGGCCCCATGGTGCTGGAGCAAGCCCATGCGAGCTTCCACACACCGGAGGCCAGCGAACGCGCCATCGCCGCCCGCCTCACCGCGGGCACCATCCCCGTCACCCTCCTCGGCGGCGTCGGCACCACGCTGAAGGACGACCACAACACCTGGACCCTCTGGGGCACCCAGGGCGCCATCCGCCTGCGCGACTGGTCGGTGGCCGAACGCCTCACCGGCAGCGACTGGGTGCCAGACCCCGCCGCCATGCCCAACGAGCGCATGCGCCCCCTCGTCCTGCGCCGCCAGCTCGAAGGCGTCGCCCGCATGACCCAGGGCGAACCCCACCACCTCGCCACCATCCAGGAAGCGCTGGACGTGCAAACCATCGTCGAAGGCATCCTCAAGAGTTGACCACGCTTGCCCCCACCGCCCCCCGGCCCTAGCGTTCACGCCATGGCATCCCTCTCCGTGAACGCCCAGCGCCTGTGGAACGCCCATATGCGGATGGCCGAGATCGGCGCCACGCCGGAGGGCGGCAGCAACCGCCCCGCCCTCTCCGCTGGGGATGCCGAGGCCCGCGCCCTGCTGCGCCAATGGTGCGCCGAACTCGGCCTGGCCGAGGAACGCGACGCCCTGGCCAACAGCTTCTACCGCCGCCCCGGCACCAACCAGGCCGCCCCCGCCATCGCCTTTGGCAGCCACCTCGATACAGTCCCCACCGGCGGCCGCTTCGACGGCATCTTCGGCGTACTGGCCGGCCTCGAAGTCCTGCGCACCCTGCACGAGGCCGGCCTCGCCACCAAAGCCCCGCTCGAACTGGTCAACTGGACCAACGAGGAAGGCACCCGCTTCCGCCCGGCCATGATGGGCAGCCGCGTCCATGCCGGCCACCTCACGCTGGCCGAAGCCCTCGCCACCGCCGACGATGCCGGCACCACCGTCGCCCAGGCCCTCGCCGCCACCAATCTCGCCGGCCCGCACCCACCCGCCCCCCGCGATTGGGCCTGCCTGATCGAACCCCACATCGAACAGGGCCCCATCCTGGAAGCCAACAACCAGGACATCGGCATCGTCACCGGCACCGTCCAGGCCCGCTACTTCCTCGTCACCGTCACCGGCGAGCCCAGCCACGCCGGCCCCACCACCATGGACCGCCGGCGCGACAGCCTCTCCGGCGCCG
>JBIKOJ010000196.1:0-10003 GCA_044358135.1 Acetobacteraceae bacterium | reverse complement strand
GAGGAAAGGCCAACCGCCAAGACGCCAAGTGCGCCCAGAGGGCGCCACGGGTGTCTTGGCGCTTCCTTGGCGCACTTGGCGTCTTGGCGGTACCCTTGGCCTGCGGCCGGCTATGGCAAGATGTCGACGAGTGCGTGGGGGCGGCGGGATGTCGGTGGAGCTGATCGGGTATCGCTACAGCGTGTATCTGCGCATTGCGCGGCTGGTGCTGGAGGAGAAGGCGGTGGCGTTCGCGCATGTGGAGGTGGATCCGTTCGCGGGGGCGCCGGACTGGTACCTCGCGCTGCATCCGTTTGGGCGGGTGCCGACGCTGCGGCATGGGGATTTCGTGCTGTACGAGACCTCGGCGATCGCGCGGTATGTGGATGCGGCGTTCGCGGGCGTGGCGCTGGTGCCGGAGGAGGCACGGGCGGCAGGGCGGATGCAGCAGGTGATCGGCATCGTCGACAGCTATGGCTACCGGCCGATGGTGCGGCAGGTTTTCTCTCATGCGGTGTTCCGGCCACGGGCTGGAACGGTGGGGGAGGCGGGCGAGATCGCGGCGGGGCTGGAGGCGTCGGTGGGGGTGTTGCGGGCGCTGGAGGGACTGGCGGGGGATGCGTGGCTGGTGGGCGAGCGGATCAGTTTGGCCGACCTGCATCTGGGGCCGATGATGGCGTATTTCGTGGCGGCGCCGCAGGGGGCGGCGATGCTGGCTGGATTTCCGCGCCTGTCGGCCTGGTGGGCGCGCATGCGGGAGCGGCCCGCGATGCTGGTGAGCGATCCGGGCGGGCCCTATGGGGGGGGGGGGGGGGCCCCCCGCCCCCCCCGGGTCGAGGGCAGCGCCCTCGCCTTCCTTCCCTAAGCGTCCCGCCAGATCTTCCCCCGCGCCCGCACGGGATCGAGCAGCGACCAGTCGCCTTGGGGCAGGACGTGGCCTTTGGGGAAGGGCGGGCGGGGTTCCATGCCCAGCGAGATCATGACCCGGTCGTCGCGGTAGTAGCACTGCAACACGATGCGGGTGGTGAGGGTGAGGTTCATGCCGCCTTCGGCGCGCAGCGTGGCGCAGGTTTCGTCCTGCTTGGCGACCGGGAGGGCGGCGAAGTCGCCGCCGGCGAGGCGGTCGAGCAGGGCGAGGGTGTCGTGCACGGCGGTGGCGTCGCGGCCCAGGCTCTTGGCGATGTCGGCCTGGATCAGGGGGTCGTCGGCGCCAGGGACTTTGTATTCCGCGCTGGCGGGGATCATGCGGGCGCACATGGCGGCGAGCGTGCGCTTCTCCTGGTCGGAGAGGTTCGGGTCGCCCCAGGACGGGGGGGGATTGGCGAGGGTGTTGGACATGGGTGCGATCCTCAGTCGAAGAGGGTGGCCAGGCGCTGCTTCATCTGGTCGGCGATGTAGAGCGCGAGGGCCTGGATGGTGGAGGTGGGGTTGACGCCGCCGGAAGTGGTGAAGATGGAGCCGTCGACGATGAAGAGGTTCTTCACGTCGTGGGTGCGGCCCCAGCCGTTGACGACGGAGCGGGTGGGATCATCGCCCATGCGGGCGGTGCCGAGCAGGTGCCAGCCGCCGTTGAGGATGGGGCGTTCCACGCCGATGTCCCAGGCGCCGGCTTCGCGTAGGGCCTCGGTGGCGCGGGCGATGGCGTGGTCCAGCATGCGGTTGGAGTTTTCGCTGAGCGTGTAGTCGATCTTCGGGGCGGGGATGCCGTGGGCGTCCTTCAGCACCGGGTCCAGCGTGACGCGGTTGTGCGGCTCCGGCAGGTCTTCGCAGATGGCGGCGATGTTCATGCGGTGGTTGTGGAGCTTGCGGTAGGTGGCGTGGTGTTCGGCGCCCCAGGGGAGGCGGCCGAGGGCCATGGATTGCTGGGCTTCCAGGATGGCGCCGACGCCGCGGCCGAACTGCCAGGAATAGCCGCGCACGAAGCCGCGCGACTTGTCGGTTTCGTAGAATTCGTGGCTCCAGAGGCTGAGCGGGGGGCCGCGGTTGCCGTCGGTCTCCTCGTGGAAATAGCCCCAGATGCTGGCGTAGGGGTGGAACATCAGGTTGCGGCCGACCTGGTCTGACGAGTTGGCCAGCCCGGTGGGGAAGCGTTCGGATTTGGAGTTCAGCAGCAGGCGGGCGGTGCCGATTCCGTTGGCGGCGACGACGACGACATGGGCGGGCTGGAACTGCTCCACGCCATCCTTGTCGTAGTAGATGACGCCGTTGGCCATGCCGGTTGCGGGATCGACGGTGATTTCGCGGACGCGCGAACGGGTGCGCAGCTCCACGCCGGCGCGGATGGCGGCGGGCCAGTAGGTGATGTCGGTGCTGGCCTTGGCCCCCTGGGCGCAGCCGGCGATGCAGTGGCCGAGGTTGATGCAGGGGGCGCGGCCTTCGTATTCGCGCGTGGTGACGGCGCAGTCGCTCGGCCACCAGTGCCAGCCCAGGCGGTTCATCGCCTCGCCCAGCATGCGGCCGGAGCGGCCCATGGGGATGGGCTCCATCGGGGGCGTTTTCTGCGGTGGGTAGGCGGGATCGCCGGTCATGCCCGATACGCCGGTCATGCGGTCGTTTTCGGCGAAGAAGGGTTCGAGCTGGTGGTAGTCCACCGGCCAATCATCGGCCACGCCATCAAGCGACTTCACCTTGAAGTCGCTGGGGTGCAGGCGGGGGTAGTGGGCGGCGTAGAGGATGGTGCTGCCGCCGACGGCGTTGAAGTTCAGCACCTTGATGGGCGAGTTGTCGTCGTTGACCGGGTAGTCTGACCAGAGCTGGCGGCGGTTGGGGGAGGTTGCCATGTCCGCGAACTGGCGGGCTTCCCAATCGCGGCCCGTGGAGGGGTAGTTGGCGGGGTTCTGCCAATCGCCCTGTTCCAGGCAGACGATGCGCATCTTGGTGTCGGCCAGGGACCAGGCCACGGCGGCACCGGAGGCGCCGGAGCCGATGATCAGGACGTCGACGGGGTCTTGGTGGGGCATGGGGTTCCTCAGTCGAACAGCGTGTCGAGCCGCTGCTTCATCTCGTTGGCAATGTAGAGCGCGATGGCCTGGATGGTCGAGGTGGGGTTTACGCCGCCGCCGGTGACGAAGACGGAGCCGTCGATGACGAAGAGGTTGCGCACGTCGTGGCTGCGGCCCCATTCGTTGACGACGGAGGTGGCGGGGTTGGCGCCCATGCGGCAGGTGCCGAGCAGGTGGCCGGGGTAGTTGAGGATCTCGCGCGAGACGGTGGTGGTGTGGGCGCCGGCGGCTTGCATCAGCTCGGTGGCCCGCGCGATGCCGTGTTCCATCATCGCGGCGGTGTTGGCGCTGAGGGTGTAGTCGATGCGCGGGGCGGGGATGCCGTGGCTGTCCTTCAGGTGCGGATCGAGCGTGATGCGGTTGTGGCGTTCCGGCAGGTCATCGCAGGCAACGCCGATATGGGCGCGGCGATGGTGGTAGCGGCGCATGGCGGCGTGGTGGCCTTCGCCCCAGGGCATGCGGCCGGATTCGAGGCCGGCCTGGGCTTCGCCCACCGGGCCCGGCCCGCGGCCGAATTGCAGCATGTAGCCGCGGGTGAAGCCGCGGGAGAGATCGGTTTCGTAGAACTGCTTGGACCAGATGGAGACGATGGGGCCGCGCTGGCCGTCCATCTCGTCATCGAACCAGCCCTGCACCACGGGCCAGGGATGGAGCATGAGGTTGCGGCCAACGAGGCCGGAGGAGTTGGCCAGGCCGTTGGGGAAGCGTTCGGATTTGGAGTTGAGCAGCAGGCGCGGGGTGCCGATGCCGTTGGCGGCCATGACGACGACGTGGGCGGGCTGGAAGACCTCTTTCCCGTCGCGGTCGTAGTAGATGGCGCCGGTGGCCATGCCGTCGGGGCCCACGGTGATCTCGCGCACGCGACAGTTGGTGCGCAGTTCCACGCCGGCGCGGATGGCCTGGGGCCAGTAGGTGATGTCGGTGCTGGCCTTGGCGCCTTGCGCGCAGCCGGGCAGGCAGTGGCCGAGGTTGATGCAGGGGGCGCGGCCTTCGTACTCCGTGGTGGCGATGGCCGCGGCCGAGGGCCACCAGTGCCAGCCCAGCTTGTTCAGGGTTTCGGCAAAGCGGGTGCCGGAGCGACCGGGCGGGATGGGCGGCATGGGGTAGGTGTGATCGGGGTAGGAGGGGTCGCCGGCCATGCCGGAGATGCCCATCATGCGGTCGTTCTCGGTGTAGAACGGCTCCAGCATGCGATAGTTGATCGGCCAGTCCTCCGCCACGCCATCGAGGGATTTCACGCGGAAGTCGCTGGGGTGCAGGCGGGGGAAGTGGGCGGCGTAGTGCACGGTGCCGCCGCCGACGGCGTTGTAGGTGGCGATCTTGGTGATGGAGTTGCGGTCGTTCACCGGATAGTCGGCCGGGAGCTGGCGGCGATTGGGCAGGATATCGGAATCGGCGTAGCGGCGGGCTTCCCAGTCGCGGCCGTTGGCGGGGTAGTCGGTGGGCTTCACCCAGTCGCCCTGTTCCAGGCAGACGATGCGCATCCTGGTATCGGCCATCGACCAGGCGAAGGCGCCGCCCGAGGCACCGGAGCCGATGATGAGGATGTCGACAGGGTCGGTCATGCGTGGCGCCGTGGTGCGGGGGGGAAGGAAGCGAGGGAACCGCCAAGGCGCCAAGGATGCAAAGGGATCGCCAAGATGGTGCTTGGCGCCTTCTTGGCGATCTTGGCGGCTTGGCGGTTCATCTTTCTGTTTCTCAATCGAACAGGGTGGCGAGGCGCTGCTTCATCTGGTCGGCCACGTAGAGGGCGAGGGCCTGGATGGTGCTGGTGGGGTTCACGCCGCCGGCGGAGGCGAAGAGGCTGCCATCGATGATGAAGAGGTTCTTCACATCGTGGGTGCGGCCCCATTCGTTGACGACCGATGTGCGCGGGTCGGTGCCCATGCGGGCGGTGCCGAGGTTGTGCCAGCCGGACAGCGCGATGGGGTTCACCGTGGAGATGTCGCGCGCGCCGGCGGTTTGCAGGAGCAGCGTGGCCTTCTCGATCCCGTGCTTGATCATGCGCTGGGTGTTCTCGCCGATGGTGTACTCCACCTTCGGGGCGGGGATGCCGTGCGTGTCCTTCAGCACGGGGTCGAGGGTGACGCGGTTGTGCGCCTCCGGCAGGTCATCGGTGACGAGCGAGAGGTTGAGGCGGCGGTAGTGGAGCTGGCGCATCACCGCGTGGTGGCCTTCCCCCCAGGGCAGGCGGCCGTGGTCGAAGCTGGTGGTGGCTTCCGTGACCGGGCCGGCGCCGCGGGCGATCTGGAAGATGTAGCCGCGCTTGAAGTCGTTCTCCGGGCGGGTTTCGTAGAATTCGTGGCTCCAGAGGCTGAGCGGCGGGCCGCGGTTGCCGTCCACCTCGTGATCGACGTAGCCGTAGACGGAGACGTAGGGGTGCAGCATCAGGTTGCGGCCGACCTGGTCGGATGAGTTGGCCAGGCCGTTGGGGTGCGTTTCGCTCGCGGAATTGAGCAGCATGCGCGGGGTGCCGATGCCGTTGCAGGCGACGACGACGACGTGGGCGGCCTGGAAGCGAAGTGTTCCGGTTTCGTCATAGTACTCGGCGCCGGTGGCCAGGCCGTTCTCATCGGTGGTGATGCGCTTCACGCGGCAATGGGTGCGCAGCTCCACGCCGGCGCGCAGCGCCTGGGGCCAGTACGTGATGTCGGTGCTGGCCTTCGCCCCTTGCGCGCAGCCCGGCGTGCAGTGGGCGAGGTTGATGCAGGCGGCGCGGCCTTCGTACTCCTCGATGGCGATCGAGATGTCGCTGGGCCACCAGTGCCAGCCGAGCTTGTTGAGCGCGGTGCCCCAGGCGAGGCCGGAGCGGCCGAGATGCGGCGGGCGCATCAGCGGCTTCTTGCCCGGCGGGTAGGCGGGGTCCCCTTCCAGGCCGGAGACGCCGGTCATGCGGTCATTCTGGGCGTAGTAGGGGGCGAGCTGCTGGTAGCTGATCGGCCAGTCCTGGCCGACGCCATCCAGCGTTCTGGTGCGGAAGTCGCTGGGGTGCAGGCGGGGGTAGTGGGCGGTGAACATGATGGTGCCACCGCCGACGCCGTTGAAGTTCATGATCTTGATCGGCGAGGCGTCGTCGTTGATCGGGTAGTCCTCGGGGCGGCCGCGGCGATTGGGGTTGGGGGAGAAATCGGTGGTGACGCGGGCTTCCCAGTCGCGGCCGTTGGAGGGGTAGTCGGTGGGCTTCACCCAGCCGCCTTGTTCCAGGCAGACGATGCGCATCTTCGTTTCGGTCATGGACCAGGCGAAGGCGGCGCCCGAGGCACCGGCGCCGATGAGGAGAATGTCGGCGATGTCGTCGGTCATCGTTGCGTCCGGGCCGGGGTGGAAGGAGGAAGGCAGCCGCCAAGACGCCAAGAAGGCGCCAAGGGGGTGCTTGGCGTTTCCTTGGCGATCCTGGCGTCTTGGCGGTTCATCTTGCGTGGATCAGTCGAACAAAGTCGCCAGGCGCTGCTTCATCTCGTCGGCGATGTAGAGCGCGAGGGCCTGGATGGTGCTGGTGGGGTTCACCGCGCCGGCGGAGGCGAAGAGGGAGCCGTCGATGATGAAGAGGTTCTTCACGTCGTGGGTGCGGCCCCATTCGTTGACGACGGAGGTGCGGGGATCGGACCCCATGCGGGCGGTGCCGAGATTGTGCCAGCCGCCATACAGGATGGGATTCTGCACGGCGATGTCCTGCGCGCCGAGCAGGTTCAGCACCTTCTTGGCGTTGGCCACGCCGTGGTCGATCATGCGCAGGCTGTTCTCGCCCATGCGGTATTCGACCTTGGGGGCGGGGATGCCGTGGCTGTCGGTCAGTACCGGATCCAGCGTGACGCGGTTGTGCGCCTCCGGAAGATCGTCGACCACGACTGACAGGTTGAGGCGGTGATAGGCCAGCTTGCGGTAGGTTTCGTGGTGCGCGGCGCCCCAGGGCAGGCGGCCGGTCTCGTGGCTGGCGATGGCTTCCGCCACCGCGCCGATGCCGCGGCTGATCTGGAACATGTAGCCGCGCTTGAAGTCGCGCGACGGGTCCGTCTCGTAGAACTCGTGGCTCCAGAGGTTGAGCGGCGGGCCGCGGTTGCCGTCCACTTCCTGGTCCACGTAGCCGTAGACCTGGATGTAGGGATGGAACATCAGGTTGCGGCCGACCTGGTCCGACGAATTGGCCAGGCCGTTGGGGTGCTGCGCGCTGGCGGAGTTGAGCAGGATGCGCGGGGTGCCGATGCCGTTGGCGGCGAGCACCACCACGTGCGCGGCCTGGAAGCGGAGCTTGTTTTCGGCGTCGTAATACTCCACGCCGGTGGCCATGCCGTCTTCGCCGGTGACGATGCGCTTCACCCGGCAATGGGTGCGCAGTTCCACGCCCTGGCGGATGGCGAGCGGCCAGTAGGTGATGTCGGTGCTGGCCTTGGCGCCGAGCGCGCAGCCCGGCGTGCAGTGGCCGAGGTTCATGCAGGCGGCGCGGCCTTCGTATTCCTCGGTGGCGATGGTCGCGTCGCTGGGCCACCAGTGCCAGCCGAGCTGGTTGAAGGCCTTCGCCCAGAGCGCGCCGGAGCGGCCTAGCGGCAGTGGCTTCATTGGTGACGTTTTGCCGGGGGGATAGGCGGGATCGCCCTCCAGGCCGGAGACGCCCATCATGCGGTCGTTCAGCGCGTAGAATGGGGCGAGCTGGTCGTAGCTCACCGGCCAGTCCTCGCCGACGCCGTCGAGCGTTTTGGTGCGGAAGTCGCTGGGGTGCAGGCGGGGCCAGTGGGCGGTGTACATCACCGTGCCGCCACCGACGCCGTTGAAGTTCACCACCTTGATGGGCGAGGCATCGTCGTTGATCGGGTAGTCCTCGGGGCGGGCGCGGCGGTTGGGGCTGGGGGAGTAGTCGCCCATGGCGCGGGCTTCCCAGTCGCGCCCCGTGGAGGGGTAGTCGCCGGGCTTCATCCAGCCGCCCTGTTCCAGGCAGACGATGCGCATCTTGGTGTCGGCCAGCGACCAGGCCATGGCGGCGCCGGAGGCCCCGGCACCGATGATGAGAACGTCGGCGATGTCGTCGGTCATTGGGGAGTCCGGATCCGAGGGATGGAAAAGGAATGGGAACCGCCAAGGCGCCAAGGACGCCAGGAAGGCGCCAAGGTGGTCCTTGGCGTTTCCTTGGCGCTCTTGGCGTCTTGGCGGTTCATCTTTCTGTTCCCTAGTCGAACAGGTTTGCCAAGCGCTGCTTCATCGCGTCGGCGATGTAGAGCGCGAGGGCCTGGATGGTGGGGGTGGGGTTGACGCCGGCGGAGGTGACGAAGAGCGAACCGTCGATGATGAAAAGGTTCTTCACATCGTGGGCACGGCCCCATTCGTTGACGACGGAGGTGCGGGGGTCGGTGCCCATGCGGGCGGTGCCCATCAGGTGCCAGCCGCCATAGGGCAGCGGACCTTCGGATTCCACGTCGTAGGCGCCGGCGGCCTTCAGCACTTCCGTGCCACGGGCAATGGCGAAATCGACCATGCGCTGGCTGTTCTCGGACAGGCGGTAGGTGATGCGCGGGGCGGGGATGCCGTCGCTGTCCCGCAGGTCTGGATCGAGGGTGACGCGGTTCTCGGGATCCGGCAGGTCTTCCAGGATGGCGCCGAGGCCGGTGCCGCGGCGGTGGCGCTGGCGGTAGGCGGCGTGGTGGCCCTCGCCCCAGGGGATGGTGCCGGTTTCCAGACCGTCGATCGCGGTGGCGACGGTGCCCATGCCGCGGCTGAATTCCCAGATGAAGCCGCGCACGAAGCCGCGCGAGGTGTCGGTTTCGTAGAACTCGTGGCTCCACATGGCGTTATCCGGCCCGCGCTCGCCATCCAGCTCCTGGTTGAACCAGCCGAAGATGGAGACGTAGGGGTGGAACATGAGGTTGCGGCCGACCTGGCCGGAGCTGTTGGCGAGACCGTTGGGGAAGCGTTCTGAGGTGGAGTTCAGCAGCAGGCGCGGGGTGCCGATGCCGTTGCTGGCCAGCACCACGATATGGGCGGGCTGGAAATGTTCGTTGCCGTCGGCATCGTAGTAGATGACGCCGTTGGCCATGCCGTCGTCGCCCAGCGTGATCTCCCGCACGCGGCATCGTGTGCGCAGTTCCACGCCGGCGCGGATGGCGGCGGGCCAGTAGGTGATGTCGGTGCTGCCCTTGGCGCCCTGGGCGCAGCCGGCGGTGCACATGCCGAGGTTGATGCAGGGGGCGCGGCCTTCGTATTCCTCGGAGGCGATGGAGCTGTCGCTCGGCCACCAGTGCCAGCCGAGCTGGTTGAAGCCGCGGCCGACGATCTCCGAGGAGCGACCCATCGGCAGGGGCTTCATCGGCACCGTCTTGGGCGGGTAGGCGGGGTCGCCGGCCAGGCCCGAGATGCCCATCATGCGGTCGTTCAGGTCGTAGAACGGGGCGAGCGTGTCGTAGGTGATCGGCCAATCGTCGGCCACGCCATCGAGCGATTTCACGCGGAAATCGCTGGGGTGGAAGCGCGGCGTGTGGGCGCCGTAGAGCACGGTGCCGCCGCCGACGCCGTTGAAGTTGGCGACCTTGATGCAGCTGTCTTCCTCGTGGATCGGGTAGTCGGTGATGCGCCGGCGGCGGTTGGGGCTGATGGCCCAGTGGCCGCCGTCGCGCGCTTCCGCCTCCCGCTTGGTGGCGGGGAAGCTGGTGTTGCTGTTCCAC
The DNA here is from genome assembly GCA_044358135.1 of Acetobacteraceae bacterium. Lineage (GTDB taxonomy): Bacteria > Pseudomonadota > Alphaproteobacteria > Acetobacterales > Acetobacteraceae > CAMDGX01. Next base: position 372 of record JBIKOJ010000196.1, on the reverse strand, counting down.
TCACCCTGTTCCAGGCAGAGGATCTTCATCTTCGTCTCGGCCATGGACCAGGCGAAGGCGGCACCCGAGGCGCCGGCGCCGATGATGAGGACGTCGACAGGGGTGGTCATCGGGTGCATCCCAAGAAAGACTCACCGCCAAGGCGCAAAGGACGCCAAGGAGGCGCCAAGGAGTCTTGGCGAACCTTGGCGGTCTTGGCGTCTTGGCGGTTCACTTCCTTGCTCACTCAATCGAACAGGTTCGCCAGGCGCTGCTTCATCTGGTCGCAGATGTAGAGCGACAGCGCCTGGATGGTGCGGGTGGGGTTGAGGCCGGCGGAGGTGACGAAGATGGAGCCATCGACCACGAACAGGTTCTTCACGTCGTGCGAAC
>JBIKOJ010000224.1:0-8133 GCA_044358135.1 Acetobacteraceae bacterium | reverse complement strand
CATTCGTTGACCACGCTGCGGGTGGGGTCGAGCCCCATGCGGGCGGTGCCCATCATGTGCACGCCGTTGGTCCGGATCGGGGCTTCCGTGACGATGGTGTGGGCGCCGGCGGTTTGCAGGATCTCGGTGCCGCGGGCCAGGGCGTGATCGAGCATGCGGCGGGAGTTTTCGCTGAGCGTGTAGTCGATCTTCGGGGCGGGGATGCCGTGGCTGTCCTTCAGGGTGGGATCGAGGGTGACGCGGTTGTGGAGTTCCGGCAGGTCTTCGCAGATGGCGACCATGCCGGTGCGCTTGCCGGCGTATTTGCGCATGGCGGCGTGGTGGTCCTCGCCCCAGGGGATCAGGCCGCCATGCATGCCCAGCGAGGCCGTCATCACCGGGTTCTGGCCGCGCACCATCTCGAAAGTGTAGCCGCGGAGGAAGCCGCGGGAGGGATCGGTTTCGTAGAATTCCTGGCTCCACATCGTGTTGCCCGGGCCGCGCCAGCCGTCGGTCTCCTCGTTGAAGTAGCCGAAGATGGCGCCGTAGGGGTGGAACATCAGGTTGCGGCCGACGAGCCCGCTGGAATTGGCGATGCCGTTGGGGAAGCGTTCGGATTTGCTGTTCAGCATGATCCGCGACGTGCCGATGGCGTTGCAGGCCATGATGACGATGTGGGCGCCGATGAACTGCTCGCGGCCCTCGGCATCGTAGTAGATGACGCCGTTGGCCATGCCGGTGTCCTGGTCCACCGTGACCTCGCGCACACGGGCGCGGGTGCGCAGCTCCACGCCTGTGCGGATGGCGTGCGGCCAGTAGGTGATGTCGGTGCTGGCCTTGGCGCCCTGGGCGCAGCCGGAGGTGCAGTGGGCGAGGTTGATGCAGCGGGCGCGGCCTTCGTAGTCCTGGCTGGCGATGGCGCTGTCGCTGGGCCACCAGTGCCAGCCGAGCTTGTTGATGGCGCCGGCCAGGATCTCGCCGGAGCGGCCGAGGGGGAGCGGCGGCATCTGGGCTTCGTGGGGCGGGTAGGCGGGGTCGCCGGCGAGGCCGGAGACGCCGGTGATGCGGTCGTTCTCGTCGTAGTAGGGGGCGAGGGTGGAGTAGTCGATCGGCCAGTCATCGGCGATGCCATCCAGCGACTTCACGCGGAAGTCGCTGGGGTGGAAGCGCGGGAAATGGCCGGCATAGAGCACGGTGCCGCCGCCGACGCCGTTGAAGTTGCCGACCAGGATGGGGGAGTTGTCCTCGTTGATCGGGTAGTCCGTGTCCCGCGCGCGCCGGTTGGGGGAGATGGCGAAGTCGCCGACCTGCCGTGCCTCCCAGTCGCGACCGGAGGTGGGGTAGTCGTGCGGGTTCATCCAGTCGCCCTGTTCCAGGCAGACGATGCGCATCTTGGTGTCGGCCAGGCTGTAGGCGGCGGCCCCGCCGGAGGCGCCGGCGCCGATGATCACCACGTCTGCGATATCGGCCATGGCGCGCTCCTGGACCCGTTTCCCGGCCCGTAGTCGAAGCCGGGGCGGGGGGGATGTCAACGGGCAAGCCGCGTTCAGACTGTGTTGGGGAGTGGCGGGGCATGCTCGCGGGTGGTGCGGGTGCGCCGCACGGGATACGGTTCGATCGGGAAGCGAGGGAGACGGGCATGGAATACCGCCGCATGGGCCGCAGCGGGCTCAAGGTTTCGGAGATCTGCCTTGGCACGATGACCTTCGGGCATGGCGCCGACGAGGGCGAGGCCGGGCGGATCCTGGATGCGTGCCTCGATGCCGGGGTGAACTTCCTGGACACCGCCAACTCCTACAATGGCGGCGAGAGCGAGAGCATGCTGGGCGGGCTGCTGAAGGGGCGGCGGCGGCGGGTGGTGCTGGCGAGCAAGGTGTTCAACCCGATGGGGACGGGGCCGAACGACTCCGGCGCTTCGCGGGCGCACATCATGCAGTCGGTGGAGGACAGCCTGCGGCGGCTTTCGACCGATCATCTGGATCTCTACTATTTGCACCACGTGGACCACGAGACGCCGATCGAGGAATCGGTGCGAGCGCTCGATGATCTCGTGCGCCAGGGCAAGGTTCGCTACGCGGCGGTTTCGAACTACGAGGCGTGGCGGCTGATGGAATCGCTGTGGATCGCCGACAGCAAGGGGCTGTCGCGGTTCGAGTGCTACCAGCCGCAGTATTCGCTGGTGGTGCGCGACATCGAGCAGGAGATCGTGCCGGTGTGCGAGACCAAGGGGCTCGGCGTGGTGGTGTGGTCGCCGCTGGCCGGCGGGTATCTCACCGGGAAATACCAGCCGGGGCAGGACCGGGCGACGGGGTCGCGCAGCGAGGAAGGCTGGGCGTTTCCCTCGCGCTTCTTCCATCCCGACCACGCCAATGTGCTGGCCACGCTGCTGGAGGTGTCGGCGGAGCTGGGCCGGCCGCCGGCGCAGGTGGCGCTGCGCTGGGTGCTGGACCAGGGCTTCGTGACCTCCGCCATCGTGGGGGCGCGGACGGAGGCGCAGATCCTGGAGACGCTGCAGGCGGCGGGCTGGCGGTTGCCGGAGGAGGCGCGGGCGAAGCTGGATGCGGTCTCCCGCCTGCCGCTGCGCTATCCGCGGACGATGGAGGACGGGATGCGCGAGCGGCGGGCGGCGGCGGTGACGATCGGGTAGGGCCCGGCCGCTACATCGCGTCCATGCAGGCGACCAGGCGATCCGTGATTGCGGTGGTGCCGGCGAGGCTGACCTTCCAGTCTTCCACGTCATCCGCTTCGGGGAATTCCACCAGCAGGGTGTTGGACTGGCGGAATTCGCGCAGCCAGAGGGTGAGCTTGTCGGCGGGGATTTCCAGTTCCAGCGCCGCGTCGCCGTCGGTCATGTGGAAGCCGGTGGCGGCGCCGGTCCAGGGGGAGAGGCGGTCGAAGCGCATGATGACCTTCACCTTCTCGCCGTCCTTCAGGGACCAATCGGTGCTGCTGAGCTGGACGGTGAAGCCGTTGTCGCCCCTGAAGTATTTCACGCCGAACCAGATGCCCTCGCCGCTGGTGGAGATGCCGCAGAGGCGCTTGCCGTCGTCGGTGGTGCCGCCGAAGGCCTGCCAGGCGCCGGCGCGGGCGAAGACCACCACCTCGGCCAGGGCGGGGGGGATGGCGGCGAGCGACAGGGCGAGCAGGGTGGCGGCGAGGCGCAGGCGCATGGCGGGGGCTCCGGGCCGGGTTGTTGCGGTCGTTGAATAGGCAACGAGGTGGGCAAGGTGCAAGGGCGAGTTCTTGCGGCGCGGGCGGTGCGGGCGCACAAGGTGGCCGGCTGGGGGGCGTGGCATGCCGTTGACGATGATCGCCGGGCTGTCGGTGGTGATGCTGGGCACGGCGTTCCTGTCGGGCATCTTCGGCATGGCCGGCGGGATGATCCTGATGGGGGTGCTGCTGGCGGTGTTGCCGCTGCCGGCGGCGATGGCGCTGCATGCGGTGACGCAGATGGCCAGCAACGCCTGGCGCGCGGTGCTGTGGTGGAAGCATATCCGTTGGCGGCCGGTGGGGTTCTTCCTGGTGGGCAATACGGCGGCGCTGGCGCTGTGGAGCGTGTTCCAGTGGGTGCCGGAGAAGTCGGTGGCGCTGCTGATGCTGGGGGCGACGCCGTTCCTGTTCCGGCTGCTGCCGGCCTCCGTGAAGCCCAATCCGCTGAACCCCGGGCATGGGGCGGCGATGGGCAGCGTGTGCATGTCCTTGATGCTGGTGTGCGGGGTTTCGGGCCCGTTGCTGGATACGTTCTTCCTGGGCGGCGGGATGGAGCGGCGGCAGATCGTGGCGACCAAGGCGGTGTGCCAGGTGGCCGGGCATTTTTCCAAGCTGCTGTATTTCGGGGCGCTGGTGGCGGATGCGGCGGCGCTGGATCCGGTGATGCTGGTGTTGGCGATCGCGGCTTCGATGATGGGGACCACCGCGGCGCGGCGGATCCTGGAGGCGATGACGGACCACCAGTTCCGCACCTGGGCGGACCGGGTGATCACGGTGATCGCGTTGTTCTATCTTGGGCAGGGGGCTTGGCTGCTGATCCGGTAGGAGGGGTGCGATGTCTGTGACGTTGGAGCCGTTGATTGCCGATTTCGTGGCGTGGCTGGACGCAGGGGAACGGAGCTATGCCGAGGCGCTGGAGGCGTGGCGGACGAATTGCCCGCGGCTGACGGTGTGGGAGGAGGCGCGGGAGCGCGGGCTGGTGGCGACGCGGCGGACGGCTTCGCGGGACTTGGTGCTGGAGCCGACGGCGCTGGGGCGGGCGTTTGTTGCTGACCGGAATGGAATGAACTAGGAACAAATTGGGCGTGGCTGGGCCTGGTCAGTCCCGGCCGTATTTCTTGAGCAGGGCGAGGGCGGCGCGTTTTTCCCAGGGGCGCCATTTCAGCGTCGGGTCGTTGAAGAAGCTGCGCGGCGGCCTGGGGGGATTCGGGGCGCGCGGGGCGCGGGGGCGGGGCGAGAGCCTGAGATAGGCGGGCGGCTGCACGCCCAGGGCGCGGCAGAGCGGGCGCAGGTGGCGGCCGGCGCGGGGGATCTCGGTGACGAAGCGCTCGGTTTCCGGCGCGTGCACCAGGGATTCCAGCAGGCCGGCGGCGGGGCCGGCTTCGGTGACGCGGCCTATGGCCCAGGCGAAGGCGGTGGGCAGGCGCGGGGGGCCGGGATGGGCGGCGGTGTCCTGGCGGGTCGGGCTGGCGGCCGCCGCCGTGCGGGGCGGGAGGGGCTTGAGGGTGCCTTCCTGCCAGGCGGCGTAGAGGGCCTGGAAGCGGCGCTGGGCGCGGCCGATGCGGTTCCAGAACAGGGTCCAGAGGTCCGGGGCCAGGGGCGGCAGCGCGGAGGGTTCGGGGATGGCGGCGTAGGTGGCGGTGCCGAGCTGGGCGGTGTGCAGCGGGCGCGCGAGACGGATCCCGTAGGCGCCGAGGGCGGCGCGCAGGGTGGCGACGATCCGAAGGAGTTGCTCCGCGAGGGTGATCATGCGGGCATATTTACCCGATGATAGGTTTAAATGCAAGAGTTATGGTGAAAAAAATCTTGGCGTAGGTGAGGGCGGGTCAGCGAAACCAGAGGAGGCCGGGTTGCGCCGTGGTCGTGGGGGCATCGGCCATGGTGACGCCGGACAGGGTGACGACGGTTTCGACCAGGCCGTTGCCGTCGATGTCGGCGTAGAAGGTGGCGCCGGTCCAGCCCGGCAGGCCGCCATCCTCGCCCCAGGCGCCGATGCTGTAGTTGGGGTTCCAGCCCCAGATCGCCAGCTCCTCGCCCGCTTCGAAATCGGTGATGCAGGACCAGACGGGAAGGTGGATCCGCGCGTCGACGAAGAACACGTCCCGGCCCTCGCCGCCGGTGAGGAAGTTGGAGCCGGCGCCGCCATCGACGATGTCGTCGCCCGCGCCCATGTCGGCGGCGTCGCTGCCGGCGCCGAGGATGGCGAAGTCGTTGCGCGAGGTGCCGCGCATCACGTCGTCGATGGCGGTGCCGGCGAACTGGTAGGCGAGTGCGAGCGGGCCGGCATAGGCCTGGGGCATGAGGAAGGTGGGGGTGCCGCCGGCCAGCAGGGTGACGACCTCTTCCGTGCCCGGGGCGGCGCGCAGGTCCTCCAGGGAGATGGTGCCGGTGTCGGCGAAGCGGATGGCCTCGATTTCGGTGAGGGTGGCGGTGCCGTACCTGGCCTGGACCAGCACGGTGTCCCCGGCGATGCCGACGCGGTAGCTGTCGCGGGTACCGGCGTAGACCGCGGTGTCGAAGCCGGTGCCGCCGATCAGGGTATCCGCGCCGTCCCACTCGTAGAAGAGATCGTTGCCCTCGCCGCCGTCCAGGCGTTGGCTGCCGATGGTGCCGACCAGGGTGTCGTCGCCGCCGAGGGCCGTCAGCTCGGCGTTCGGGATGTTGGCGGCGAAGAGCGTGTCTGCCCCTTCGGTGCTGGGGGGCAGCGAGATCGGGTAGCCGTCCATGCGGAACATGTCGTTGGTGGCAAAGGCGCGGAACACGTTCTGCACGTCCAGCTGGTCGGTGACGCCATTCCAGGTGAGCCTGATGCGCAGCGTGTCGGAGGTGGGGTCGAAGAAGAGGCGCAGCGCCTCGAAGCCGGCCAGCTCGTTGCCGTTGATGTTGAAGCCGTCGAGCCAGATGGAGTCGCCGGGCTGGTAATCCGTGATGGTGTCGTGGCCGAAGCCGCGGGTGAAATGGAACTCGTCGTGGCCGGGGCCGCCGGTGAGCGTGTCGTCGCCGGCGAGGCCGGTGATGATGTCGTCGGACGCGAAGCCGTCCAGCGCATCGGGGCCGTCCGTGCCGGTGATGCGCGGGCGGACGACCGGGAATGGGTTGTAGGTGTAGATCGTGTCGTTTTGTAAAGAAAACGTGTAGACGTACATGGGGCTAGCCCTGAATGAGGTTTCATTCTAGGGCGGAATGGATGGGGGTGCAATGAATGAAGGAAGACTCTTCTTTTTGTGAACAAAAAGAAGCAAAAAAACTTTATCCGTTTGCGGTGGTGCGTGCCGTGCCAGCGCGGGCCCAGAAGATGGAAGTTTTTTGGTTCTTTTTTTCAAAAAAGAACGTGCTTGCTTCCTAGCATTCCGTCACATGCACTGCGAGCCCGCCTTGAGCCGTTTCTTTGTATTTGCTGTGCATGTCGAGACCGGTCTGGCGCATGGTGGCGATGACTTCGTCGAGATGGACGCGGTGGATGCCGTCGCCGGAGAGGGCCAGGGAGGCGGCGGTGATGGCTTTCACGGCGCCCATGGCGTTGCGTTCGATGCAGGGGACCTGGACCAGGCCGCCGATGGGGTCGCAGGTCATGCCGAGGTGGTGTTCGAGGCCGATTTCGGCGGCGTTTTCCACCTGCTGGGGGGTGCCGCCGAGGGCGGCGGCGAGGCCGGCGGCGGCCATGGCGCAGGCGACGCCGACCTCGCCCTGGCAGCCGACCTCGGCGCCGGAGATGGAGGCGTTGCGCTTGGCCAGCGAGCCCACGGCGGCGGCGGCGAGGAGGAAGTCGTCGCCGGCGGTGGGGCCGGCTTCGGGGTGGTAGGTGCGGAGGTAGCGCAGCACGGCGGGGATGACGCCGGCCGCACCGTTGGTGGGGGCGGTGACGACGCGGCCGCCGGCGGCGTTTTCCTCGTTGACGGCGATGGCCCAGAGGCTGGCGTGGTCCATGGCGGCGGTGGGGGGGGCGGCGTTGCGGCGGGCGCGTTCGGCGGCGCGTTCGGCGAGGGTCTTGGCGCGGCGGCGGACCTTGAGGCCGCCGGGGAGGATGCCTTCGCCCAGCAGGCCGCGCTCGATGCAGGCTTCCATGGTGGCCTGGATGGCGGCGAGGTGGGCGCGCAGCTCGGGTTCCGGGCGGGCGGCGAGCTCGTTGGCGCGTTGCAGGTCGGGGATGGAGAGGCCGGCTTCGGTCGCCATGGCGAGCATTTCGGCGGCGGAGGCGAAGGGGTAGGGCAGGGCGGGGCCGGTGGTGGCGGCCTGGGTTTCGCCTTCGCGCAGGACGAAGCCGCCGCCGATGGAGAACCAGGTTTCGGCCAGCAGCACGTGGCCGGCTTCGGTGAGGGCTTCGAGCTTCAGGGTGTTGGGGTGGTCTGGCGTGGGGGTGACGCGGTCGAAGACGATTTCCAGCTCCACGCGGCCGAGGGCGGGGAGGTTCAGCGCGCGGTCGGCCTGGGCGCGCTCGGCGAGGGCGAAGACTTCGGTGGGTTCGGCGGTGGCGGGTTCCAGGCCGGCGAGGCCGGCGAAGACGGCGGTGTCGGTGGCGTGGCCGCGGCCGGTCCAGGCCAGGGAGCCCATGAGGGTGACGCGCAGCCTGGCCACGCCGCCGGCGAGGGGGGCGGCGGCGAGGACGAAGGCGCGGGCGGCGCGCATCGGGCCCACGGTGTGGGAGGAGGAGGGGCCGAGGCCGACCCGGAACAGGTCGAACACGCCGATCAGCTGGGTCATGCTTTCTCCTTGTCGAACCCCAAGGTAGAGACGCGGGGTGCGAATGGGGAGGGCGGTATGGCAGGTATCCTGGCAGGGCTGAAGGTGATCGAGCTGGGGCAGGTGCTGGCCGGGCCCTTCGTGGGGGCGATCTTCGCGGATCTCGGGGCCGAGGTGATCAAGGTGGAGCGGCCGGAGGGGGGCGACGATGCGCGGCGCATGGGGCCGGATTTCCGGCATGGCGATGCGCTGACCTTCCATATC
>JBIKOJ010000103.1:0-18223 GCA_044358135.1 Acetobacteraceae bacterium | reverse complement strand
CCTGCATGCCAATGCCGGGCCGGCGCTGGCGGAGTTCGCCGACATCGTCTCCTGCTACCGCACCACGCCGCATGTGGACATGCACGAGACGGCCTCGCGGGCGGGCGAGCTGTTGCAGGCGGCGATGCTGGGCACGGTGAAGCCGGTGGTGGCCTATGCGCAGCGGCCGATGATGAATGCGCTGGACCAGGGGCGGACCATCTCCGGCCATGGGCCGATGGTGGATATCCTGAAGCGGGCGGATGCGGAGCGGGCGGCGGACAATGCGCTGCTGGATATCGGCATCAACGCGGGGTTCGACTGGTCCGACAAGATCAACGTGGGGCCGAGCATCTTCGTGACCGCCGACGGCGACCGCGGCCGCGCGCAGGCGGCGGCCGAGCGGCTGATGGATTTCGCGTGGGAGACGCGGGACATCAAGACGATCCGGCTGCTGCCGATGGAGGAGGCGATGGTGATCGCCCGCGCCCCCGCCGAAGGCCCAGGCCCGCTGCTGATCGGCGACTACACCGACTGCCCCGGCGGGGCCGGGGTGGGCGACGGGACCAACCTGCTGGCGGCGATGATCGCGGCGGGGGTGCAGGATGCCGCACTCGGCTCGATCGCCGATGGAGCGGCGGCGCAGGCCTGCATCGCGGCCGGGGTGGGGGCGACGGTGACGCTCGATCTCGGCGGCAAGTTCGACCCGGCGAATGGCGGCGGGCCGTTGCGGGTGACAGGCGTGGTGAAGGCCGTAAGCGACGGGCGGGTGGTGCGCAAGGGGCCGTTCGCCACCGGGAGCGTGACCAATTACGGGCCCTCTGCGCTGCTGCAGGTCGGCGGCATCGCGGTGGTGGTGGCGACCCACCGGGTGCAGATCGACGACCGCGAGCAGTTCCGCATCTTCGGGTTGCAGCCGGAGACGATGAACATCCTGGCCTGCAAGGCGATGAACCACTTCCGGGCGGATTTCGAGAAGATCGGCCGACGGCTGATCTACGTGGAGTCCGGCGGGATCACGTCGTTCGATTGGGCGCGGTATCCGTATCGGAACATCAGGCGGCCGATCTGGCCGCTGGATGATCTGACGTAAGCAAGGATTCTTCTTTTTCTGAAGAAAAAGAAGCAAAAAGACTTTTAAAATTTGTTTTTCGGCCCTCCGCATCAAGTCTTAAAAGTTTTTTGGTTCTTTTTTTCAAAAAAGAACCGCTTGCTTCAGGACTTCATCGATCAACGCCTCATCGTTTGGCCCCGCCAACGGATCGCGCGGGCTGAGGCGGTGCAGGAGCACCAGCTGTGCCAAAGCCCGGCGGTGCGGGAGGCCGGCCTGTTCGGCTTCCCAGGCCAGGGTGATCGCGGAGGTAGCGTGGTAGAGGCCGGAAGCGGCCTGGCGGGCGAGGGGTTCGGCGCCCTGCCCCGCCACCCGCTCGGCGAAGGTGGCGGCGCGGGCCAGGGCATCCCGCAAGGCGTGGTCGGCGGTGCGGGCCTGCAGGTGGGCGACGAGCGGGGGCAGTGAGCCTTCGCGGGTGATGGCCCGCATGACATCGAGAGCGACGATGTTGCTGGTGCCTTCCCAGATCGAGCCGAGGTGGCTGTCGCGCAGCAGCCGGGCGTCGGGCCATTCCTCAATGTAGCCGCAGCCGCCGCGGACTTCCATGGCGTCGCCGGTGACGCGGCGGGCATCCCGGCAGGCGCGGAACTTGATCAGGGGGGTGAGGATGCGGGCGAGCTGGGCGGCGGTGGGGTCGCCGGCATCGGCGCGGGCGAGGGCGTCGGCGGTGGTGAACATCATGCTGCGCGCCTGCTCGGTGGGGACGAGCAGCTTGGCGAGCTGGCGGCGCATCAGGGGCAGGTCGATCAGGGCGCGGCCGAAGGCGCGGCGGTGGCGGGCGATGTGCAGGGCCTCCGTGGTGGCGCGGCGCATGAGGCCGGCGGCGCGCATGCCGTTGGAGAGGCGGGAGTTGTTGATCATGTCCGCCATCTGCTTGAAGCCGCGGCCGCGCTCACCGACCAGGTAGGCCTCGGCCCCTTCCAGGCGGATCTCGCCGGAGGCCATGGAGCGGGTGCCGAGCTTGTCCTTGAGGCGGAGAATCCGATAGGCGTTGGGCGTGCCGTCCTGGCGGATCTTCGGCAGGAGAAAAAGGGAGATGCCGGGGAGGCCCTGCGTGTCCTCGCTGCGGGCGAGGACCATGGCGAGGTCGGCATCGGGGTTGGAGCAGAACCATTTGTCGCCCCACAGGCGCCAGCTTTGCGCGTTGCTGGGTTCGGCGCGGGTGGCGGTGGCGGCGACATCGGAGCCGGCGCCCTGCTCGGTCATGAACATCGCGCCCTGGGCCAGCGTGTCGAAATCCAGGCTGGTGAGGCGGGCGAAATAGCGGTCCACCAGCTCCGGCGCGCCGAACCTGCGCAGGGTGCGGGTGAGGCTGTCGGTCATGGAGACGGGGCAGCAGAGGCCGAACTCGGCCTGCACGAAGAGGTAGGTCAGCGCGTATTTGGCGGCCGGCGGCATGGGGGCGGGCCAGCCGAGGACGCCGCCGCGATGGGACAGGGCGGCGAGGCCGAACTCGCTGTAGGCCAGGCGCTCCATGGCCACGTAGTCCGGGTGCTTCTGGATGTCGTTCGCGTCCTGGCCGGTGCGGCGGCGGACGGAGAGCGTCGGCGGGTTGCGGTCTGCGGTGGTGGCCTGTTCATCCAGTTTGCCGCCGGCCAGGGCGCCGAGGCGGTCGAACTGCGGGGCGAGGTGGGCGGCGAGATCGGGGGGCAGGTAGAGGGCGTGCAGCGACGCGGCGTCGGGGTCGGCGCGGTGGAGGTTGATCCCGCGGGCGTCTGGAATCTGCGTCGCTGCGGCGGCTGCGTCCATGGTCCACCCCCTTGTCTGGGCGTGCCATGGGCGCAGCCGGCGCGTTCTGTCAATGCATCAGGCGGCGGCGCGGCCGGCTTCGAGGAAGGCGAGGCCTACGCGGTCGCCCTGGACGTTGCGGACCTCGACCGGGCGGGGGCGCTCGCCCGGCAGGGTGACGGTGCCCTTCTGGCCCGGCCGGCCGGCGAAGGTGCCGGCGAGGCTGAAGCCACCCTCGGCGCGGTCGACCAGGCGCAGGGTGGTGGCGGTGCCGCCGATGGTCAGCACCGCGGTGCCGTTGGCCGGCACGCGCCCGGCGGCGCGACGATCCACCTCCGGGACCGAGGTGCGCAGGATGGCGACCACCTCGTGGGTGATGCGCTCGGCGTTGCCGGAGAGGCGTTCAATCTCGCCCTGGGTGGTGGCGGCGCGGGCGCCGGCCTCGCGGGCATCGGCAGCAACCTCCGCGATGCGTTCCGTCACGTCGCGGGAGGACTGGGCGGCCAGGGCGATGGAGCGTGCGATCTCGCGGGTGGCGGCATCCTGCTGCTGCACGGCTTCGGCCAGCGTGGTGGACAACGTGTCCATGCGGGCGACGGAGGCGGAGATGCGGCGCACCGTCTCGACGGCGGCCTGGGTGCGGCTGCGGACGGTATCGACCTGGCGGCCGATCTCCTCCGTGGCGCGGGCGGTTTGGGTGGCAAGCGTCTTGACCTCGGAGGCGACGACGGCGAAGCCCTTGCCGGCATCGCCGGCCCGGGCGGCCTCAATGGTGGCGTTCAGCGCAAGAAGGTTCGTCTTGCTGGCGATTTCCTGGATGAGGTTGGTGACCTTGCCGATGGCGCCGACGGCGGTGGAGAGGGAGACGATGACCTGCTCGGTCTCGGCACTGTCGGCCGAGGTGGCGCGGCCGACGCCGGCGGCTTCCTCCACGCGTTCGGTGATGCCGCGGATGGAAGCGGCGAGTTCCTCGGCGGCGGAGGCGACGGTTTCGGCGACCTTGAGCGATTCGGTGGCGGCGGCGTTGACGGCGCCGGTGTTGCCGTCGACACGGGCGGTGGCGGCGGACATGGCTGCGGCCTCCCGCGCCAGGCGGCGGGCCTGGTCGGTGATCTCGTTCATGGCGACGAGGGTCTGGTTCTCGACGCGGTCGGCCATGGCGAGCAGGGCGGAGGCCTGGGCCTGGCGGGAAGCCTCGCGCTCCTGCTCCTGCTGCTCGCGCAGGTGGGTGGCTTCCTCGCCCTGCTGGCGGAAGACGGCGACGGCGCCGGCCATGGCGCCGACCTCATCGCGCCGGCCGGTGCCGGGGATGGTGGCCTGCTTCTCGCCGCGGGCGAGGCGCAGCATGGTTGCGGCGAGGTCCTGCAGCGGGCGGATGGCGCGCATGGCGAACCAGGCCGCCCCGATGCCCAGCGCCAGGGCGCCGGCGGCCAGCGCCAGCATGAGCGACTGGAAGCCTTCGGCGACGCTGCGCATCTGGGCGGCGATGGCGCCGTTCTTGGCTTCCTGAAGGTCGATGAACTGGTTGATGCGGGCGAGCCATTCGACGAAGGCGGGCCGGGCTTCCGCCATCAGCAGGGCCTGGGCGGCCTTGGCATCGCCCTGGCGCTGCAGGGCGACGACGCGATCGACCAGCGGGTTGGTGCGGGCTTCGGTTTGCTTGATGGCGGCCAGGATCTCCTGCTCGCGGGGGGTGACCTCGGCGCCTGTGGCCATCAGCGTGTCGAGCCTGGTGGCGCTGCTTGCATAGAAGGTGGCGAGGCGGGCGATGTCCTGCAGGTCGGGCGAGGCGGCGGCGGCATCGGCGTTCAGCACGACGTCGCGCAGGCTGATGGCGCGGTCGTGGACGGAGCCGCGGAAGTTGATGGCGAAGCGCTGCTTGGCGCTGTTGACGTCGTTCATGGTGGCAAGCGCACCGGCGATGGCATTGACGCGGTGGATGGCGAAGCCGGCAATGCCGAGCATGAGGACCAGGAGAACCGCGAAGGCGGCCGCGAGACGGGGGCGGATGACGGCGCGCGGGCGTGCGGCCGGTGCTGCGGATGCGGTTGCGGACATGGGCGACTCCAGAAGGCGGGTGGCAGACCGCCGTAGTGGATCGCTTCGCTTAAGGGGGAATGAAGGAAAAAGTGCTGTTTCGATCTACGTCTTTTCCCAGACCGCCGAAGCTTCCCGATTGTGACTTGTACCGGATACGCAATTTATGCGCTTCCCCCGGTGACAGGGCATGCCGCCGCCGCCGCGCGCCAGGGGCGCACGGTTGAGCGGGCGTGGCAGTGGCGCCTGGGGGGGCCGGGCCCGGTGCAGGGTCCACAGCGGCAACACATGGCGGGCATGGGGCCACCGGGTGGAGGTGGGACGGCAGCGGGACGGTCAATGCAGCATCGGCATCCCGGCAACCGGGATCCGGCTCGGGCCGGGACGACGGCGGGAGAGCATGGCGCGCATCTCTTCGTGCCGGCCGGCGGCGACATAGGCGCGCAGCAGGGTGAAATCCACCAGGTCGGTTTGCGCGCGGCTGCCGCCGATGCGTTCGCGCTGGGCCACAACCGGGGCGAGGGCGGCGATGACGGCGGCGTAGTCCTGCTGGCGGAAGGCGGCGAAGGCCCGGGCCAGGGCGGGGAGCACGGGGGCAGCCGGGTAGCGGCCGCCCTGGGCCAGGGTCTCGATTTCCGCCACGCGGGCGGAGAGGGCGGCGTCGTCGCCGGCCGTGGCGTCGGCCAGCGCCATGTGCCAGTCGGCGAAGGCGGTGCCGGCGCGGGGAAACATGGCCTGGGCGAAGGCATGCAGCGCCTGCCACTGGGCAGGATCGGGTTGGGCGCCGGCGAGCTCGGCGCGCCAGAGAAAGGCCACGGCATCGCCGAGCTGGATCATCTTGTGGCCGCGATGGGCGCCGGGGGCGATCGTGTCGCGATACAGGGAGAAGGCGGCCTCGGCGTTGCCGGCGGCGAGTTCAGAGAGGGCGAGATGCCAGCTGAGATGGCCGGACAGGGCGCCTTCGCGGGTGTAGCCGGGCAGCCAGGCGGCCAGGAAGCGGCGGGCGGCTTCCGTTTCGCCTTCCTCGTAGTGCAGATGGGCGCGGGCGTGGGCCATCCAGGGGCTGCGCGGCGTGAGGGCCTCGGCCTTTTCCAGCCACGGGCGGGCCTGGGTGTTCTGGCCGTCCTCGATAAGGGCATGGGCGTGGTGGGCGGCGAACCAGCCGTCATCCTCGTAGTGCGGGGCGACGCGTTCAAGGAAGGCGACCTGCTCGCGCTCGCGGCCCAGACGGCCGGAGAAGCCGATGAGGCCGGAGGGGGTCATGCAGGTGCTGAGCGCCATGGCGTCGCGCGGCCAGGACTGGAGGTGCTCGGTGAGGGCGGCGAGGGCGGCCTCGGACTGGCCGGCGAAGAGGAGGTTGAAATAGGCGATGTGGCTGGCTTCGCACGGGGAGAGGGCGGGGGCGTGGCGCGTGGCCTCGGCCAGGGCGGCGCGAGCGGCCGGCATGTCGCTGCGCATCTGCTGCATCCGGGCAGTGGCGACGTGGGCGAGAGCGAGGTTGGGGTCGGCGGCCAGCGCCTGGGCGAATGAGTCCGCGGCGCCGGGATAGGCGCCGAGCATGAGCGCGCAACCGCGGTTGTAGGCGTCACGGGCGGCGGGGGAGGTGGTGGTGATGGGCTGGCCGTGATGGTCGGTGAGCATTGGTTTCGTTTCCCCGCGGCGCTTTGAGGGGAGGCTACAGGGGTGGGGAGGGGTTGGGAAGGATGTGGGGCGGTTCAGGCAATCAGATATCGCCGTCCTCAAAGTAGTCGAGGTCCAGACGCTTAAGGACGACGGTGCGGTGGGGTCGGACGCCAACACCGTGGTCGATCATCAGGCCGGCGAGCATGGGGCCGTCGATGAGGATAACCCGCATACTGGCCAGAGTGCGGACGTAGTCGATGGCTTCGCGGGAGAAGCCGGACGTGGTGATGAAAACGCCCTTGTGGGCAGCTTGGCCGTGTAGCGCGCCGACGAAGGCCTGGACCAAGGGACGGCCGACCGTGGTGTCGGCCGCGAGGCGCTTGGCCTGGAGGTAGATACGGTCCAGGCCGAGGCGATCCTCGTTGATGACGCCGTCGACGCCACCGTCGCCGCTGCGGCCGAGGCGGCGGCCGGCATCACTGTGGGTGCCCCCGTAGCCCATGGCGAGCATGACATCGATGACGACCTTTTCGAAGAAAGCGGGATCGGACGTGTGCAGGCGGGCGAGAAGTTCGGTGCGGAGTTCGGTGTCGTGCTCGCCGGCGGCCCGGTCGATGAGTTCCTCAGGAGGGGCGGAGACGATGGTGTCGGAGGTAGGGCGGGGCTCATCGCCCTGGGAGTATTGGACATCGACGGAACCGACGTCAGGTCGACTGCGAAGCTTGAATTCTACAAAGCCTGAATAGCGCTCAAGCGTGGTGTTGCTGATGGTGGTGACGCCGGACGCGAGAAGGTCGCGACCGGCCGCAGTCGCCTCCACCACTCCGCGGCGTGGCTGGGACACCAGACCCGCCTGCTTCAGGTAGGTCTTTGCCCAACCCACTCGGCTGTGGATCACGGTGACGCCCTTACCGCTTGGAAGTTCCTGGTGCCGTTCTTCCTCGGAGAGGCCGAACTCCTGGGTTACCGCCTCGGTGATCTCCCGGATGGGCCTTGGACAGTCGGCCGAGAGCCGGAGGACCGGCAGCATCAGGGTTTGGTAGTCCGGGATGGACACGATGGTTTCCTCGGAGTGACGAACGCCGCCTATCTGCATCGGTAGCGTTTCACATCCAATGGAAGTTCGGAAGATGGCGGACTGAAGTCCGCGCTACGTTATGGCGGCAGGTGGGGTGCGATTGGGGAAAGGTCTTTGGTTTTTTCCTTCAAGAAAGAACGCGCTTGCCTTCGGCTGAAGGTGGCGGATCACGCTTCGCGTATCCGCCATATGCCGAACACGAAAAACGCCGCCGGGGGTAAGCCCGACGGCGTTGTTCTGGTCGGTGGCTGGAGGTGTCAGCCGGCCACTTCGGGTTCCTTCTCCGCGCCACCTTCGTCGCCGTCGGATTCCGGCTTCGGGAGGGCGGGCGGGGCGGCTTCGATGATCTCGAAGGCCAGGGCCTTGTCCTTGAGGGTGACCTTGACGGAGCCGCCCTTCACCAGCTTGCCGAAGAGGAGTTCCTCGGCGAGCGGCTTCTTGATGTATTCCTGGATCACGCGGGCCAGGGGGCGGGCGCCGTAGAGGCGGTCGTAGCCGCGTTCGGCGAGCCATTCCTTGGCGGCACTCGACAGCTCGATGGTGACGTTGCGGTCTGCGAGCTGGGCTTCCAGCTGCATCACGAACTTCTCCACCACGCGGCCGACGATTTCCTGCGTGAGCGGGGCGAAGGCGACGACGGCATCGAGGCGGTTGCGGAACTCCGGCGTGAACAGGCGCTTGATGGCCTCCCCGTCCTCGCCCTTGCGGCCATCCTCGCGGGCGAAGCCGATGGTTTCCTTGGCCAGGTCCGACGCGCCGGCGTTGGTGGTCATGATCAGGATGACGTTGCGGAAATCGACGGTCTTGCCGTTGTGGTCCGTCAGCTTCCCGTGGTCCATGACCTGCAGCAGGATGTTGTAGAGGTCCTGGTGGGCCTTTTCGATCTCATCCAGCAGCAGCACGCAGTGGGGGTGCTGGTCGATCGAGTCGGTCAGCATGCCGCCCTGGTCGAAGCCCACATAGCCCGGGGGCGCGCCGATGAGGCGACTGACCGAGTGGCGCTCCATGTATTCCGACATGTCGAAGCGGATCAGCTCGATGCCCAGGGTGGAGGCGAGCTGGCGGGCGACCTCGGTCTTGCCGACGCCGGTGGGGCCGGAGAAGAGGTAGTTGCCGATCGGCTTTTCCACTTCGCGCAGGCCGGCGCGGGCGAGCTTGATCGCGGCCGAGAGCGCCTCGATCGCGCGGTCCTGCCCGAAGACCATCGACTTCAGGTCGCGTTCGAGGTTGCGTAGGGTTTCCTTGTCGTCGCTGCTGACCGACTTGGCGGGGATGCGCGCGATCTTGGCGACGATGTCCTCCACGTCCTTCAACGTGACGGTCTTGCGGCGCTTGTTCTCGGGCAGGAGCATGCGGCTGGCGCCGACCTCGTCGATGACGTCGATCGCCTTGTCCGGCAGCTTGCGGTCGTGGATGTACTTGTTGGACAGCTCGACGGCGGCCTTGATCGCCTCATCGGTGTAGCGGACCTTGTGGTGCTTCTCGTAGTTGGTCTTCAGGCCCTTGAGGATCTTGATGGCATCCTCGACCGAGGGCTCGTTCACGTCGATCTTCTGGAAGCGGCGGACGAGGGCGCGGTCCTTCTCGAAGTGGTTGCGGAATTCCTTGTAGGTGGTGCTGCCGATGCAGCGCAGCGTGCCCTGGGCGAGCGCGGGCTTGAGCAGGTTGGAGGCGTCCATCGCGCCGCCGCTGGTGGCGCCGGCGCCGATCACCGTGTGGATCTCGTCGATGAACAGGATGGCGTTGGGGTGCGCCTCCAGCTCGGTGATGACGGCCTTCAGCCGCTCCTCGAAATCGCCGCGGTAGCGGGTGCCGGCCAGCAGCGCGCCCATGTCCAGCGAGAAGATGGTGGACTTGGACAGCACCTCGGGCACGTCGCCCTCGATGATGCGCTTGGCCAGGCCCTCGGCGATGGCGGTCTTGCCGACGCCGGGGTCGCCCACGTAGAGCGGGTTGTTCTTGGTGCGGCGGCACAGGATCTGAATGGTGCGCTCGATCTCCTGCTCGCGGCCGATGAGCGGGTCGATCTTGCCGGACTGCGCCTTCTTGTTGAGGTTGACGCAGTAGTTGCCCAGCGCGTCCTGCCCCTTGCCCCGTGGCTTTTCCTCGCGTTCCACCTCGCCGCTGCCCTCCTGGTTGCCGGAGCCCTGCACCGGGCGCGCGGCCGAGCGGCCGGGTGCCTTGGCAATGCCGTGGCTGATGAAATTCACGGCGTCGAGACGGGTCATGTCCTGCGTCTGCAGGAAATAGACTGCATGGCTTTCGCGTTCGCTGAAAAGGGCCACCAGCACGTTCGCCCCGGTCACTTCCTCGCGCCCGGAGGATTGGACGTGGATGGCGGCGCGCTGGACCACGCGCTGGAAGCCGGCGGTGGGCTTGGGCTCGCCGGGGCGATCCGTGGCCAGGCCGGCGAGGTCCTTGTCCAGGAACTCGGTGAGTTCGGTGCGCAGCTTGTCCAGGTCGACGCCGCAGGCGCGCAGGACCGTGGCCGCATCCGAATCGTCGGTGAGGCCGAGCAGCAGGTGCTCCAGCGTCGCGTATTCGTGTTTGCGCTCGGAGGCGAGGCCCAGGGCGCGGTGGAGCGTTTGTTCAAGATTGCGGGAGAGCATGGATGTCAACGCTCCTCAGGTAAGGCGCAGCGCGGGGAATGGCCCGGCCGGGGGAAATGGCACGTCGTCGCGGTGGGCGCGGCCCGTCGGCCAGGGGGGCGACCTGCGGGCCTGTGGTGTGGCCGAAGCGCCATCATTCGCGATGCCGGGGTGGTCGCACCAGCGTTTTTTTGGCGCGGGGCGATGGGGGGCCGGGGCAGAGTGTTCCACGGCAGTGACATGGCGTGGCGAGGCGGAAACGAAAACGGGCCCAAGCCATGCCGGGTGGGGCGGGCTGACCGGGGGCGGGCGCGGGTTGAAAGATCCCGGCGCGCGACGGTGCGTGGATATGCGGAGGCGGCGGGGATGCCCAAGGCGCTGGCCCGGTCGGTTCCCGACGGACTCAGTCCTTCTCGATGGTGCACTGCAGGGGGTGCTGGTTCTGGCGGGCGAGGTCCATCACCTGGGTGACCTTGGTTTCGGCCACCTCATAGGTGAACACGCCGCAGACGCCGACGCCACGGCGGTGGACGTGCAGCATGATGCGCGTGGCTTCCTCGCGCGTTTTCTGGAAGAAGCGCTCCAGGACGTGGACGACGAACTCCATCGGCGTGTAGTCGTCGTTCAGCATCAATACCTTGTACATGGCGGGCTTGCGGGTTTTCGGCCGCGCCTTGACGACCACGCCGGTGTTCGGCGTTTCGCCATTGCCCTTGCGGCCATCGTCGTCGCTGCCGCGCTTGTCGCCGCCGTCACTCATCCTGCGCCACCCTAGATCTCGTATGGGGGTGCCCCCCGCGGGCCTGGCCCGCCGGGCATTCTGTGCCCAATGCCTTAGCATATCGCAAACCCGCCCGCGGGGAAACGGGGCGGCCGCGAACGCAGGCGAGGCCCGGACGGGGAGGAACGTCCGGGCCTCGTCGCGTGGCCCCTGCGGCGCCAGGGGGGGGATAGGCGCCGCGGGGCCGGGGTCGTCCGCTGGCGAACCGTGAGGTTCAGCCGACGCGGGCGAACTTCTCCACTGCCAGCGTGACGCGGGCAGTGAGGGGAGCCATGGCCTGCTCGGCCAGCTTCATCGAGGCGTCGGTGATCTTGCCGGTCTCGCTGACGGCGGTCTCGACCGAGGCGCGGGCGAGGCTGGACTGGAGGTCCATCGCTTCCTTCAGGGACTTCACCGAGGAGAGCGCCTTGAAGGTGCCCATCGCGGCCTCAACCTGGGCCTGCGCGGTGGCGGCGAAGGTCTTGTGCAGGTCCTGCACGCCGGCGGCCCAGATCTGGCCGGCCTGCATCATCGCCTCGAAATTGCCCTGGCTGAAGGAGACGAGCTCTTCGGCGGACTTGACGGCCTTTTCCATGGTATTCTTTACCTTTTCCTGTGTGCTGTCGTGGCCGGCAACCGCGCCGGCAGCGCTGTCCTTCAGGGCGGCCACGGTGCGCTCGAAAGGTCCGGCCGGTGCTGCATTGGCCGCGGGGGCGGGCGCGGGCGCCTGCTCGATCGCGGGGGTGGCG
This sequence comes from Acetobacteraceae bacterium, assembly GCA_044358135.1. Taxonomy (GTDB): domain Bacteria; phylum Pseudomonadota; class Alphaproteobacteria; order Acetobacterales; family Acetobacteraceae; genus CAMDGX01. The sequence continues at coordinate 6,570 of JBIKOJ010000103.1, read as the reverse complement.
GCGGTGGCGGCGGGCTTCCTGGCCATGGTCCCTGTCTTTCCTGGTCTGCGGCCTCGCGGCCTCGAAACGGCTTGCTGCGGTGCAGCACGAGCGGGCTTATGGCAGGGTGGTTTCGGGGGGTCAAGAATATTGTGCGCTGCACAATCAGAAAAATGGTGCAGTGCAACATGGCACATCCGGTGCGATGGAGAGATGGGCAGATGCGTCGAGTTTCGTAACTTCGTGCGGCAAGGCATTCAGATTCATGCCTTTCAAAGGCGCGTTTGGGCTGGACACGCCCGCCCCGCCACCGCTAGAAATCGAGGATTCGCTGGGAGCCCGCTCTGCAATGGCTGATCGCCTGGAACGACTGCGCCGCATGGCGCAGCTTGTGTGCGGAGTGCTCCTGGCCGGATTCCTCCTGGCAACAGCCGGTGCCGGGCCCGCCGCCGCGCAGATCGGTTCCGAGCGCTATTCCTCCCTGATCCTGGAGGCGCGCAGCGGGCGCATGATCTCGGCGGTGAACCCGGACGAGCTGCGCCACCCGGCGAGCCTGACCAAGATCATGACCTTGTACATGACGTTCGAGGCATTGCGGGACCGGCGCATCGCCCTGCACCAGCGCGTGCCGATGTCGGCCTATGCCGCCTCCATGTCGCCGACCAAGCTGGGCGTGCCGGCGGGCGGGCGGCTGACGGTGGAAGAGGCGATCCTGGGGCTGGTGACGCGGTCTGCCAACGATGCCGCCGCGGCGTTGGGGGAATTGCTGGGCGGCACCGAGGACCGCTTCGCGCGGGTGATGACGCTGCGGGCGCGGGCGCTGGGCATGAGCCAGACGGTGTTCCGCAACGCATCCGGCCTGCCGGACTGGGACCAGGTGACGACGGCACGCGACATGGCGACGCTGGCGCGCCGGCTGCTGGGCGATTTCCCGCAGGAATACAAATACTTCTCGACCACGCAGTTCCGCTTCCGCGGCCAGGTGTTCCGCAACCACAACCACCTGCTGGACACCTACCCAGGCGCAGACGGGATCAAGACCGGGTATATCGACGCCTCCGGCTACAACCTGGTCAGCTCCGCGGTGCGCGGCAATGTGCGGCTGATCGGCGTGGTGATGGGCGCTGCCCGCGGCTGGGAGCGCGACCTGCACATGGTGGCGCTGCTGGACCAGGGCTTCGAGAAGCTGGACGTGCCGATCGCGCCGCGCGTGGCCGGGCGGATGCCGATGCTGGTTTCCGCTGCGGTGGCGGCGCCGGTGGCCCCGGCGGCAGCCCCGGTGGTGGCACCGCCGCGGCGGCCCGCCGCGCGCTGGGCGGTCCAGGTGGGGGCGTTCGGCACCGAGCGGGCGGCGCGGCAGGCGGCGGTGGCGGCGCGCAAGATTGCCGATTCCGGTGAGGCGCGCGTGGAGACGGTGACGGTGCAGCGCCGGCTTTCCTATCGCGCGCAGGTGATCGGGCTGACCCATGCCGAGGTTCAGGAGGCGTGCGGCCTGCTGTCCCGCCGCAAGATCCCCTGCGTGCCGATCCGGCCCGAAGCGGGGCAGATGGCCAGCCGCTGACCGGCCGCAGGGCACGCCCGCCCGCTTCGCCCTTGCAGGGCAGCCGGCGCTTGCGCATTTTGGAGCCATTGCGCGGCCACCAGGCGGCAGCGAGGAGGCCTTGATGGACGGCAGGCAGGACGCACGACGGATCACGCTGCATGCGCCGGAGGATTTCGCCGGGATGCGGGCGGCCGGGCGGCTGGCGGCCGAAACGCTGGACATGATCACGGCCCATGTTCAGCCCGGCGTGACGACGGAGGAGCTGGACAGGGTGTGCCACGAGTACATCCTGGCCCATGGCGCCACCCCTGCGCCACTGAACTACCGCGGCTACCCGAAATCCATCTGCACCAGCATCAACCATGTGGTGTGCCACGGCATCCCCGGCGACCGGCGGCTGGAGGCGGGGGACATCGTCAATATCGACGTGACCGTGATCCTGGACGGGTGGTACGGCGACAGCAGCCGGATGTACTGCGCCGGCGTGCCCAGCACAAAGGCGCGCAACCTGATCGAGGTGACGCACGAGGCGCTGATGCGTGGCCTGGCGGCGGTGAAGCCAGGGGCGCATTTCGGCGATATCGGCCACGCCATCCAGAACTATGTGGAAGCGCAGCGCTTCAGCGTGGTGCGCGATTTCTGCGGCCACGGGATCGGGCGGGTGTTCCACGCGCCGCCGAACGTGCTGCATTTCGGCCGCCCCGGCGAGGGGCCGCGGCTGGCGGCGGGCATGTTCTTCACCATCGAGCCGATGGTGAATGCCGGACGGCCAGACGTGAAGGTGCTCGATGACGGTTGGACGGCGGTCACGCGCGACCGCAGCCTGTCGGCGCAGTTCGAGCACATGATCGGCGTGACCGAGACGGGGTGCGAGATCTTCACCCTGAGCCCCGCCGGAATCTTCAAGCCGCCCTACCCCGAGGCGTAGGCCCCCGGGGCTGCGCCGACGGTGGCCGCCTACAACGTGAGGCCGCCATCCACCACGATGGTCTGGCCGGTGACCATGGACGCGCCGAAGCCGAGGAAGACGATGACCTCGGCCAGGTCTTCCGGCTCGCAGCGGCGCTTCAGCGTCGCCTTCTCGATGGAGTGCTGGCGGGCTTCCGGCGTCCATTCGATCTGCCAGGACGAGTTCACCGCACCGGGCGCGATGGCGTTGACGCGCACCGGGGCGAGGCCGCGGGCGAGGTTCTTGGTGAGGGAGATGACACCGGCCTTGGTCGCACCGTAGGCCAGCGACGAGCCCGCGCTGTGCAGGCCGGCGATGGAGGCGGTGGAGACGATGGCGCCCTGGCTTTCCTTCAGCCAAGGGGCGGCGGCCTTGGAGCACCGGAACACGCCGACGAGGTTCACCTGGAGCAGGGTTTCCCAAAGCTCATCGGTGATCAGGTCGATGCGCGCGGGGGGCACCACTTCCTTCACGCCGGGGGTGCCGGCATTGTTCACCAGCAGATCGAGCCGGCCCAGCTTGCGGCAGGCATCCTCTACCATCTGCTCGCACTCGCCGGCCACGCCGACATTGCCGGGGGCGGAAATGACGTTCAGGCCCTCCTGCCGGAGGTTGGCGACGGCTTCCTCGCCGCGCGGGTCGTTGGCCAGGTGGTTGATGGCGACCGCGCAGCCGTTGCGGGCGAGCATGGTGGCGGTGGCCAGCCCGATGCCCGAGGCGGCGCCGGTGACGAGGGCCGCCTTTCCGGAGAGGTCGTAGCGGAGCTTGTTGGTGGCGGAGAGGTTTGACATCCGGCGGGGGTCCTTCAGGAACGATGATAGGAAAGGTCTTGTTTCGCTCAAGAAAAAGAACGTGCCTTCTTATCGCAGACTCGGGATCGGCACGATCTGCGCTGTGCCGTCGTGTATGTCAGCGCCTCCATCTCGTTCCTGGCTGGGCAGGGGAATAATCATGCCGCTGACCCTGCCTTGCCCTGGACTATTTGGTCATGTGCCGCCCGATAGTACGCGTTCCCGCCGTCGCGTTTTATTGCTTCTGCGATGGCGATGAGCGCCGTGTCATGGTCAGCGGATTGTTCCAGAGCGATGGCATACCAGAACCACGGCCGCGCATCGTCCCAGAGTTCGTTGGCACGTTTTAGATAAACCAATGCCTCCTGTGGGCGGCTCAGCAGGAAGACCAGCACGAAGCCTACGCGTGCCTGCAGTCCGCCTTGCAGGGGGAAGCATTCTAGGGCGCGGATGGCATATACCAACGCTCCTTCCGGGTCGCGGCTTCGTTCCAAAACGTGGCCCATAAGGTCGTAGCCATACCAATTCCCGGGCGCGAGTCGGATCATTGTTTCCGCGGCCTCGCGTGCAGCAAGATTGTTACCGCTGTTAAGTAAATGGAAGCCACGCGCTCGGGTCGCTTCGATATGGGCAGGAGAGCCCTCATGCATGGCCTGCAAGTCCTGAAGTGCAGGCGCGAGTTTGGATAGGTCGTCCGCTTCATGAAGGGCAAGGACGGGACGAAGGATCTCGTTGATGCCGGCGCCACGCAGCCATTCCGTCGCGGTGGCAAGCTCAAGATTGCCGATGGGCCCGGCACCAGTTGGTATTTCAAGCACTGCCTTTATGACTGCTTGCAGGTGAAGAGCGGGCGGCGACTGCCCAGCGCCTGACAGGCGAACGCGTTCCATCCAGGCCAACAGTCCCGCGGCGCGCGCAGTATGGTGGTCACCCTTGGCCGAATACAGCAGCGTTGCCAGGATTAGAGCATGGTGGAGCATCACCTCTCCCGCATGATCATGGGCGATGGCGATACCCATGGCCTCGGCCAGTGCCCCCTCCGCCGCCGCAAGGTCAGCGACTTGTAACCGATCGGCGACAGTGAGCAGGCGCGCCAAGTCGTGCATCGGGCCGGCAGCGACGGCGGGCAAGTTCGGCGCGAACGCTTGCCGCACGAATTGCCGCAATAGTATTTCGCGCCCCATCGCCTGATACGGAGCGGCTGCGGCCCATTGCCACGCGACCAGATGGAGCCGCGGTTCGAGCTTGCGCTCATGCAGGTGGTCGTGAAATTCATGGTGGATACCACGCCAGGGCCGTGCAGGCGCCGCCACAGCCTTGGCGAATAGGGCGGAAATTTCATCCGCCACCGCAGGCCCAGACAGCGCGAATTTGTCCCCGACGATGTTAGGCCGGATATCGTCGACTAGAACCACACGGCAGTTGGGCGCGCTCAGTTCCGCGAGCACGGAGGCAGGAATTGGGTCCGGCACGATATCAGGGCGGGCGCGCAGCACGACGTCATACCGATAGCCCTGCTCCACTTCAGCGCGGCGGCGCAGTTCGTTGCAACGCCACATCTTGTAGAGCATGCGAAGGCTGTTGTCGTCGGAATGCTGCGTCTCCAGGCTCAGATCGAGCGTTGTGGCGTCTTCGAGGTCGATCCTGGCATTGGGGAAATGCGCCTGCAGGTCGATGGCCGAGATGGGGCTCGCCGCCTGCCGGATACCTTCGTCGATCTCTGAGGCAAACTTAGGAAAGACGCCGACGATGCCACGGTCCAGGCACATCCACTCCGGCATGAAGCTGCAGAACAGGGGGCCAAACATTCGATCCACGTGCCAGATGCCCTGGACACCTGACACCTTGGTGCCAGGCATGGTCCAGGTACTGACAAAAACATCCGCCTCCATGCTTCGGGCAAATGCAGCCAGACGAGGCAGCATCTGCTCCGCGTTGCGTATCTGGCCGGAAATGCAGAGCGCGACGCGCATGTTTCAGCCTACGGTTAGCCGCAACAGGGCGGCTTGGACGGTGGAGATCCCAAGCGGCCGGCGGCAAGCGGCGATCAGAACAAGCTTCCGGCCTTGGCGACCTTGGCCTGGTGGGTGTTGGTGTCGCCGAAGAGCTGCTCCAGCATGGTCATGCGCTTGAAGTAGTGGCCGGCCTTGTATTCCATCGTCATGGCGATGCCGCCGTGCAGCTGGACGCATTCCTGGCCGATATGCTTGCCGGAATTGTTGATCTGCACCTTGGCGGCCGAGATGTTGCGGCTGCGGTTGGCGGGGTCGGTTTCGCTGGCGGCGAAGGTGGCGAAGATGGACATGCTGCGGGCCTGTTCCAGCGCCACGAACATGTCCACGGAGCGGTGCTGCAGCACCTGGAACTCGCTGATGGCGCGGCCGAACTGCTTGCGCGTCTTCATGTAGTCGACGGTGGTGACGTGCATCTCGTGCATCAGGCCGACGGCTTCGGCGCAGATGGCGGCGATGGCCTGGTCCATGACCAGCTCGGCCGCCGCGAGGCCGCCGGCGGGGTCGCCGAGGACGGCTTCGGCGCGGGCGTTGTCGAAGCGGATCTCGGCGGCGTGGGTGCCATCCTGGGTGGGGTAGCCCTGGATCGTCACGCCCTGGGCCTTGGCATTCACCAGGAACAGGCCGATGCCGCCGCGGTCGAAGCGGCCGCCGGCGGTGCGGGCCGTCACGATCAACGTGTCGGCGGTGTCACCGGCCATCACCACGGATTTCTCGCCGTTGATGATCCAGCTGCTGCCATCCTGCTTCGCGGTGGTCTGCACGTCGGCCAGGTTGTAGCGGCTGCTGCGTTCCACCTGGGCGAAGGCGTAGGTCTTCTTGCCCTGGGCGATCTGGGGCAGGAGCGTCTTCTGTTGCTCGGGCGAGCCGGCCGCCTGGATGAGGCCGCCGCCGAGGATGACGGTGGGCAGGAAGGGTTCCAGCACCAGGCCGCGGCCGATGGCTTCCATCACCAGCATGGTCTCGACCGGGCCGCCGCCGAAGCCGCCCTGGGCTTCCGGGAAGGGCAGGCCGAGCAGGCCGAGTTCGGCGAACTGGGCCCACATGTCGCGCGACCAGCCGCCGGGTTCGGCCATGATCTTCTTGCGGGATTCGAAGGCGTAGCGGTCGGCGATCAGGCGATCGACGCTGTCTTTCAAAAGGCGTTGGTCGTCGCTGAGGTCGAAGTCCATGTGCGTATGTCCTGAACGGAGAGCAGGAAGGAAGCGGTTGGTCTATTGCCCGTTTGCCCGGCGGGAAATGCCAAGCAAACGAACAAAAGTCTTTTGGTTCTTTTTTTCAAAAAAGAACATGCTT
>JBIKOJ010000281.1:0-5487 GCA_044358135.1 Acetobacteraceae bacterium | reverse complement strand
TCCCTCGCCGGCCGCGTGCCAGACATGCACATCCTGCTGCCGGAATCCGGCCTCTACGTCATCGGCGAAGCCTTCCAGCGCGTGGAACACTGCCTGCTCGCCCCCCGCGGCGCCACCATCGCCGGCCTCAAGCGCGCCCACTCCCACGCCGTCGCCCTCGGCCAGGTGCGCAACATCCTCGCCGAACTGAACCTCCAGGCCATCGTGGAAGCCGATACCGCCGGTTCCGCCGAACTCGTGGCCAAATGGAACAACCCCGAAGACTGCGCCATCGCGTCGGACCTCGCCGCCGAACTCTTCGGCCTGGAGGTGCTGCGCCGCAACGTGGAAGACGCCTCGCACAACACCACGCGCTTCTACGTCATGTCCAAGACCAAGCCGACCGTCAGCGCCGACCGCGCCGACCTCATGACAACCTTCGTCTTCCGCGTCCGTAACGTGCCGGCCGCCCTCTACAAGGCGCTCGGCGGCTTCGCCACCAACGGCGTCAACATGACCAAGCTGGAAAGCTACATGGTCGGCGGAAGCTTCGCCGCCACCCAGTTCCTGTGCGACGTGGAAGGCCATCCGGAACAACCGGCCCTGCGCCGCGCCCTGGAAGAACTGCAGTTCTTCTCCCGCGAAACCCGAATCCTCGGCGTCTACCCCACCGCGCCCTTCCGGAAGGAACAGGGCAGCGGGGACTGAGGGAAAGCAAGGCCAGGGCTCTGCCCTGGACCCGCCAGGGACCTGAGGTCCCTGGACCCACATGAGTTGTTCCGCCTTCGGCGGGGAGGGGCCGCCCGGGTCTCTCCACCGCCTCGACGGCCCCTCCCCGCCGAAGGCGGAAAAGGTATCGGGGTCTGGGGCCTAAGGCCCCAGCGGGGTCGAGGGGCAGAGCCCCTCGCCTTCCTTCCCTCAGATCCCCAGCGTCCCCGCCTTCGCGGCGGCGTAGCGGGCTTCGATGGCTTGCCAGTTCACGATGTTCCACCAGCCCGTGAGGTAGTCGGCGCGGCGGTTCTGGTACTTCAGGTAATAGGCGTGTTCCCACACGTCGTTCCCCATCAGCACCATTTGCCCGTCCATGCGCGGGTTGTCCTGGTTGGGGCGCGAGGCCAGCGCCAGCTTGCCGGCGGCGTCCACGGTCACGAACACCCAGCCGGAGCCGAACACGCGCACCCCGGCGGCGTTGAAGTCGGTCTTCATCTTGTCGAGCCCGCCGAGGTCGCGGGTGATGGCGGCGGCGAGGTCACCGCCGGGCGCGCCGCCCTTGCCGCCCATGATGGTCCAGAACATCGCGTGGTTGGCATGCCCGCCGCCGGAGTTGCGGATCACCCCGCGCACGGCGTCCGGCATCTCGCCGATCTTCTGCAGCACCTGATGCATCGGCATCGCCGCGATCTGCGGGTGGTCCTTGGCGGCGGCATTGAGGTTGCCGATGAACGCGGCGTGGTGCCGGCCGTGGTGGATTTCCATCGTCATCTTGTCGATGGAGGGCTCGTTGGCCTCCGGCGCATAGGGCAGCGCCGGCAGGCTGAACGGCCCGGCGGCAGCCTGGGCGAGGGCCGGGCTGCCGCGCAGGATGGGATACACGCTGGCCAGGGTGGCGGCCCCGAACAGGGCGCGGCGGCGGGTGAGGGTGAACATGGGCGGTATGGCTCCCCAGGGTTTGTTGCAGCAACGGTAGCACGGGCACCAGCCCGGCACGAAGCGCTACGCGGCATCAACCCGATTGGATGCAGCCGACTTTGCTTTGCGCGCGGCCACCGGCCAGCCCCGCGCGCGGTATCAACTGGCGACGATTCCGCTCTCATCGGCTTCCAGGCTGAAGGCGGCGGCCATCAGCGCGCGGGTATAGTCCTCCCGCGGCCGGGCGATCACGTCCTCTGCCGGCCCCTCCTCCACCACCCGCCCGCCGCGCAGCACCACGATGCGGTGGGCCATCGCGCGCACCACCTTCAGGTCGTGGCTGATGAACAGGTAGCCCAGGTCGTGCTCCGCCTGCAGCCGGCGCAGCAACTCCACGATCTGCCCCTGCACGGACATGTCCAGCGCGCTGGTCGGCTCGTCCAGCACCACGAAGCGCGGCTTCAGCACCATGGCGCGCGCAATCGCGATGCGCTGGCGCTGCCCGCCGCTGAACTCGTGCGGGTAGCGCTCCACGCTGTCCGCCGGCAGCCCCACCTCCGCCAGCGCGTCCGCCACCCGCGCCTCGCGCTCGGCAGCGGGAAGTTCCGGCTCATGCACCGCCAGCCCCTCGGCAATGATCTCGCCCACCGAAAGCCGCGGCGAAAGGCTGCCGAACGGGTCCTGGAACACGATCTGCATGTCCGCCCGCAACCGCCGCAGCGCGCTGCGGTCCAGCGACGAAAGATCGGTCCCCGCGAAGGCGATCCGCCCCTCGGCCGGCTGCAGCCGCAGCAAGGCGTAGCCCATGGTGGACTTGCCGGAGCCGGATTCACCCACCAGCCCCACCGTCTCGCCCTGGCGGATGGAAACCGAAACCCCGTCCACCGCCTTCACATGGCCGATGGTCCGGCGCAGCACCCCGCGCCGGATCGGGAAATGCACCCGCACCTCGTCCCCGCGCATCAGCACCGGCGCGGCGGGCGAAAGCGCCGCCGGCGCCCCGCCGGGTTCGGCCGAGAGCAGCATCCGCGTGTAGGGATGCTGCGGCCGCGCGAACACCTCGGCCACCGTCCCGGCCTCCACCACGGCGCCGTCCTTCATCACCACCACGTCGTCGGCGTAGCGCCGCACGATCGCCAGGTCGTGGCTGATCAGCAGCAGCGCCAGCCCCCGCGCCGCTTTCTGCGCCGCCAGCAGCTTCAGGATCTGCGCCTGGATGGTCACGTCCAGCGCCGTGGTCGGCTCGTCGGCAATCAGCAGCGCGGGATCATTGGCCAGCGCCATCGCGATCATCACCCGCTGCCGCTGCCCGCCGGAAAGCTGGTGCGGAAACGCATCCAGCCGCTGCGCCCCATCCGGGAAGCCCACCTCGCCCAGCAACTCCACCGCCCGCGCCCGCGCTGCGGCGGCAGACAGCGCGCCGCCGGGGCGCGGATGCAGCTGGATCGCCTCGATCACCTGCGCGCCGATCCGCGCCAGCGGGTTCAGGCTGTTCATCGGCTCCTGGAACACCATGCCGGCAACACCGCCGCGCAACCGCCGCAGCGTCTCCGGCGCCGCCCCGATCACATCCTCCCCGGCCATCCGCACCCGCCCCGTCGCCGCCGCCCCCGCCGGCAGCAGCCCCAGCAAGGACAGCGCGCTGAGCGACTTGCCGGATCCGGATTCCCCCACCAGCGCCAGCGTCGCCCCACGCGCCAACCGGAAGGACAGGTCGCGCACCACCCGCCGCGCCCCGAACGCCACGCAGAGCCCCTCCACCTCCACCAGGGCCGAGTCCGCCCGCGCGCCGCTCATTCGGTCAGCTCGATCACCGTCACCCGGCGCTCCGCCAGCGGCCAGGTCAGCCCGGCCAGGCGCTCGTTGTTGTGCACCACCTGCATCGGCACCTGCGTGCCGGCCGGCCCGACGGCGCGCAGCGTGTTCTCGTGCGGCACGTCCGGCGGGCCGCCGACCACCTGCCCGCCGATGGAGATCCGGTCCCGCCCGGCATCGAAGAACCCGCGCGGACGGCTCACCAGCACCAGCGCGCCCTCCTTGGGATCATCCGCCGAAGGCAAATAGGGCCGCAGGTGCACGTGCTCGCTGCCGCGCGGGAACGGCCCGCGATAGATGTGGGTGGTCGGATAGCCGCGAACGGTCAGCTCGAACTCGCAATGCAGCTCGGGGTCGATGTCGAACGGCCCCCAGGCGCCATCCGTTCCCGTGATGCGCTCATGCAGCGGCGGCCCCGCCCGCCGGCCGGTGGCGGAGTCGACGGGAAACACGCGCACCCGCGCCCCGGCCACGCCGATATTGGTCGGTGCGCCGTTCTCCCAGGCACTCACGCGGCCATTGATCGTCGGCTTCACCTCCGGACGGATGCGGCTATGCGCCGGCACCTCGCCTGTGGCCATCCGATGGATCTCGGCGAAGGCATCGGCGGAATACCCCACCTCCATGTGGTCTGCCCCCGGCAGTACCACGTTGGTCGCCCCGCGCAGCGCCGGGCCCAGCGCGTCGATCCCCGTCGGCACCCCCGGCAGGCCGAGGAACCGCCCATCCGCCTGCGCCCACTTGTCCCGGCTGTCGCTGGACAGCGTGAACACCGGCACCCCGGCCGGCACCTCCCCCGGCATGCCATTCAGCGTGCGCAGGAAGGCGCCGGCCCCGTTGAACTCGCTGCCCACCAGATGCGTGTCGGACACGATCAGCCCATGGCTGGGCGCCGCGCACAGGATCGCGGCCTTCACCTTCTGGCCGGGGTTCAGGCGCAGGAAGTTGCGGATGATGTTCCCCCCGCGGCCATGGCCCACCAGCACCAGGCGCTCCACCCCCGTGGTGCGGCGCACCCGCGCCACCTCCTGCGCCAGTTGCGCGGTGGCCTCCTCGGCGGAGGAGCGGCCCGCCTCGCGCACCGTATCCACGCGCCGCGCCGTCGGCAGCCGCATGTCCAGCGCGAACAGCCGGGCGCGCGCGTAGAAATTGGATTCGAAGCGCCAGATCGTCGGCATCCACAGCGCGGCGCTGTCGCCGCTGCCGTGGACGAACAGGATCGGCGCCACTTCCTGCCCGGCGGGCCGCTCGCGAAATTCCTGCGCCCCGGCATCGCGCACCAGGCCAGCCGGCAGTGCCGCCGCGCCGGCCAGCAGCGCACGCCGCCGCATCTGCATGGGCATCCCAGCCTCCGTCACCCAGCCCCTCCCATGCCTCTCGTGGGGCCATGCATATAGCGGGATGCGTCCGCCAAGTCGCGCCCCCGCCGCATGCGATCGTCCGCCCCGGCCGCACGCCTTGCGTCCCGTCTGTGCCACGCCCAGTTTGAATGGGATGCAACTCCTGTTCTGGCGCAAGCCGCGCATCCCCGTCCTGGTGCTGCACGGCATCCTCGCCCGCCGCGCCGCCCTCAACATCGCCACCTACGGCCCGCTGATCGACCGCGCCTGCGCCGCCGCGAAAGACGCCCACCTGGTGCTGGACATCGAAAGCCCCGGCGGCTCCCCGGTGCAGTCGGATCTCATCGCCCGCCGCATCCGCCAGGGCGCCGCCCGCCACAACGCCACCGTCACCGCCGTCATCGGCGAGGTCGGCGCCTCCGGCGGCTACTGGCTCGCCTGCGCCGCCGACCGCATCCTGGCCAACCCGATGAGCATCGTCGGCTCCATCGGCGTCGTCAGCGGCGGCTTCGGCTTCGACCAGGCGCTGGCCCGCCTCGGCATCGCCCGCCGCCTGCGCATCGCCGGCGCCAACAAGGCCCGCAACGACCCCTTCTCCCCCGAACGCCCGCAGGATGCCGAATTCACCCAGGCCCTGCTGGACGACCTGCACGAGCGCTTCAAATCCTGGGTCCGCGACCGCCGCGGCGCGAAACTCAAGGGCGACGAAGCCGCCCTGTTCGAC
>JBIKOJ010000280.1:0-5492 GCA_044358135.1 Acetobacteraceae bacterium | reverse complement strand
TTGGGGGGTGGGGGGCGGTGGGCCCCTACGGGTCAAGGGCGGCGCCCTGGCCTTGCCTACTTGGGGTAGGGGTATTGGGGGGATGAAGCGTAGGGCCTTCGCCTCCGGCCTAGGATGACGGGTGGGAGGGTGAGAATTGGGGGTCCAGGGGCCTCAGGTCCCTGGCGGGTCGAGGGCGGAGCCCTCGCCTTGCTTGCTGGGGGCGTGGGGCTGTTGGGCGGGTGGGTCCGGGCGCTGGGGGTTCTGGATCGACTGGACGCGTGGATCCTTCGCCTGCGGGCTGGAATGACGGGGGAGGGAGGTGATGCGGAGAGGGCCCCCACCCCGGCCCTCTCCACTCGGGGGAGGGGGACGTCAGGGGAGGGTGGTCAGTCTTCGTCGTGGGGGCGGCGGGCGGGGGGTTCTGGTTTGCCGGTGGGGGAGGCGGGGCCGACGGTGGGTTCGGCTTTCATGGGCTCGGCCAGGCGGGCGGGCTTGTTGTTGCCGATGGCGCGGTTGGGCTGGAGGCGGCTGGTGCTGGCCTTGCCATCGCGGGCCATGGCGGTGCTGGCCTGGTGGAGGGGGGCATTTTCGTTGGCCGCTTTGCCGCCGGCGGTGCCGGGGCGTGGGGAGCGGCGTGGGAGCCGGGGGTCCCGGCGTTGGAGGGGCCGGGCGCGGTCAGCGGATCAGGGTGGCGATGGCGGTGGCCAGGGCTGCGGCGGCGTAGGGTTTGCCGACGATGTGCACGTGGCGGAAGCGTTCGGGCAGGGTTGAGCTGTCGGTGTAGCCGGAGGCGAAGATGAAGGGGATGTTGCGCTGGGCGAGTTCGTCGGCGACGGGGATGGAGGTTCCGCGGCCCAGGTTGATGTCCAGGATGGCGAGGCGGCAGGGTTTCCGGGCGATGATGGCCAGGGCTTCGGCGGCGGTGCCGGCGACTTCGACCTGGGCGCCGAGGTCGAGGAGCATGGCTTCGGCGTCCAGCGCGATCAGCAGGCTGTCTTCCACGAGCAGGATGTCCAGGCCCGCCAGGGGCAGGTCGGGGGCGGGGGGTTCGGGGGCGGCGGGGCGGGCCAGGGGGGAGGCGTCGGCGGTTTCGACGAGGTGGCGGGCGGGGATGGTGTATCGGGCGCGCAGGCCGCCGAGTTCGAAGCGCAGTTCGGCGCGACCGCCGAGCTCGTGGGTGACCTGGCGTTCCAGGAGGATGGTGCCGAAGCCGGTTCGGGTGGGGGCCTGGACGGCGGGGCCGCCGCTTTCCTGCCAGTCGATCACGCAATCACCGGCGAGGTCGAGGCGCCATTCGACGGCGAGGTGGCCGCTGGGGGCGGAGAGGGCGCCGTATTTGGCGGCGTTGGTGACCATTTCGTGGACCACGAGGGCGATGACGGAGAAGGCGTGGGGGTCCAGCTTCAGGTCTGGCCCGTTGAGACGGATGGTTGCGGTGCCGTCGCGGGTGTAGGGCTCGATCTCGGCGGCGAGGAGCCGGGCGATGGCGCCGCCGCCGGTTTCGATCGCCTGGTCGTGGGCGAAGGCGAGGGCCTTGATGCGGCCTTCGAGGCCCTTGACGAAGGATGCGAGGGTTTCGCTTTCGGTGTGGCCGCGGGCGACGAGGGCGCGGACGAGGGCGAGCACGTTCTTGACGCGGTGGTTGAGTTCGGCGACCAGCAGGCGCTGGCGTTCGGCGGCCTGGGCGCGTTCGCGGGCGGCGATCTCGTTGAGGCGGAGGACGACTTCGAGCAGGGAGATGCGCAGGGCCTCGGCGGTGAGGAGGTCGCCCTGGGCCCAGGGCAGGGACTGGGCATGGACCTCGGTGGCCCAGCTTTCGAAGCTTTTGCGCGGGGTCAGGCGGTCGCCGTTGGGGCCGGGGGTGACGGGCTTGGAGGGGTCACCGGCCCAGGTGACGGTGCGGACGACTTCCTGGCGGAAGAACATCAGGTAGTCCTTGGCGGTGCGCGACATCGGGATGGCCAGGAGGCCGCTGGCGATGCCGGCGTAGGTGGCGGCGGCGGGCAGGCGGTTGGACAGGTCGTGGGTGGCGAAGACGGTGCCGGCGGCGGCGGCCTCGACGAAGCGGGCGAGGGCGGGGATTTCCCGGGGCGGCGGCGTATGGCCGGTGCCGCGCCAGGTGCCTTCGATCCACAGGCCGATGCCGTCGCAGGGGAGGATGGCGCGCAGGTCGTCGAGCCGGGCGGCGAGGTTGTCGATCAGGGGGCCGGCGGTGGGGAAGCCGGCCAGCAGGTGGTCGAGCCGGGCGCGGGCCTGGCGTTCCAGGATGGCGCGTTCGCCGGGCTCGATGCATTCGATCTGCAGGGAGAAGACCTGGCCGAACAGCTCGACGGCGGAGCGGATGTCGGCGGGGATGATCCTGGCCGTGTCGTGATGGCAGGCGACGAGGCCCCAGAGCTTGCCGCCGACGACGATGGAGATGGACATCGAGGCGCCGACGCCCATGTTGCGGAGGTATTCGATGTGGATGGGCGAGACGCTGCGCAGGCCGACGAAGGTGAGGTCGACCGGCTGGTGGCTTGCGTCGCGCTCGGGAACGATGGGGACGGGGGTGGAGGCGACGTCGGCGATGAGGCGGATGCGGTTCTTGACGTAGAGGGCGCGGGCCTGCTGGGGGATGTCGGAGGCGGGGTAGTGCAGGCCGAGGAAGGGGGTGAGATCGGGGCGCTTTTCCTCGGCGATGACGTGGCCGGCACCGTCGTGCAGGAAGCGGTAGATCATCACCCTGTCGAAGCGCAGCAGCGAGCGGAGGCGCTTTGCGGCTTCGTGGCAGAGGTCCGCGAGGGTGGTGAGTTTCTGCATGCGGGACAGCAGGGTGCCGACGAGCAGGAGGGGGGCCTGAAGCGCGCCATCCTCGGGGGCGGGTTCGAGTTCGATGAGGACGCGGCCGGCGTCGTTGACGATGCTGGCGTGGCAGGATTTGCCGTTGCGCAGGTGCAGCGCGAAGGTCGGCGAGCGGATCGACTGCTCGGTTATCCGCAGGGCGGCCAGCAGGGTTCCGGCGGCGGCGCCGATGATCTTTTCGAGGGGCTGGCCGATCACGTATTCCGGCGGGTCGTCCAGGATTTCGGCGATGTTGGCGGAGACGTGGGCGATGCGGTGCTGGGGGCCGGTGCAGACGAGGAGGTAGCCGTGCGACTGGATGCTGCCGAGGATGTGGATGGGCTCGCGGTCGCAATTGGTGAGGTCGAGGCCATTGTCGGCGCCACCCGCGACACGTTGCGACATCACACGGTTCCTCCCAGGGTTTTGTCGGCGCGGGTCATCCAGCGTTCGAAGCATTCGAAGGTGGCGCGGGCGGCGGCGATCATGCCGCCGAGGGCCGCACCGTGGGCGTGCCGATCGATGGCCGCACAGCAGGCGCGCCACGCTTCGGCATCGTGCGGGGTGCCGGCGAAGAAGCGGCGGCCTTCGGCGCGGGTGCCGAGCAGGTGGTCGAGCTTGCCGGCCAGGACGCGGCCGCCGAGCGTGGCGCCTTCCCTGACGTAGAGGCAGCCGAGGTATCCGCCCGGCCGGGTGAGCAGGTCCAGCGGCGGGGCGTCGCATGGCAGGTTGGCCGGGGGGCCGCCGGGGTGCAGCGCGGCCAGGTCTTCGCGCAGGAGGTGGGCCCGGCGGGGCACGGCGAGCGGGAGGGAGGGCTGGGTGGCGGCGTGGGCGACCAGTGCTGCTTCGAGCGGCTGGTGGAAGCCGTAGAGGGATTCCAGAAGGGTGCAGTACTCGTTGGGCGTGATGGTTTGGGTGAGCAGGGCGCGGAACGCTTCGAGGTCATGCAATCGTTCGTGGATATCGCGGGTTGCATGGCGGATCGCGCCACGCGGGGTATCGATGTCGGGCGATTGGGGCACGCGGGGCGTCCAAATACGTGGCGGCTTGGATTGATGTTGCCAAATGGTCACCCGCGCGAGGCCGGACGAATGCACGGCAGGCGAGTTCGAAGGCCAAGCCCGGACGCTAGTCGGATTTTCAGCCATAGCCAAGTGGCGGGCCTGGCATGAGGGTCCAGGGGGTTCGGCCCCCCTGGCGGGTTCGAGGGCGGAGCCCTCGGCTTGCCTGGCTGGGGCTAGTCTTCGTCGTGGGTGCGGCGGACGAGGATTTCGCGTTTGCCGGTGGGGGAGGCGGGGCCGACGATGCCTTCGGTTTCCATTTGTTCGACCAGGCGGGCGGCCTTGTTGTAGCCGATGGCGAGTTTGCGCTGGATGTAGCTGGTGCTGACCTTGCCATCCCGCGCCACGACGGCGACGGCCTGGTCAAACAGGGATTTGTCGTCGTCTGAGCCGCCGCCGGCGCCGCCGAGGGCCAGGGGGCCGTCTTCGTTGTCGGGGGCTTCGGTGACTTCATCCAGGTAATTGGGTTCGCCCTGTTCGCGGAGATAGGCGACGATTTCCTCCACTTCGCGGTCGGTGACGAAGGGGCCGTGGACGCGGGTGATGCGGCCGCCGCCGGCCATGTAGAGCATGTCGCCCATGCCGAGGAGCTGTTCGGAGCCCTGTTCGCCGAGGATGGTTCGGCTGTCGAACTTGGAGATGACCTGGAAGCTGATGCGGGTGGGGAAGTTGGCCTTGATGGTGCCGGTGATGACGTCCACCGAGGGGCGTTGGGTGGCCATGACGACGTGGATGCCGGCGGCGCGGGCCATCTGGGCGAGGCGCTGGACGGCAGCTTCGATTTCCTTGCCGGCGACCATCATGAGGTCGGCCATCTCATCGATGACGACGACGATGAAGGGGAGGGTTTCCAGCGCGAGGGGCTGGTCTTCGAAGATGGGTTTGCCGGTTTCGGAGTCGAAGCCGGTTTGGACGCGGCGGGTGACGACCTCGCCCTTGGAGCGGGCGTCGATCACGCGGTCGTTGTAGCCGCCGATGTTGCGCACGGAGAGGCCGGACATGGCGCGGTAGCGGCGTTCCATCTCCCGCACCGTCCATTTCAGGGCGACGACGGCCTTGGCGGGTTCGGTGACGACGGGGGAGAGGAGGTGGGGGATGCCTTCATAGACCGAGAGCTCCAGCATCTTGGGGTCGATCATGATGAGGCGGCACTGGTCGGGCGAGAGGCGGTAGAGCAGGGAGAGGATCATGGCGTTGATGCCGACCGACTTGCCGGAGCCGGTGGTGCCGGCGACGAGCAAATGGGGCATGCGGGCGAGGTCGGCGATGACGGGGGCCCCGCCGATGTCCTTGCCCAGCGCGATGGCGAGCTTGGATTGCTGTTCGTCCCACTCCGGGGTGTTGAGGAGTTCGCTGAGGTAGACGGTTTCGCGCTTGGAGTTGGGGACCTCGATGCCGATGACGTTGCGGCCGGGGACGGTGGCGATGCGGACGGCGGTGACGGAGAGGGAGCGGGCGACGTCGTCTGCCAGGCCGATGACGCGGGCGGAGCGGATGCCTGGGGCGGGTTCGAGTTCGTAGAGGGTGACGACGGGGCCGGGGCGGATGGCGACGATCTTGCCCTGGACGCCGTAGTCGTTGAGGACGGATTCGAGCTGGCGGGCGGTGCCCTGGAGGGATTCCGGG
>JBIKOJ010000278.1:0-5534 GCA_044358135.1 Acetobacteraceae bacterium | reverse complement strand
ACCCTGCGAAAATAATGTGGGTCCAGGGACCTCAGGTCCCTGGCGGGTCCAGGGCAGAGCCCTGGCCTTCCTTCTGCCATGACCCAAGGCCCTTTGCCCGCCTATCGCGCCCGTGTGGCGCACGGGGAGCTTGCGCCGGATGTGGCGCAGGAGGCGGCGGCGGTTCGGCTGCAGGCTTTGTGGGAGCAGTTGCGCGGGTATGATCCTGCGCCGCCGGCCCCGGTGGCGAAGCCTGGGTTGCTGGGGCGGTTGTTCGGGGGGAAGCCGGCGGTGGTGCCGCAGCCGCCGAAGGGGCTTTATCTCGTGGGGCAGGTGGGGCGGGGCAAGTCCATGCTGATGGATCTGTTCTTTGCCGAGGCGGATGTGCCGCGTCGGCGGCGGATTCATTTTCATCGGTTCATCCAGGAGGCGCATGCGCGCTTCCATGCGCACAAGCGCGCGCATCCGGAGATCGAGGACCCGATTCCGCCCCTGGCGGACCGGATCGCGGCGGAGGCGGCGCTGCTGTGTTTTGACGAGTTCCAGGTGCACGACATTGCGGATGCGATGATTTTGGGGCGGTTGTTCCAGGCGTTGTTCGACCGGGGTGTGGTGACGGTGGCGACATCGAACACCGCGCCGGACGATCTGTTCCGCGGGCAGCCGGGGCGGGATGCGTTTTTGCCGTTCATCGGCATTTTGAACCGGCATGTGGATGTGCATCTGCTGGACAGCGCGCGGGATTTCCGGCGGCAGCGGATGCGGGCGTTTGCGACCTGGCATGTGCCGGCGGATGGGCGGGCGGATGCGGCGCTGGACGAGGTGTTCCGAACGATGGGTGGGGGCGAGACGCCACGGCCGGCGGAGCTGGTGGTGATGGGGCGCACGCTGCGCGTGCCGCTGGCGGCGGGGAAGGTGGCGCGGTTCGATTTCGATGCGCTGTGCGGCGAGGCGCTGGGGGCCGGCGACTTCCTCGCCATTGCCGAGCGGTTCCATACCGTGGTGCTGGATGGGGTGCCGCGGCTGTCGCCGGACAATTTCGACAAGGCGCGACGGTTCATCGTGCTGGTGGACACGTTGTACGACCACCGGGTGAAGCTGTACGCCTCGGCCGAGGCGATGCCGGACCAGCTGTACATGCGCGGCGAGAACGCGCAGATGTTCGAGCGCACGGCGTCGCGGCTGGAGGAGATGCGCAGCCAGGATTATCTGGAGAGCGAACACTTGGCGTGATGTTTCGCGGCGGGGCGGGGTGACATTCCGTTGAAGGCTGCGCTAGGCTCCCTCCAGCAACCTTCACGAGGCAGCCATGTCCCTGACCAACGCACCTGATCCCGAAATCCGCAAGGCGGTTGTCAAGCAGGACCTGGAGAATGTCCTGCACCCGATCGTGCAGCACAATTCGCTGGAAAAGGCCCAGATGGTGGTGACGGGCGCGCAGGGTTCGACTGTGCGCGACTATGACGGCACCGAATACCTGGATGCCATGGCGGGCCTGTGGTGCGTGAACATCGGCTATGGCCGCACGGAGCTGGCGGATATTGCCGCCGAGCAGATGCAGCAGATCGCCTACTACCCGCATACGGCGATGAACTTCCCGGCCGCGCGCCTGGCCGAGCAGATGAACACCCTGATGGGTGGCGGCTACCACACCTATTTCGTGAACTCGGGCTCCGAGGCGAACGAGGCGGGCTTCAAGATCGCCCGCCAGTATCAGCGCCATGAGCAGAAGCCCGGCGCGTTCCGCTACAAGACCATCAGCCGCTACTACGCCTATCACGGCACCACGCTTTCGACCCTGGCCGCCGGCGGCATGGGCGAGCGCAAGGGCAAGTTCGAGCCGCTGGGCGGCAACGAGTTCGTGCATGTGGCCGCGCCCACCTGCTACCGTTGCCCGTTCGGCCTTGAGTATCCGACCTGCGAGCTGGCCTGCGTGACCAACATGGAGAGCACGATCCAGGGCGAGGGGCCGGATTCGATCGCCGAGATCCTGATCGAGCCGATCATGTCTGGCGTGGGCATTGCGGTGCCGCCCGACGAATACCTGCCGGCGGTGGCCAAGCTGTGCGAGAAGTACGGCGCGCTGCTGCACGTGGACGAGGTGATCAACGGCTTCGGCCGCACCGGCAAGATGTTCGCCCACCAGCATTACGGCGTGAAGCCGGACATCATGGCCGTCGCCAAGGGCATCGTTTCGGCCTACCTGCCGATCGCGGCCACCGTGGTGAAGAACGAGGTGTTCAACTCCTTCCTCGGTGAGGAAGCGGAGATGCGCCAGGTGATGCAGGTGAACACCTATGGCGGCCACCCGGCCGCCGCGGCTGTCGCCGTGCGCAACATCGAGATCATGCAGGAAGAGAAGCTCGCCGAGCGTGCGGCCGAGAACGGCAAGTACTTCATGGATGGCCTCAAGACCCTGCTGAAGCACCCCGTTGTGGGCGATGTCCGCGGCAAGGGCCTGCTGCTGGGCCTGGAGCTGGTGAAGGACAAGAAGACGAAGGAGCAGGTCTCCTCCGCGCATGTGGGCGCCATGGTTGGGTTCTGCCGCAAGCAGGGCGTGATCATCGGGCGTTCGGGTGGCGGCAGCCGCCATTCGAACACGCTGACCTTCTCGCCGCCGCTGGTGATCACGCGCAGCGAGATCGACCGGATCATCGACGTGCTCGATCGTGGGCTGACGGAACTCGGCCCGCAGATGCAGGCCTGATCCCTCAAGGGGCGCGCCGCCGTGGCAACGCGGTGGCGCATCCCTGCCGGATGAACGGATGAACCTGATCGAGGTTTCGGCATCGGCCCGGCGCTTGTCGGGCCGATTGCAATTGGCGGCCCTGGCATTGCCGCCGGCGGTGCGCGGCATGATGTGGATGGCCGGCGCGGGCCTGACCTTCACGCTGCTGAACACGCTGATGCGCGGCATGTCGTTCACGATGAACCCGCTGCAGATCGGCTTCCTGCGCTATGTGTGCGGGCTGCTCATCGTGCTGCCGCTGATGCTGCGGCTGGGCGTGGCCGGGATGGTGCCGCATTCCGTGGGCGGGCAGTTCTGGCGCGGGGCCGTGCATACCAGCGGCATGCTGCTGTGGTTCACGGCGCTGCCGCACATCCCGCTGGCGGACAACGTGGCGATCGGCTTCACCTCGCCGATCTTCATCATGCTGGGGGCGGCGCTGTTCCTGGGCGAGAAGCTGGTGTGGGCGCGCTGGGTGGCGGCGGCGTTCGGGTTCGTGGGCGTGCTGATCGTGGTGGGGCCCTCGCTGTCGCTGGGTTCGGGCGGGTGGTACTATCCGCTGTTGATGCTGGGGTCTTCGCCGTTGTTCGCGGCCTCCTTCCTGATCGTGAAGGCGCTGACGCGGCGGGACAAGGCGGAGGTGATCGTGCTGTGGCAATCGATCACCGTGGCGCTGTTCCTGTGCCCGTTCGCGCTGTGGGACTGGACCTGGCCGACCGTGCCGCAATGGGCGCTGCTGGTGGTGTGCGGGGTGTTCGGCAGCCTCGGCCACTATTTCAGCACGCGGGCGCTGCGGGCGGCGGATGCCTCTGCCACGCAGGGGGTGAAGTTCGTGGACCTGGTTTGGGCCTCGGTGGCGGGGATGATCGCCTTCGGCGAGTATCCGAGCACGACGACGGTGCTGGGCGGGCTGGTGATCTTCCTGTCCACGACCTGGATCGCGCGGCGTGAGGCGCGGCGGCGGGGGGCGTGATGGAGCATTCGGGCATTCTGGCGGTGCTGAACGACCTCGCCGAGGGGTGTGACCTCGCGGGGTATGAGGATTGGTATCAGCGCGACCACCTGCCGGACCGGCTGGGCGTGCCGGGGTTCCGCCATGCGCGGCGGTATCGGCGCGTGGAGGGGGCGGGGCAGGCGTATTTCACGTTCTACGAGACGGAGTCGGCGGCGGTGCTGCGATCGGACGCGTATCGCGCGCGGCTGGCGGCGCCGACGGCGGGGACGGTGGACATGATGCGGCATTTCCGGGCGATGTGCCGGAGCATCTGCGCGGTGGCGGCGGATGAAGGGGCGGGGATCGGAGGCGTGGTGGCGGTGATCGGGATGGAGGCGGCGCTGGTGGTGCCGGGGGCGCGGGGCGTGCTGGCGGGGCTGCTGGGGCATGGCGCAGTGTCTCGCGCGCGGCTGTGGGTGGCCGCCCCGGATGTGGAGACGAACCCGGAAGCTGGGCTGCGGCCGGGGCAGGATGCGCGGCTGGGGACGATCCTGGTGGTGGAAGGCACGGAGGCGGCGGTGCTGCGCAATGCGGCGGAGACGGCCGCGGAGGCGCTGGGGATACGCGGGGCGGTGGGGCTCTATGGCCTGCTGCATGCACGGGATGCGGTGGCATGATCGAGTTTCAGCCTGCACCGGGGCGGCTGCCCGCGGGGCATCGTGTGTATGCGATCGGCGATATCCATGGCTGCCTGGACCGGCTGCGTGAGCTGCATGCGGCGATCGCGGCGGATTTGGCGGCGCGGCCGGTAGAGCAGCCGTTGCTGCTGCATGTGGGCGACTACGTGGACCGGGGGCCGGACAGCGCCGGGGTGGTGCGGATGCTGGCGGCGGGCGATCCGCTGCCCGGCGTGGCCACCGTGAACCTGATGGGCAACCACGAGCGCACCATGCTGGATGCGCTGGACGGAGTGGGCCCCTCGGCGACGGACTGGATGATCTCGGGCGGGCGGGAGGCGCTGGCGAGCTGGGGCGGGGACCCCGATGCGCCGCGCACCACCTGGCCCGCGCATGTGCCGGAGCCGGACATGGCGTTCCTGCGCGGGCTGGCGCTGCGGCACCAGGTGGGCGGCTATTTCTTCGCGCATGCTGGCATCCGGCCCGGCGTGGCGCTGGGCGCGCAGACCGACCAGGACCTGCTGACGATCCGCAACTCGTTCCTGTACAGCGAGCAGGATTTCGGCGTGGTGGTGGTGCACGGGCATACGCCGCGGGCGGCGCCGGAGGTTCGGCACAACCGGATCGGGATCGACACCGGGGCGGTGTTCGGCGGCAAGCTGACCTGCGCGGTGCTGGAGGCGGACCGGGTGGGGTTCCTGCAAAGCTGAGGCGGTTTGCGGGCGGCCGATTTCGGTCTAACCAGTGAGCGCGGCCGGCGGAACCGGCCAACCCGATCGGGAGAGAACGGACGTGATCGTCGACCTGCGCATCTATACCTGCAAGCCGAACAAGATGGCCGACTTCGTGAAGATCTATCAGGAGCTGGCCTGGCCGCTGCAGCAGAAATACCTGGGCAAGTGCCTGGGCTGGTACACCACCGTGGAAGGCCCGCTGAACCGCGTGGTGCACATGTGGGGCTACGAAGACCAGGGCGACCGCGAGAAGCGCCGCAAGGCGATGGCGGGCGACCCGGCCTGGGGCGCCTATCTGAAGGCGGTGGCCGACGCCGAGGTGCTGCTGGAAATGGAAAACCGCATCCTGGCGCCGACGGCGTTCTCGCCGGTGCAGTGAAGGGAAGGCCAGGGGCTTTGCCCCTGGACCCCACTGGGGCCTTAGGCCCCAGACCCCGATACCTTTTCCGCCTTCGGCGGGGAGGGGCCGTCGAGGCGGTGGA
>JBIKOJ010000043.1:0-28978 GCA_044358135.1 Acetobacteraceae bacterium | reverse complement strand
GGCGATGATCGCGCCGTCAGCTTGCCGCCCATGGCAGCCTGAGCGAGCAGCCAACGCTGCTCAGCACGCCGTTGCTACACCACGGCTTGGGACATGACCGCGTTCTGCACGGCGGATAGTGTCGAGTGCCTCGCAGTAGGGGCCATCAAAGTGCCGAACGTTCCATGCCGTGGGGCCGAAGCTGGCCACATCATTCATGCGCTGCTGTAGCTCTGTACTTCTCGATTGGCTGACCAATCCGGTGACGGTGACACTCCCATCATCCGCGACGGTGCCGTGCAACAGCGCGCAACGCGTTGCGGCAACCGCAGTCTGGAGCGCTGAACGCAGGGCGGCTGGGGAGGGACGTGGAACAACCGCGGCGATCTCCAATATCGGCTGAGCTGGCGGTTGGCTTGGCGGATTGGCTGCAGGTGGCACATTCATGGCAGCATCCGGCGCGGGTATGTGAGTAACCGCACCAGGGGAAGTCGCGGGTTGCACGATGGAACTGCCCGGCACTGCGGGAACGGTGGCATCGGCCGGGGCTGGGATTGTGCCAGGCACTGGCGTCAGGGCTGGATCTGGAGATGGTAAAGAGGCGGGAAGGCTTTGCGGCTGTGACGTGGACGGGGGCACTGCGGCCGTAGAAACGGACGATGGCGCAGTTGCGATGACCGCGGCCGGTGGGGAAGGCCGCTGGCCCACCCAATACCAACCGCCCCCGCCGAGGCCAGTAGCCAGAATTGTGAATGCTACAACCAGAGGTACGATGCTCCGCTTCTCCGGCCACAGCGCAGCAGGCGACCGAAGCGGCGACGCGACGGCTTCCTGGACCAACTGCGCCGCGGGAGGGGTACCCACATTGACTGGCGCCGCGACGATCGTCGCTTCGGTATCGATGTTCTCCGTGGCAAGGATTTGGCCCTGAAATGCTGCCCGAAGGGACTGGGCGAATTCGTTGGCCGATGCGTAACGCTGTGACGGTCGTTTCGCGATTGCGCGTGCGACCACGGGATCCAATGATTCGGGCGCGGTTACCGAGAGTTCCGACGGATGAGGTGGAGCGACGTTCAGGACCTTGTGCATGATGGCGGTCATGCTGCCTTCGAACGGACGCTCGCCGGTCAGCATTTGGTACAGCAGGACACCGACCGAATAGATGTCGGTACGAGCATCGACGGTTTGGCCCATGAATTGTTCGGGTGACATGTAAGCCGGCGTGCCCATTATGGTGCCAGCCTGAGTCATGCTGCTGCTTTCAACGCGGGCTATGCCGAAATCGGCGATTTTCACCTGCCCATCGCGGGTGAGCATGACATTGCCAGGCTTGATATCGCGATGGACGACACCACGGTCATGACTGAACTGAAGTCCGGCTAGCAGCTCCTCAATGATTCGGATCGTCTCGGTGGGCGGGAAGCGCTCGTTCTTGTCCAGGAGTGACTTGAGCGACCGGCCGTCGACGAACTCCATGACGATGTAGGCAAGCTTCGCTGTTTCACCGTAGTCGAAGACGCCAATGATATTCGGATGGGTCAGGCGCCCTGCGGCTTTGGCCTCCCGCTTAAAACGGGCGAGCTCCTGTTGGGCCTCGGTGTCGATTGCATCCGGAAGTTCGAGGGTCTTGATGGCGACTCGCCGGTCGATGACCGGATCGTGCGCATCGTAGACGGTTCCCATGGCGCCCTTCCCAAGGATGCCCGCGATCTCGTACTTGCCGAGCTTGCCGTCCTCCATTCCGCTCCTCTCTGCGCCGACGCCGGTGCACCACTTGGGCTGTCCGCGCTTATAGACCGCCCGAGGCAGAGGTCGAAACAGTTGCAAGGGCCGAAGCGTGCCGGGAGCCGCCTTCGCCGATCACGGCGAAGGGCGCCCAATAGAAGGGATGGGCAATCTCGGCCACGAAAGCCTTGCCGGCTTCGTCAAGCATTCCCAGTTGGGCCGCGCGCATGGCTCCCGTAATCCCAAGTGGAGGCACGTCCCTCAGTCGCCTGAGTGAGTCGGCAACAAGGTAAGCGGCGATCTGGTCGTTGACGGACCAGTGAGTGACCAGCAAGGACCGGGCGCCGGCATAGAAGAATGACCTCGCCAGGCCGGAAAGGCTTTCACCTGCTGTCGTTCCGCCGGGCCCCCCGGAGTTGCAGGCCGAGAGTATGACGATATCGGCATCCAGATCGAGCTCAAGGATGGCTGATGCCGTAAGCAATGAGCCGCTGGCGTCGGGGGAGCCGGCGGGGGCCGAGGTAACGATTGCAGGTTCGGCCTGGCAGCGCAGTTCTGCCGGCAACAACGCGTGTGTGGCGAAGTGGAGGATCCGTACATCCTTGAGGGGCGCGCGCTTCACGCCAGGTACCGTGAACGCCGGGCCGAGCAGGGCCTCGGCAGGGGAGGCGCCGAGCAGGCGGCGAGAGGCTTCCAGCTCAGTAAGCGAAAAGGGGAGGGGAGGCATCGCCGCGAACAGCCGCGCGCTATCGGCGCAGTCGCTTCCGAACGTCCGCGTAGCTTGCGCCAATGTGGCGGGACGGAAATCTCCGAAGCCGAACCACGGGCGGGTGGCGCGGGAGTTGCCGGCGATCTTGCGCAGGGACACGAAGTTGGCAGCGGCGGGAACGTGGGAGATGGAAGCGCGGCGAAGCAGCCACGGCGCTGTTGCGAGCTTTTCAGACGTGGCCGGACTGGTGAGGAGAAGCTCGAATGGGAGCGATAAAAGCGGGCCCGACGGGACGATGACGATTGCCTCCGCTCCCTCGAGGTTACCTTCCAGACCGGAAAGTGTGGCACGATAGAGCGCATGGGCCGCTTCCGTGTCGAAAGGCGGAGGGGTACCCGTGGTGCTCTCGATACTCTCACGGACCCGGCGCACCAGGCGCGAGATCGCGGGAAGTCCCCCCGGAATGGCAGAGACGGCTATACTGCCATTGCGCACGGCGAATGCCCATCCGCCAGTGTCGCTCAAGGTGAGCGAGACGAAAGCTTCTTCCGAGCCTAGGGACCTGACGACGTCTGCTGCGGAAGCAACCTGCTGTACGAGCTGACCATAGTTCGGCGAAGCAACCTGAAGAGTGATGTCTGCCTCTGCGGCGTCCTCTTGGGCCTTCAGGATTTTTGCATCGAGGTCTGACGACGCAACTTGGGCGCTCGCGCTGGCCGCAGGCTCAGTTTGGTCGCGCTCACGATACAGCGCAGCAAGTCGGGCACGGACATCTTCGCGGGCGCGGATGGCGGCAGCCACCTTGGGATCGCGAGCATTCTCCGAAAGCCGCGCTGTTGCCTGGGCAATCTGCTGACTTGTCACGCCACCCTGGGCGAGTTGCGCAGCCTCAAACATTTCGCTGAGCCATTTCTGGCGTTCGCCCGGCCGCGTGTTGGCCGCAGCCGCAAACGCATCCAGGCAAGGGGCGAGAAGGAAGGGCTCTGTTCCGATACGCAGTTGCCGCAGAAGCTTCACGGCACGAAGACAGGTATCGTCGGCGGCGTTGGTGTTGCCTGCGCGAACCATCTGTCCCGCACGCAGCAGCAATGTCTCAGCCAGTGGGCGACTATCAGGCAAGGTCTGGGAGAATATGGAAGCGGCACGCGCGTATTCCTCCGCGGCGGCATCTGCTCCCTCAATCTTGGCGACAATGCCGCCGCCGGTTCTGGCAAGGCGTGCCGCGATGATGGGCTGCCGGAGCCCGTTACCTGAAACCAGTGCGGTTGCCATTCGAAATGCTTCTGCGCTTTGATCGAGAAGGCCGGCCCGGCGCAACAGGGCAGCTTCGCGGCGGCGCACCTCAATCAGGCCCAGCAGGGCCGTGCGAATGGCGGGCGCCGACAACATCTCGCGACTCGGCAGCAGATCGGCCATTCCCGAGCCCGCCCCGGTTGTGCCAACCCTGGCAGCCGCACGGGGGCGTGCATTGCGCACTTCATCAGGTAGTTGCTCGGCATAGCCGCGACCTGCACGTGCCAGGAACGCCAGAGCGTCATCGGTCCTGCCCTGATTGGCCGCATGCAGGCCCCTATAGTGCAGGAGGCGCACAGCCTGCAGTGGGTCGTCGGCGGATGCAGCATGCCGCTCCGCCCGGGCGAAGAGTGCGTCGGCCTCTGCGAAACGGCGCTGATTGGAGACCTGCAGCGCCAGTGAGATCACGCTCACAACGATATTCGGGTTGTCGGTGCCAAGTGCCTTCAGCTGGAGTGCCAATGCCGCACGCAAATTCTTCTCTGCCCCGGCGAAATCCTCCGTGCGGTTCGCATCGTCGGCGACGCGCATCAGCCTGTCGTACTCGCCGACATCACCGGAGGAGAAGGCGCGCGCAGCGGTACGTTCGGCCAGAAGCCGTTGCGCGGCGCCACCTTGAACGTTCTGCGAGGCGACAGCTGCGGGCAAGCGACCCGAGAGGACCCCGATGGCACGCTCTACCACTGGCAATGCGGGTTGCACACCGTCGGCGAGCCAGGTTCGGCCGCTGACTGTTGCCACGAGTGCGACATGTGCCCAGCCCCCGACCCTGCGTGTGCATTGCAGCAACAGGGCCGGAACATCGCCTAGGATCGTGGTGGCGACGGGGGGCTGGCAGGTAAAGCGCTGTTCGAGACCAGTGCGCCATGGCCCACTCATCGCTATCTCTCCGGCCGTTGCGGGCGATCCCGTCGGCGGCCGCCTGATGCGGGCACTGGGTTGTAGCCAAGAACCGCAGTAGAGGTCGGCTCCTTCGCCTATGGCGGTTTGGGTACAGTCCTCGCCGGATGCGTTCTTGCCGAGTGCAATGCCAGTTTCGGAGCGGCTGGATTGGCTGCTGGTCACATAGGCGGCTTCAGGCGGCCTGGAGCAGGCTGCGAGCCCCAGCATGAATACAGCGATGAGGTTTGGGGCCAATCGCCGCATGTCAGTAGTCCTCTTCGGAGACGTTGGGGAGTTGAACGTCTGTGTCGTCTTGGGTGGGCCGATCGCGGATGATCGGAATATCGCGAAGCGGGCTGATGGGTGGAACTGTTTGAACAGGGATGAGGACGCAATTCACGGAACTTATGGGACAAGTATTGAAGCGGTATTCACTTCCAGGTTGAGGCGAAATGCTGGCGCGGTTCGCGGCTGCCTGGCCGTCGACCCCTGCGATGCTGCCGAACAACTCAGCCTTGCCGCCGGCGCCAACCACCAGCAGACCTGCGACATCGACCGTGCCTGTTGCTATTCCACCCGACCGCGTGACGAGAATGAGATCTGTCGACTTTCCGGTCAGTTGGCCGATCGAGATGGTGCCGGCCTGTGGGTGCGGCAGGACAAGGTCCAGCGTGCCGCGTTGTGCTGAGAATGGAGTGACGTTGACTTTTCCAACTTCAATCCTTGCCGGCGCCCCGAAGCTGGAGGTGGCTGTGAGGTAGCTTCCCAAGCGTGTGACTGTAAGCCCGGCAATCTGTGGCGAGGTCAGGTTGCTGCTGACACCCTGCTCAGTGCGCGACAAGCCGTCGGTGATGATGCTGGTGCCATCTGAAAGCCGCAGGGTGCCAGCGGCCGAAATGCCGAGTATGCGGGCCGTGGTCGTACCGCTGACTGTGAGGGGCAGCGCATTGTTCAGCAGGAAGTTGCCATTCGCGAGGATGGCGCCAGCGAAATTCTCCACCTGATTGGGGCCGGCCAACGCGATATCGCCTGCCTTGGCTGCAGTAGCCGATAGATTACCGGCCACAATGCGGCCAGGGGCCGATACTCCCGTTGCCGTCTGGAGCAACAACCGACCGGCGGGAGCCTCGGCCGAACCGGAGATTGCGATGCCGCCACTGGGAGTGGCGAGCGTGGTTGCCATTTGCGGACCGCTGGCGATCCTGCCCGTGACACTGATGGCTGCGGGGTCGGCGCCCAAGCCGGCAATGGAGACGTTTCCCTTGGCGGCGCTGAGGATGCCCGCCACCGTAACCGGGACGGAACTGGTGACAGTAGCGTCTCCGGAATGGACCACTAGTGTGCCAATGCGGGCGATGCTGTTGGCCGCTAAGGCCAAGGTGACGGCACCTGCCACGCTGGAGGCCTGGAGTGTGGTCAGCGAAAGAGCGCCGTTCGTTTGGGTAACGCCACCCGTGCCGGCAAGCAGGTCCAGGATTGCCGCGTCGAGGTTACTCCCCAGGGTGATGCCAGCCGTGGGGTCCGTCACCGCCAGCTTGGCTGTGCCGGAGACGGAGAGGGGGCCCGCCACCGTGAGCGCCGGCCCAGCAGCGCTGCCCGTGAGGGCAAGATTGCCATTCGAGATGATGACTGGGCCCTGGATGGACAGTGGTTGGCTGTCGAAGAGGCGCAGATTGCCGGCCCTGACGGTAAATGGTCCGAGTGTATTGATCGAGTTGGAGGGTTGATCGAGCACGACGGAGCCGGTGATGCCGTTGCTGCTCTGGAGCCTTCCGGCGATGATCGTTCCCGCCGTTTGCATCACACCACCGGCCCCCGCCATGAGGTCCAGCAGGCCCGTATTTGTTGCATCGACTGTGCCTGACATCGTCACGCCACCGTTGGCCGAAAGGCTCGCCAACGCGATCGTGCCACCTGCTGGTGTGCGCGCGGTGCCGGCAATGTCGATGGCAGCGACGCTGGCGCTATCGGCGATCAGTGTGATGTCGGTCGCTGACAGAACCCCCGCCACCGTCAGCGGCACGATGCCCCAGTAGGTGAAGCTGCCGTCGGATACTGCAAAGCCGTCCAGTTTCCCGATCGAGTTCCCGGCGCTCAGGTTAACCCGGCCTGTGACGCCGGTGCTGCTGCGCAGTGTGCCAGCTGTGAGCGTGGAGCTTCCAAACTGCTGGATGCCGGCGCCGGCGTTGAGGTCGATGGTGCCGGAGGGTGAGGCATTCAGGTTGCCCAGGGTGAGTGCGCCTGCTGCGTGCAAGCGAATGGTGCCGCCTGACGCCGTCGCGATCCCTTGGGACGCGATGTCGATCCCTGCGCTTGAGCTCTGAAGGTCCACATTGCGCGCACCCAGATCCTGCGCGTTCAGCGCGGTGTTGCTGCGGAGTGTGAAGTCGCCGTCAGACACTGCGAACCTCAGGATGGACCCAATCGCATTGCCGGGTTGGAGCAGCGTTACAGAGCCTGCGGCACCTTCGGTGCTGCGCAGCGTGGCTGCCCTGATGCTGCCGCCCAGCTGAGCCACGCCGCCTGCCCCGGCGGAGAGGTCCAGAATGGTTGCGTCGACGTCTCCGTTCAACGTGATGCCGCCGCTCGGGTTGGTTGCCCGAATGGTCAGAAAACCTGCCCCGGTTTTGAGGGTGCCGTTGGCGGCAAGGGTCCCGCCAGGAGACAGGACCATGGCGGCACCAGAGGCGGAACTGCTGAGCGTAACGCTGGTGGCGGTCAATGGGCCTGTGACGGTCAGCGGGGAAGCGTCGGCAAGCGTAAAATCCTTGCTGGCAACAGCAAAGCGATCGATGGATGCGATCTTGTTTGTTTTCTGGCTCAGGGCCACTGCGCCGGCAGATCCAGTGGTGCTGCGAAGCGTTGTGGCCACAATACTCCCTGCCGTTTGAATGATCCCATTGGTGCCGGCGCCAAGGTCCAGGACCTCCGCCGCAGCGATGCCGGATAGCGCGACGCCTCCAGTCGCGTTGAGTGCCTGAAGTGTGAGGCTCGCACTGGCCGAAGCGCTGCCGGTGAGGGAAATCGCCGTTCCCGCGGCGGTGCCGAGAACGAAAATGTCCTTCGCGAAGAGGTGTCCCGTGATTGTGAGGGGTATGCTATCTGTCAGATTGGCCCGCCCGATAACCGTGAGGCTGGCGATCGTACCGATGGCATTCGATGGCTGCGCCAGGACAAGGTCGCCACCAATCCCCGTGTTGCTACGCAGCGTCCCGGTGATCACGGTGCCTGCGCTTTGCGTGACGCTACTGCCGGCGCTGAGGTCGAGAATGCCTGTGGTCGAGCTATCCAGGAGACCACCGAGTTCCAGCGCCCCGGTAGCGCCGGTGGCCGCCAGTGTGATGCGACCGCCTGGTGCGACAACCATACTGCCCGGAACGCTGATCGCCGTTCCGGCTGCCGAGCTGGCGATATCCAAGCCGTTGGCCTTGATGGCCCCCGCGACTGTGAGGGGAATGCTGTCACGCAGGGTGAGGGTGCCGCCGGTGATGGTTGTGGCGCCCAAAATGGCGATGCTGTTGGTGGCTCGGTCCAGACCCACGTCGCCGCCGTTGGCGGAGGCGCGCAGCGTTGTGGCGGCTATGCTGCCGCCGGGCTGAGCGATGCCATTGCGACCCGC
Source organism: Acetobacteraceae bacterium (assembly GCA_044358135.1). Classification (GTDB taxonomy): domain Bacteria; phylum Pseudomonadota; class Alphaproteobacteria; order Acetobacterales; family Acetobacteraceae; genus CAMDGX01. The sequence goes on along the minus strand of JBIKOJ010000043.1, from coordinate 20,771 downwards.
CACGAGATCCAACTGGTCTGCCGTGATGGTCCCGGCAATGGAAAGGCCTCCCTGCTCGCCCCGGGCACCAAGAGCGATCGACGCATCCGGGGCGGTGAGGTCGCCCACGATCGAAAGCGCAGTTCCCGCGGCAGAACTGTCGATCCTGATGCCGCGCGCCGACACTGTACCGGAAACGGCCAGCGAGATGCTGCTGGCAAGCGAGAAGGCATTCCCGGCCACATTGAAGTCTCCGAGCTCAGCGATCGCATTGCCTGTCCGGGACAGGGTGACGGGACCAGTCGTCCCGCCTGTACTGTGAAGCATTTGTGCAACAATCCTGCCGCCAGGCTGGGCAATGCCCAGGGCGCCTGCCGACAGGTCAATGATGCCCGTGGGGCTCGCATCGAGCACGCCCGGGAGGGAAATTCCGCTCGCGCTGTCCTTGGCCGTGAGGGTGATTGTGCCGCCCGCCGAGGTCACGATGGCGCCTGGAACGGCGATCGCGGTGCCGCCCGGGAGCGCTGTGATGGCAACATGGTCCGCCGCCAGGGTGCCGGAGATGGTGAGCGCGGCCGCGTTGGTGAGGGTGAAGGCGCCGGCCGAAACGGCGAAATCCGATATCTCTGCTATGCTGTTCGTGATCTGCCCGAGCGTGACGGAGGCGGCGGCCCCGCTCGGACTGGACAGTGTCGCGGCCTGAATCTGTCCGGCTGTTTGTGTGATCCCTCCCGATCCCGCGGAGAGGTTCAGAGTGTCGGCTTGGATGTTGCCCGCAAGGACCATGCCGCCAGTCTGTGCGGAGGCTGCCAGAGAGGCCGTTCCGTTGGCAATGAGATTGCCGCTCACTGAAAGCGCCGTCGGTGCCGCCGCGGAACTGCGAATGGTGATGGCGTCAGCAGATACGGTGCCTACGACGTCGATCGGGATGGCGCTGTGAAGCGTGAGGGCAGCTTCTGATACGCTGAGATCCGCCAGCGTGGCGATGGCATTGCCCGGTTGACCAAGACTGGTCGCACCCCCGATGCCGACCGAGCTGCGCAGCGTGGCAGCGGAAATGGTGCCTGCGGATTGGGAAATCCCACCTTTGCCCGCGCTGATATCAAGCACCGAAGCCGAGACCGTACCGGAAAGAGCGATACCTCCGCTTTGGTTGGTGGCAGCCAGTGACATGGCGCCTGCCGACAACGCGCTACCCGTGACCGAAAGTGCCGTGCCTGCGGCCGTTGCCGTGACGGAAACCGTGGCGGCCGTAAGGGTGCCACTGATATCCAACGGAATGCTGCTTGTGATGCTCGCTGCTCCGCCTGCCGCAAGAGCACCAATACTCTTGATGGCATTGCCGGAGCGATCGAGCGCGATCTCGCGGCCAATTGCGCCGGCACTCCGAAGCGTTCCCGTCGTGATGCTGCCGTCGGTCTGGGTGATGCTGGCGCCTGCTGTGAGATCGACCACGCCGGTGAGGGTCGTGCTGAGCGCGCCAGCGAGGTCGATGGCTCCGGCCGGATTGCTGGCATTGAGCGTGATGAGGCCTTCGGCGGCCGAAATCAGACCGCCGGCGACGGCGATTGCGCTCCCTGAGGCAGTATCTGTGAGAGAGATATTATTGGCAGTTACCGTCCCTGCAACCGTCAGGGGGATGCCGTCGACCAACACGAAGCTGCCGCCTGTCAGAACTGTGTCGCCAAGGGTTGCGATACTGTTCGCGGGGCGATCGAGTACGGCGCTGGCACCAGTGACGGTGGTGCGGAGTGTCGTTGCAATGATAGCGCCGGACGGTTGAGCGATTCCACCTGTGCCTGCGGTGAGATTTACCTCGCTTGCGTCCAGTTTCCCGCCGAGTGACAGGCCGCCTGAAGGGCTGGATGCGGCCAGGGTCAGCGTCCCTCCGGGTGCCAGTATGTCCCCCCGCAGGTTAATGGCTGATCCGGATGCGGACCCCAGTATGGAAATGCTACTCGCTGTGACAGTCCCTGGGATCGAAAGCGATGAGCCGGTGGTCAGTGAGAAGCTCGAGCCGGTAACAGGGAAGTCGGCCAGGGTGGCAATCTTGTTCGCCGGTTGCGCCAGGGAAACCGGCCCTGTGGCACCGGCACTGCTGCGAAGTGTATCGGCGGACAGGAAGCTGCTGGATTGAGAGATGCCGCCACTCCCCGCAGAAAGATCGAGAGTGCCGCCCGGAGCAGTCAACGGGCCGGCCAGGGTGATACCTCCGGCCAGGTTTGGAGCAGCGATGGTGATCACACCACCGGCGCTGGTGGCGATGGAACCGGTAACCGCGATCGCCTTGGTGCTGGCAGCGGTGCCCCGCAGGGTGACGTTCCCCGCCAGGACATTGCCGACCACGGTGAGCGGGGATGAATCGGCCAGGACCAGATCCGCGCTGGGAACGGAGAACGGACCGAGCGAGGAAATGCTGTTTCCTGCCTGGTTCAGCGAGACGGTGCCAGTGCTGCCACTGGTGCTGCGGAGTGTTCCGGTTGTCAGCGTGCCGCCGGTCTGGTTGATGCCGAGCGTGCCAGCCGACAGGTCGAGCGTCGACGCCTGAACAATACCAGCAAGGATGAGCGCGCTATCGGTGCGTGTGGTGGCGAGCAGCGCAGTGCCGGCGACGTCGAGCCTGCCCGTATCCGCCAGGGCCAGGGTTGTACCCCCACCGCGCAGCGTGACGTCATTGGCGGTCACTGCGCCGGTAACGTTGAGTCCGATGCTATCGACCAGGGTGAAGGCTGCGCCGGCAGCAGAGAACTCGCCCAAGGTGGCGATGGCATTTCCTGCCCTATTGAGCGAGACATTCCCCTTGGAGCCGCTGGTGCTTCGGAGCAGGCCCGTCGTCATCGTTCCTGCGGGTTGGGCAATGCCGCCACGACCGGCGCCAAGATCAATGGTTCCGGTGGCGGTGGCGTTGACCTGACCGGACAGCGTGATGCCGCCGATCGTGTTGCTGGCGGCAAGTGCGATCGTGCCGCTGGCGGCTGTGCTGAGTGCGCCGCTGATTTCAAGTGCTGTTGCGGATGCAGCGTTGCTTCGCAGGCTGATGGCGGCAGCGGAAATCGTTCCGGGTACGGCGATGGTACCTTCGTTCGCGATGGCTAGGTTGCCGGCGACGGTGAATGAACCGAGGCTGCTGATTCCATTGCCTGGCTGGGCGATATCGAGCGCGGCGGCCTTGGCCGTCAGGATAGGGACGGACAATCCGCCCAGTGTCTGAATGATGGAGCCGCTGGATATGAGCTCCAAGGTTGTCACGGCGGGCGAGATCCCACCGGTGAGAGTAACGCTTGCCGCCTTGGTCGTGATGCCCTTGGAGGTGGCTTGTCCGACGCGAAGGTGGTTGGCGGCAATGTTGCCGAGAGTGCCAAGGGTGAAGTCACCCAGCGCAGTGCCCAGGCCAATTGTGGCGGTGCTGGTGGTTGGGCCGATCTCAACGAGACCACCCGGGGCTGCAAGGGCGCCGGCGCCAATGAACGTCATGCCAGGGGCACCGACAGAGAGAACGGTACCGGAGCCTGCGCTGACGGGACCGGCGACAGCGAGGCTCTTGTCCGACCTGAGTGTGATGCCGCCTTTGACGGCAAGTGGGCCAAGGCTGGAGATGTTGTTCGCCTGTGGAAGAGCTAAGGCGCCAGCGATGCCTCCGGAGCTTCGGAGTGTGCCGGCGGTGAGGAAGCCGGCGGTTTGCGTGACGCCGGCGGAGCCGGCTGAGAGGTCGACGACACCTGTGGGAGTGGCAGAAATGAAGCCCGAAAGAGCGATCCCGCCTGCAGCGTCACCGGCCGACAGGGTTATCTTTCCGCCGGCTGAAGTGCCGAAGGCGGGCGATGACACGGCAATGGCAACGGGCGAGGCGGCGCTGCTGGTGAGCGTTATGTTCGCTGCGGCAACGGGGCTTGCCGATGTCAGGGGTCGCGTCGAGGCGAGACGAAAATCGCCTGTGGCTGCGATGGTGCCGATTGTGGAGATGGCATTGGTCGCCTGAGCGAATGTGGCACTGCCGATTGTGCCAGTTGTCGCGACCGCCGCGGCGGTGATCTGGCCGCTGGTCTGGTTGAGGGATCCGCTGCCTTCAATCATCAGCGCGCTGGCACCGGGTGCGACAATGCTGCCCGCCAAGGACGAGATGCCCGAGGCATGCGACGTGGCGAGTGTGATGGTGCCCGGCGATGTCAGCTCCAGGGTGCCCTTGGTTGACAAGGTGAGGGCTGGTCCAATGGCTCCGCTGCGCAGTGCGATCGCTGGGGCCCGAATGGTATCGACGACGCTGAGCTGCGTGCTGCTGCCGACCGAGATTGCACCTGCGGCGCGCAGCGGGCCGAGTTGGTTGATGACATTGTCGGGGTGGTCGAGCCTGATGAACCCGGGAACCGGGCTATCGCGTGTGCTGAGTGATTTGGTTGAAAGCACCCCGCCCGTCTGCATCACGTTCGCCGATGCCGTCGCGACCTCAAGATTGGATGCACTCAATGTCCCGGCCGCCAGTGATATGCCGGATGCGGCGATGAGATGGAGCGAGGAGGATGCCGCTTTCCTGGTGTCGAGGTCGGCCCGCAGCGTGATGGCGCCTTTGCCGCTGGCCAGGCGCAGAGTGCCGGTTGTGATCGCGTTGAGGTCTGGCTGAAGCAAGGAGAGCTCGCCCGGGGTGTTCAGGCCGAGGCTGATCCCGGTGTTGGCCCGGATCTCGACAGTTCCGGATGGTGCTGAAATGGCGCCTGCCGAAACCGTGAATGTGTCCGCCACGATGCTGATCGACCTGTTCGCGTCGACAGCGAGAGGGCCGGACAGGGTGAACCCTGTGCCGGGCTTGGTCCCCAGGGCGATGTCGCCGCCCTTGGCCACCACGCCACCGACGCTGGTGAACGTGTTTGCCGTGTTGGTGGCAGAGAATGCGCCAACCGTGCCCAGGCTGCTGAGCAGAATGCCTGCGCTGATCGTGCCAGGTACGGACACGCCGCCGGCGCCTGTGACAGAGAGGTCCAGCGTGCCAGCGGCGATGATCTTGCCGCTGACGCCAATAGCGCCCGCCACACCACGACCGATCAGCGTGACATCCTGGCCAATGATCGTGCCCGGGACCGAGAGGCCACCCGCCAGTGGGTCGGTCACATCGAGCAGAAGACTTCCGGTGGCAACAGAGACAGTGCCCGCGACGACCATCGGGCCTGTGTTGGCCAAACCCATGTTTCCGGCGATGACAGCGAGGTTGCCGATGCTGGCGAGCTCGTTGTGGGCGGATCGGAGGTCTACATTCCCGCCGATCCCTGCTGAACTGGCGAGCCGTGTTGCCCTCAGCCTGCCCGCGGATTGCGAAATGGAGCTGCCGGCCACGAGGTCGATGGTACCGCCGGGTGCGCTGACATCCGCGCCGAGCTGGATCGCGCCAGCAGGGTTTGTCGCATGCAGTGCGACGCCGGCCTTGTTGGTTGTGATCGGCCCGGCGATGTCGAGTGTGCCGGCCGCGGTTGTGAGAAGGGTAATCTTGCCGCTGCCCGATACGACAGGCCCGTCGACCTTGAGCGAGGTGTTGCTGGATAGGGTGAATTCGCTGGCATCTCCCACGAGAAATGATCCCAGGGAGGCGATTGCATTGCCTGGCGCGTCCAGCCGTACCGAGCCCTCGCTGTCGCCGCTGCTCAGAAGTTTGGACGCAATCAGGGCACCACCGGACTGCGTGACGCCCCCCGTGCCGGCGTTGAGATCGACCACTTTCGCCGAGACCGTACCCGACAACGCGAGGCCGCCAGCATTGTCCAGTGCGGACAGGGATACGGAGCCGGTGGCATTAATGCTGCCCATAACGCTCAGCGCGCTTGGATCTGCCGCGCCGCTACTGAGGACGATGTTGGTGGCAGACACGGGGCCAACAACCATTGTCGCAACGGCACTGCGGATTGCCAAATTGCCGCCTGCGGACAGCGTGCCCAGCGTGGGGAATCGATTGTCTGAGGTGTCGAGGCGGAGGGAGCCGGATGTGCTCCCCGTCAGTACGCCGGCTGCGACAGTCCCGCTGGTCTGGATGATGCCGCCGGTGCCCGCTGTGACATGAAGGGTGCCCAGCGACGATGCGTCGAGCGCTCCGGAGACGACAATGCCACCAACTGCATGACTGGCCGCCAGGGTGACAGCTGCGCCAGCGTCGCCCGTCAGTTCGCCAGTGATGGCGATGGCCTTCGCGTCTGCCGCCGTGGATTCGATGCTCGCGCCCTTGGCGGCCACCCTGCCGTTGATGTCGAGGGCCGCGCTTGTTGCCAAAGCAAGTGTCCCGGCAATCTTCGTATCGCCCAGCGCGCTGATGCCGTGAACGCTGTTCGCCAGTGCGACATTGCCGATGATGCCGGTCGTGCTCTGCAGCCGATTGGCGACGATGGAGGAGCCGGCGAGGCCGTTCACGCCGCTGTCCATGGTGTTGAGATCGAGCGTGTTGGCTCTCAGCGCGGCCCCTGTCTCGAGCGTGATGCCGCCGATGCCCCCATCGATGCGGAGCGTGGACGTGGCGGCCGTAGTGGCGTCGAAGGGGCCGCGGACAACGATGCTCTCCGCGACGGCCGGGTCGGCCGTCGTTCCGCCAAGACGCAGAGTGGTGCTGCTGATCCTGGCAAGCACGGCATTCGCAATGGCCAGTTCGCCCGCTGCAGCATTGCCCAAGGTCATGCTGCCGGCATGAAGCGGCGCGATCTCGACTGTACCGCCAGCGGCGGCGATCGTTCCCGCGGAGATCGTCAGGCCCATGGGGCGAAGCGCGATCGTGCGTCCCGCGTCGATCGTCAGTGTTCCCGCCACATCAAGCGTGGATTTGGTTGCCAGCAGGAAGTCGCCGGCGGCGACCTTGATGCTGCCCAGCGAGCCTATGACGTTATCGGCGCTCGTCAGCACAAGGCTCGCGCCGATGGTGCCGGCACCGGCGAGGGTTGGAGTGGTGATGCTGCCGGTGGTCTGGCGAATACCGCCAGCACCAGCGGAAAGCCCGACAGAGCTCCTGCTTGTCACGCTGCCGGACAGCGTGATGCCTCCCGCCGCTGCATCGGTTGCGGCCAGGATCACGGTGCCGCTTGGGCTTTGTGCGGCAATGGTTCCGGGAACGGAAATGGCGGAGGCGCTCGCAGCGCTGCCTGCGATGAAGACCGTGTTGGCCGCGACGGTACCGGCAACCGTAACGGGTGCTGAGCTAGCGACAACGAGGTTCCCGCCGGCAACGGCGATGTCTCCGATGGTGCTGATTGCGTTCGCGGCCCTGGGCAACGTCACGCTGCCGGTGGCCCCCCCGGAACTGGCCAGCGTGCCGGCAACGATGATGCCGCCGGTTTGGATAACACCGAGAGTGCCGCTGACGAGGTTCAGCACCCCGCTGCCGGTCGTGTCGATCGTTCCAGCCAGCGTGATACCGCCGGTGCCTGGCGCGGAAAGAGTGAGCGATGATCCCGGTGATGTCAGGCCAAGACTGCCCGTGACCTCAATAGCCTTCTCAGAGGTCGCCAGGCTCTTCAGGCTGCTGTCGCCGCCCAGGCTAACGGCGCCCGTGACGTTGAGTTCGCTGGCATTGGTCAGGACAAGACCGCAGCCGGTGACGGCGAGCGTGCCGAGGGTGGCAATGGTGTTGGCCGGGGAAGTCAGTGAAAGCGAGCCCGAAATGCCGCCGCTGCTCAGCAGGGAGGTTGCGGCCAAACTTCCCGCTGTCTGGAGAACGCCGCCGGAGGTGGTTGAAAGATCAATCGTGCCGGCCCGCATGTCGGCGCCGAGGGTGATGGTATCGCCCGCCTTCAGCGACAGGGTCCGGACCGGGTCGATGGAGATCGGGGCATTGACCGCGATTGTGCTGCCGGCCTTGAAGGTAACGTTGCCGATGGTGGCGGTATTGGTCGTGTCGACGGCGGCGTTGATGGTGAGGGCGCCAATGGCCTCGATCTTGATGTTGCCAGACAACAGCAGGATATCGGCCACGTTGAGTTGGGTTGTGCCAGGACCAGCCTTCGTGGTGATGCTTCCCTGGGTCTTGTTCGGCGCACCGGGGCCAGTCGTACTGTTGCTGTCAGAGATGATCAGATCGATGGGATCGAGCACGATCGTGCCGATGGCTCCGGCAGGGGCGGTCACATCCGCCCGGCCGCCCAACGCGACGGTATCACCTGAGACCTCGATGTAGCCGCCGTCGCCGCCCCTTGGACCTCCGTGCGCGAACGCCTCGCCCTTGTGCTGTGTCGTACCGCCCTGGCTGAGGATGGTGACCGTTCCACCCGGGCCATTGAGGGTGGCATCTGCGGCGATGCGCGCGCCGGACTCGATGATCACGTCGCGGGCGGTCGGGGCCTTTGCCGTGGAGCCACTGTTCGCGCGGGCGAGGGTGGTGCCGATGGCGGCCGTGCCCCCCCCCGACTTGCCAGAGACATCAACGCGCGCACCTTGCTTGAGGGTGACGGTTCTGGAGGGGGCATTGATTTCGACCTGGCCGCCCTTGCTGCCGGGACTGATGCCTTGCGCAAGGATTTTTCCGGTCACGGCGACATCGCCGCCGTTGGCCTTGATGGTGACCTGGCCGGTGCGGGTGCCGACCGTGTTGGCGCGAACAGTGCCGCCCGCAGTCACCAGGTTCTGGACGACGCCATCGACAGCACTGGCGGTGAGCAGGATCGTGCCGCCATCGGCGACGATCGTGCCGGAATTGGTGACGAGTCCGGTTGCTGCCTTGCCATCGTCACCTGCTGGAATTCGAGTGACCTGGCGGGTGACGTCGATGGACAGGAGCCCGTCGCCATAGAGATCAACCGTGTGAGCTTCCGCCCCAGCCAGGACGACGCGGCCCATCCGGGCACGGATGACCCCGGAATTGGCGGCCTGTGGGGCCACGAGGGCGGCGAGGCCGGTCTGGGCCACCGTGATGCTGCCACGATTCTCGACCTTGGCGCCCGGGCGGGGGGCTTGGTCGAAGATGAGGCGGCCGGCGCGTGCGTTGGCATCCGAGATGCCGGGCGCGGTGGCGATCAGCGTGTTGACGTTGACCTCGGCGCCTTGCGTGAACACGACGCCGGACTGGTTCTGAACCACCACCACGCCGTTCGACGAAAGCTTGCCGGCGATGACCGAGGGGCTGGTGGGCGAGATGACGCGGTTGACGGAGACGGACTGGCTGGTCGGCACCTGGTACGTCACCGAGGCACTCTTGCCGATGTCGAACGATTTCCAGTCGTACGCGCCATAGGCGGTGGACTGCTTCACCGTCATGGCCGCGGTGCCGGCGCCTGTGGTTGCGGTGATCCGGGCCTGGCCAGCAATCACCTGGCCACCGGTGGGCAATGCTGTCGCAGCAGGCGCTGTCTGGGCCGCGGCACGCGACGATGGAATGACGAGTGCGGCGAGGAACGCGGCCTGAAGAGCCGTGCTGCGCAGCAGGTCGTGGCGAGACCGCAGCACCTCTGGGACCATATCGCGTGAGGCCAGAATGCTTGGGCGACGTTCCAGGCAGCAGGCGGTACGCGTGGCACCAAATTCTGTGTTGCGTGTGCGCATGGCTAGAACCGTGTGGTCAATCGCCAGTAGATCGCATCGGCGTTCAGCGCGGGCGTATTGGACTGTGCACCAAGAGGGCGCCGGACAATGCGGCGTACCCATTCGATGTCGGCCGAAACGCTGGCGGAAAGCCTCATCCTTGTTCCAGCACCGAAGGATTGCAGGCGCCGGTTGGGGTCTGTCTTCTGGTTCTCCACGATTTCACCCCAGTCATAGAATGTGTAGACCGTGGCGCCGATCTCCAGCGGATAGCCCAACGCATCCATACTGAAACTGGTATTGAGCTGCAGTTCCACGGCTGTTGCCCAGGCCTTGTCGCCGCTCACCTGGCCCGCGAAGTAGCCACGGTTGATGCGCGCACCGCCGAGATAGAATTTCTCCGAAGAAGGCAGGATATCCGAACTGAACTGGCCTGCGGCTGTCGCCTGCAGTGCAACAGAGGCACCTTCCCAGGCGTCGAACAGTGTCTGGGTCCGGCTGAGCTCCATGTTGACCTTGGTGAACTCAACAAGCTGGTTCTGTCGCCCGACGTTCACGGGGTTGCTCGGCGAGGCGCCGAGGGTGTCGAGGCCTCGTGATATCCTCAGGGCCGCGGTGGAGACCGCACTGCGAGCGGCGCCGAGCCATGCGTCCTGGCGTGCATATTCGGTTCCGGCGCGCACCACGCGGAGATTGTCGCGGCTGGTCTGGCGGGCCGGGTTGCCGGTGAAGATCTCGGTGTCCAGAAGTTCCGCGGTACCGAACACGGAGAGACTTTGCTGGCGGCTCCGGATGACGGGATAGCTTGCGGTGATGCCGGCAGTGGTGGTGATGCCATGGTAGCGGTTGGCGCGGAGGGCCCCGGAAGGGTCGGCTGTTCCGGAACCTCCGAAGAGACGGATCTTGAGACCCGATCCGCCAACAAACACCTCCGTTCCAACCTGGCCGAAGATTTGCGTGCTGTTGAACGAACGGAAGAGCGAGACGGTGGTGCGTTCGCCGTACTCGCTGAAACTGTTGGCATCGAGCGCAAGCAGCGCGCCTTCCGGACCCGTGAAGGGCGCGCCGCGGTTGTCGGCGACGATCGTGGCCCCCCATGGCGTCCGCTCAACCTGGGCGATCAGGGTCAGCGCGCCAGGCGCTTCGGTTGATGGCCGCAACACGGCGCGCAGGGAAACCCCTGGCACATCCTGGGCGAGGAGAAGGGCTCGCTCCAGTGTCGCGGAATCGATCGGACGCTGCTCGGTCAGGCGATGGAGGAAGCGCAGGATCTGGGTGCCTGCCGGGCCAATATCGCCATCCAGCTTCACCTCGGCGATGTGGCCTTCGGTCACGACGAAGCGGACACGGCCGGCGCCACCATCGGCGAGCGTAACGCCTGTCAGGAGATAGCCGTCGCTCCGGTAGCGCGCCAGGATGTCCTGTCGTGCCGCCTCAACCTGTGATCGTGTGAGCTCGCCGCGCATCGTGTCGGTGATGGGCGCCCATGTGTCGGCTCCGTAGACGGTAGAGCCCTCAACTGAGGCACCGCTGATCTGGAACACGTCGTCCGGGTTGCCGCGGCTGATGGAGGCTGCCGCTGGCGCCATGGCAGGCCCACCCACCGATGGCCGCGGCACGGGGGCGATCCGCGGGATGGGCGAACCGGCAGGAACTTGCGGCAGAGCCTGTGCCTGTGCCCCATCTTGGGGGGCGAATGCGAGCAGGAGGGCCAGGGGAAGCGCGCCGACGGCCTTCTTCGTCATCGGGCTCCGTGGCGCAGAATCCGCCTGCGTCTGCAGTTTCGTACCCTCCTGGTGGCGGCCGCATGGGTATGCAATTTCCACGGTTACCGCTGGGCATGCAATGCTGGTGGTGAAGCACTTCGATAGGACTTCGCCGCTTTGCCTTGCGATGGCAGATGCGGTGACCGCTGAACCCGACCACGCTCGAGGAAGACCCATGATGACGCTGCCAATGCCGACATTGGATCATGTCGTGGTCAATGTTCACGATCAGATGGACCAGGCGCGGGCCGTGTACGAGCGGCTGGGCTTCACGCTCACTCCACGGGGCTACCACTCGCTAGGCTCGGTGAATCACCTGGCGATTTTCGGAACCGACTACCTGGAGCTGATCGGCACGCCGCCAGGCGGTGGCGGGCGGCGCGACATCCTGGGATGGCCGATGGGCCTGAATGGGCTGGTATGGGGCACGGAAGACTCGGCTGCCGTTTCGGCGGCGCTGGCCGAGGCCGGCGTGGAAGCGTCTGCGCCCAATGAGTTCACCCGGCCGGTGGAGTTCGATGGAGGCGCACGGGATGCCGTGTTCCGTACCGTCCGATTGCCCAACGAGGCGACGGAGGCGGGCAGGCTGTACTTCTGCCATCACCTCACGCGCGACCTCGTGTGGCGGGATGAGTGGCGCCGGCACGCGAACGGGGCGCTGGGGGTGCAGGAAGCGGTGATCGCCGCGGAAGACCCGGCACGGCTCGGGGCGCTGTTCGGCCGCATGTTCGGCGCGCAGGCGGTGCGCAGCATTGCCGGTGGCGTGCGGCTGTCCGTCGGCCTGTCCAGCTTCGATGTGGTGGATCCGCGCGAACTTGCTGCACGGTTCGGCGCCACGGCGGCACCGGCGCTGGGCCGGCGGGAGTGGATGGCTGCGCTGGTCTTGCGTACCCAGGGCCTGGATATGGCGGAGGCGGCGCTACATGCCGGCGGTGTTGCCTTGGCGGCCCGTGCGCCGGATCGTGTCCTGGTGGGGCCGGAGCAGACGATGGGCGTCACGCTGGCCTTTGTGGCGTAGAGGTCATGGCGATGAACAAGGTTCTGGTGGTAACGGGCGGCAGCACCGGTATCGGGGCGGCCGTGGCGCGGATGGCGGCGGCGCAGGGATATGCCGTGGGTCTCAGCTATCGCAGCACCGAGGGGCCGGCCCGGCAGGTCGTGGAGGAGATCCGCCGCGCCGGCGGTCGGGCCTTCGCGATGCAGGCGGACAGTGCCTCCCCCGAGCAAACAGCGGCTTTCTTTACCGCGGTTGATCGTGAACTCGGCCGCGTCACGGCCCTGGTGAACAACGCGGGCATCACCGGGCCGATCAGCCGGATCGAGGCGCTGGACCCGTCGGCATTGGACCAGGTGCTGGCGATCAACGTGAAGGGCTGCTTCCTGGCCCTGCGCGAGGCGATCCTGCGCATGGCGACAGACCTGGGCGGCGCCGGTGGGGCCGTGGTGAATGTGTCGTCACGCGCCAGCGAGATCGGCGGCGCGAACGAGTGGGTGCACTACGCGGCATCGAAAGGGGCGGTGGACACGCTTACCATCGGCGCGTCACGCGAACTGGCGCCGCGGGGCATTCGGGTGAACGCGGTCAATCCCGGCCTGATCGACACGGAGATCCACGCCAAGGCCGGCGTGCCGGACCGGGCCGAACGGTTCAAGCCGATGATCCCCATGGCGCGCGCCGGATCCGCGGAAGAGGTCGCGGATGTCATCCTGTGGCTACTGTCGGAGCAGAGTTCCTACGTGACGGGCGCGCTGGTGCCGATCGGCGGCGGGCGATAGGCCCGCCGCCGTCGCAGGCTATCCGGCGGCAGTCACGAGGTGGTTGGCCCACTGGGTGCGCAGCGCAAGCTTCTGCACCTTGCCGGTGGCGGTGTGGGGAAGGTCCTTCACCACCACCACATCGTCGGGGATCCACCACTTGGCGACCTTGCCCTCGTAGAACGAGAGCAGTGCCTTCTTGTCGATCTCCTTGCCTTCCCGCGGCACGACGATCAGCAGCGGGCGCTCGTCCCATTTCTCGTGCCGCGCGGCAATGATCGCAGCCTCGGCAACATCGGGATGCGACATGGCGAGGTTCTCGAGCTGGATCGAGCTGATCCATTCCCCGCCGGACTTGATCACGTCCTTCGAGCGGTCGGTGATTTCCATGTAGCCATCGGCGCTGATCGTGGCGACGTCACCGGTGGCAAACCAGCCATCCGGCGTCAGGGCGTCGCCGGCGGTGCCACCGAAATAGCTGCTGCAGACCCAGTAGCCCTTCGATTGCAGATGGCCTGAGGTCTTGCCGTCCCACGGCAGTTCCTTGCCCTCGTCATCCACGATGCGCATGTCCACACCGTAGATGCTGCGGCCCTGGGTCAGCTGCAGCGCCATCTTCTCGTCGCCGGTCAGGTCGATGTTCGCTGGCTTGGGCGCATTGTAGGTACCCAGGGGCGACAGCTCCGACATGCCCCAGGCATGGTCGATGCGGATGCCGTACTCCTTGTCGAAGGCCTCGAACAGCAGTTGCGGGCAGGCGGACCCGCCGATGACGAAGCTCCTCACCGTATGCAGCCGCTCGCCGCTGCTGCGCAGGTGGTTGAGAAGCCCCAGCCAAACCGTGGGTACGCCCGCGGAGAGGGTGACGCGCTCGTCATTCATCAGCTTGGTCAGGCTGGCACCATCCAGATGCCGGCCCGGCATGATCAGCGACGCCCCGGTCATCGGCGCGCTGTAGGGCGTGCCCCAGGCATTCACGTGGAACATCGGCACCACGGGCAGCACGCGGTCGGTGGAGCGCAGGCCGATCACGTCCGCCATGTTGCTGGCAAAGGCATGCAGAACGGTGGAGCGGTGGCTGTAGAGCACGCCCTTCGGCTTGCCGGTGGTGCCGGAGGTGTAGCAGAGCGCGGCCGCGGTGTTCTCGTCGAAGCTTGGCCAGGCGTAATCGTCGTCCGCCGCCTCCATCAGCTCCTCGTAGCAGAGCAGCTCCATCCCCTCCGGCAGGGCGATGTCCGGCATGTGCGCGCGCTCGGTCATGAACACCACGGCGCGGAGGCTGGCGCGCACATCCTTGGCCACGGCCGCGATGAGCGGGGCAAAGGTGGTGTCGAGGAACAGCACCACGTCGCTGGCGTGGTTGATGATGTAGGTGATGTCGGCCGGCGACAGGCGCGGATTGATCGTGTGGCAGATCGCGCCCATGCCGGAGATGCCGTAGTACAGCTCGAAGTGCCGATACCCGTTCCATGCCAGCGTCGCCACGCGGTCGCCGCCATTGACGCCAAGGCGCTGCAGCATGCGGGCCGCGCGGCGGCACCGCGGCTCAATCGCGCTGTAGGTGGTGCGATGCAGAGTCCCTTCGACCGTCTTGGACACAATCTCGCCGGTGCCGTGGTGCCGGGCGGCGTGCTGGATGATGGAACTGATCAGCAATGGTTGCGCCTGCATCAGGCCGAGCATGTCCGTTCTCCCTGCTCCGGGGGCATTCCGCCGCCCGGGTCGATTATGAGGCCAATCCTAAGGCCGCCAACCGACCGCGCCAACCGCAACTGCGATGGGCGCGGCCAGGGCGGCCGGATTGCCTGCAATATGGGAGTGCGGCGCCGCGTTCAACGGCCTGTTTGGGCCGATTTGGCGCGGCCGGCCGTCAGCCGTGCTTTGTGATGAACTGCTTGATGCGCGGCGCGATGTCCGCATTGAAGCGGCGGCCATTGAACAGCCCATAGTGGCCAACGCCAGGCTGCTCCCAGTGGGCATGCTTCTCCGGGGCGAGATTATGCGCCAGGGCGTGCGCCGCGCGGGTCTGCCCGATGCCGGAAATATCATCGCGCTCGCCTTCCACGGTGAGTAGCGCGGTGCGGGCGATGGCGGCGGGTTCCACGAGCTGCTCCCGGTGGCGGAACATGCCGCGGGGAAGGTGATGCTCCTGGAACACGCGCTCGATGGTCTGCAGGTAGTAGTCCGAGGGCAGGTCCATCACGGCGCGGTATTCATCGTAGAAGGCGCGCTTGGAAGCCAGGGGCTCGCCATCGCCTTCCACAAGATGCTGGAACATCTCCCAATGCGCCTGCATGTGGCGGTCGAGATTCATCGCCATGAAGCCGGCAAGCTGCAGGAAGCCGGGATAGACCTGGCGCATGAAGCCCATGTTCCCGAACGGCACGCGGTGGATCACGTTGCGGCGGAACCACTCCAGATTGCGGCTCTTGGCGAAGGCGTTCACCGCGGTCGGCCCTTCGCGGGTGTCGATGGGCCCGCCGATCAGGGTCATGGAACGCGGCGCGGCATGCGGCGCCTCGGCGTTCATCAGCGAGATGGCGGCCAGCACGGGAACGGCGGGCTGGCACACGGCCATAACGTGGCAATCCGGGCCCAGGTGCTCGATGAAGGCCATGACATAGTCGACGTAATCATCGAGATTGAAGTCCGGGCCGATCACCGGCATGTCGCGCGCATCGCGCCAGTCGGTGATGTACACATTGTGGTCGGGCAGGAAGGCCTGGACCGTGCCGCGCAGCAATGTGGCGTAATGGCCGGACATGGGCGCCACCATCAGCACGGTGGGATCCTGCGGCCGGTGGGTCTCCCGGCGGAACCGGAGGAGGTCACACCAAGGCTTGCGAAGCGCCACTTCCTCATGGACAGGGACGTCCGCCCCGTCAATCCGGGTGGTGGGAAGGTCCCATGCCGGTTTGCCGAAGGCGCGGGTGGTGTGCTCGAAACTGTCCAGGGCAGCGGCGGAAATGCGGCCCAGCGGCGTCTCGCGCAATGGGTTGAAGGGCAGGCCAAGCATGTTGAGGGCGCCTGTGGCGGCCATGCGCATGGGGGCGAGCGCCACCCGCTGCATTTCGTAGACGTGATAAAGCATCCGGTCCCTTCGGTGTTCGCTGGCCCTGCCGCGCGGAAATGCCCGGCTTCCCGTGTCCCTTGTCGTGGACCGCTGCCAAGCGACGCAAGCTTGGCAGAGGCTCGCCCTTGGCGTGGGATCGCCGGCGAGAAGGCAGCCTTATAGTGTGCGATAATCCATAACGAATAACGAAGTCTCAAGCGATTGCAGCCCGCACGCAGGGCACGGCAGCCCCGCATGAATGTGCGGTGCGCGCCGGCCGTTCCGCGCCGGCGCGCATAAGAGCCCTCCGCTTCAGCGTGAAACTGGTCTAGGTTCCCTGGGATCACGTGGCTTCCGGCCGCGTCCGGGAAACGCCGCTCAAGGAGCAGAACATGACCGACGTCTTCATCGTCTCAGGCGTACGCACCGCCGTAGGCACATTCGGCGGGTCGCTGAAGGACATCACCCCCTCGGAACTGGTCGCTGCCGTGGCGAAGGAAGCGGTGGCGCGGGCGAAGGTGGACCCCGGCGAAATCGGCCTCGCCGTGTTCGGCCAGATCGTCCACACCGATCCCAGGGACATGTACATCTCCCGCATCGCCGTGATCGAAGGCGGCCTGCCGGAGCATATCCCGGCCGTGACGGTGAACCGCCTGTGCGGCAGCGGCCTGCAGTCCATCCTCACGGCGGCCAACGCCATCAAGGCCGGCGACTGCGACATCGCGCTGGCCGGCGGCGTGGAGAACATGAGCCGCGCCCCCTATCAGGTGGCCGCCGCGCGGTGGGGCCAGAAGATGGGCGACACCACCATGAAGGACACGCTGGACGGCGCCCTGAACGACCCGTTCCACCGCATCCTGATGGGTGTGACGGCAGAGAATCTGGCCGAAAGCCATGGCATCACCCGCGAACAGCAGGATGCGCTGGCGGTGGAAAGCCATCGCCGCGCCAGCCAGGCGATCACGGAGGGCCGCTTCAAGGAGCAGATCCTGCCGATCGAAGTGAAATCCCGTAAGGGGCCTTCGGTGTTCGATACCGATGAACACGTGCGCCACGGCGCCACGATGGACGACCTCTCCGGGCTCCGCGCCGTCTTCAAAAAGAACGGCAGCGTCACCGCCGGCAATGCCAGCGGCATCAACGACGGCGCGGCCGCGGTGATGCTGGCCAGCGGCGAGGCCGTGAAGCGCCTGAACCTCACGCCCCTGGCACGCATCGTCGCGGCCGGCCATGCCGGCGTCGATCCGCGCTTTATGGGGATCGGCCCCGTGCCCGCCAGCCGCAAGGCGCTGGAGCGGGCCGGAATGAAGGTGTCGGATATGGACGTGATCGAGTCCAACGAGGCCTTCGCCGCCCAGGCCTGCGCGGTGGCGCGCGACCTGGAGTTCGACATGGCGAAGGTGAATCCGAATGGCTCTGGCATCTCGCTGGGCCATCCGGTGGGAGCAACGGGCACCATCGTGACCGTGAAGGCGATGTACGAAATGCGCCGCACCGGTGGCAAGCATGCCCTGGTGACCATGTGCATCGGTGGCGGCCAGGGCATCGCCGCGGTGCTCGAACGAGTCTGACAGACTAGGCCGGGGGCAGCTCCCGGCCCTCGTTCTCTTCCAACCACGCGACCACGCCGCGCCCTGCGGCGTGGCCGGTGGCAAGGCTGGCCGTAAGCAGGTAACCGCCCGTCGGCGCCTCCCAATCCAGCATTTCCCCGGCAACAAAAAGGCCGGGGCGGCTCGCCACCATCAGTTCCGGCGTCAGTTCGCCCAGGGCCACGCCGCCCGCCGTGGAGATCGCGCGATCAAGGCTGAAGGGCGCTGTCAAAGCGACCGGCACAGACTTGATCAGCGCCGGCAGCGCCGCACCACTGCCCTGATGCAGGGCCTCCTGCACCAGGGCAATGGCCACCGGGCTGAGCGCCGCATGGCGCTTGAGGTGTGTCGAGAGCGACGAACTCCCTCGCGGGGATGCCAGTCGGGTTGCCAGATCTGCTTCCGAGAGGTCCGGCCGCAGGTCGGTGCGCAGGATGGTCGAGCCCTCGCGCGCAATCGCCTCCCGCAGCGGGGCCGACAGGGCATAGATCGCCCCCCCTTCCAGCCCCGCCTCGGTCACCACCGCTTCACCGCGCACCAACCGCCCCTGGTGATGCAGCGCAATGCGCTTCAGGGGGCTGCCAGCGTGCCGGCGCATATGCGCTGACCACGGCACCACAAAGCCGCAATTGGCGGGGCGCAACGGGGATATCGTGACCCCCGGCAGCGCGCTGGCCCACGACCCATCCGCGCCAAGCCGCGGCCAGGAGGCACCGCCCAGGGCCAGGACCGTGGCATCAGGCTGGGCTTGCGCACCATCCGCGAAATGCAGCGTCCCATCCGCATCCCGACCAATCCAATGGGAGCGGGTGACAAGCCGCACACCAAGCCCTTCCAGCCGCGCCAGCCAGGCCCGAAGCAAAGGGCTCGCCTTCATGGCCCGGGGGAACACCCGGCCGGAACTGCCGGTAAAGGTCGGCTGCCCGAGGGATTCACACCAGGCAACAACATCGCTTGGCGAGAACGCCGCAAGGAGCGGGGAGAGGAAGTCCGTCGCCTCCGCATAGCGGCCCAGGAAGCGGTCCTGCGGCTCCGAATGCGTCAGATTGAGCCCACCCCGGCCAGCCAGCAGAAACTTCCGGCCGGGGCTCGGCATGCGCTCATGAACCGTCACGCGGTGGCCGGAACGCGCCACGATTTCGGCGGCCATTAGGCCAGCGGGGCCGCCGCCAATAACGGCGACCTCGCGCGGGTTTGGGGTTGAGGCAATCATCCGCCCCTTATGGCCGCCGACGGCCTAGATGGCGAGGCGCATCGGCCGGGAGGTCAGCCCGGCAACCAGGGCCATAAGCTCCCGTCGATAGATCAGCAGGATCACCGCAGCGCTCAGCCAGGTCCAGCACGCCTCCATGAACAGCTGCCCGCCATCATTGTATGGGTCGATGCCCAGCGGGCTCACCACATGGAAGAAGATGGCGCCAGACATGATGCCCAGCGTCAGCAGCGCGCCATACATGCGCGAGCCGGTGTTGATCAGAAGCACCGAGGCGATCAGCTCCGCAATGGCGACCGTCAGGCGAAACGGCTGCTCGTAACCGCTGATCCACAGCCAGTCCGCCAGCGTGTTGAACAGCATCACCGACCCTTCGGCGCCGGTCAGCTTGAACTGCTCGTACCAAAGCATGATCTGGGCCGCGTACAGGGCGGGAAGCCAGGCAAACCATTTCAGCATCCGGTCGGTCGCAGGCATCGTGTGCTCCAGGGTGTTCGATGCTGGAATGACCGTCGGAACCCCACCGCGTTACAGCCCGGAACGGAGCCGCTATAGGAAGGCCATGGCGTTCCTGCACATCCTCCCGGCCCCTGACCTCGCCGCCCTCGTGTTGTTCTGCGTCCTTTGGCTGGGCTATGGCCCCCTCGTGCGGCTGCTGGGGCCGAACGCGATCAATGCCGGGCTCGGCCAGGTCCGGGCGCGATGGATGCGATCCATGGCCGCGCGTGACAACCGGATCGTGGATTCGGCGCTGATCGGCCATGTCATGCACAGCGCCTCCTTCTTCGCCTCGACCAGCCTTCTGGCAGTGGGCGCGCTGGTGGGGATGCTGACGAGCCTGGATCGGCTGGAACCGGCACTGTCCCTGTTTGGCGGTGGCGCGCACCCCCGGATGCTGATCGAACTGAAGGTGCTGCTGCCCACCGTGGTGCTGGCCCATGGCGTGTTCCTGCTCACCTGGGCGCTGCGCCAGATGAACTACATCGTCGCCCTGATCGGAGCTGTCCCGGCCCCGCCGGTTGCCGAAGGCGATGCCTTGGCGGATGCCATGGCCGGCGTGCTGAGCAGCGCGCTGACCACGTTCAACAGCGGCATCCGCAGCTACTATTTCGCCCTGGCCGCCCTCACCTGGCTGGCCGGGCCGATCATGCTGGCCATCATCTCGGCATTGCTGATGGCGCTGTTGCTGTACCGGCAACGCTACAGCGAGGTGTCGCGGCACTTCGCCCGCGCGAAGGCGGCGCTGGAACGGGCCCATACCCATGGCGGCTGAGGCCCCCTACGACCTCGCCATCATCGGTGGCGGCATCAACGGTGCCGGCATCGCGCGCGACGCCGCCGGGCGGGGCTGGTCAGTCTATCTGTGCGAGCAGGGCGATCTCGGGGCCGCCACCTCCTCGGCCTCCACCAAGCTGATCCACGGCGGGCTGCGCTACCTCGAACACTACGAGTTCCGCCTGGTCCGCGAAGCGCTGATGGAGCGGGAGGTGCTGTGGGGCCTGGCACCGCACATCATCTGGCCATTGCGCTTCGTGCTGCCGCATCACAGCGGCCTGCGCCCCGCGTGGATGCTCCGGCTGGGCCTGTTCCTCTACGACCATCTCGGCGGCCGAAAGGCCCTTCCCGCAACGCGGGTGCTTGACCTGTCGCGCGATGAGGCAGGCGCCGCGCTGCGGCCAGGCTTCGCGAAAGGCTTCGAGTATTCCGATTGCTGGGTGGAAGACTCCCGTCTCGTGGTCCTCACGGCACGCGATGCCGCAGACCGCGGCGCGGTGGTGGAAACCCGCACACGCTGCGTGGCGGCGGAACGGTCGGGCGATGGCTGGGTGGTCACGGTTGCGGGGCCGCAAGGGCAACGCCAGGTCCGGGCACGAGCCCTGGTGAACGCGGCGGGGCCTTGGGTCGCGGATGTCCTGCGCGGCGTGGTGCGCGAGAACGCT
>JBIKOJ010000052.1:0-26798 GCA_044358135.1 Acetobacteraceae bacterium | reverse complement strand
GGCAGCGGTGCGGCTGGTCCAGGGCAGCCACATCGTGGTGCGGCGCAAATATGCCCACGATCGCTGCTACATCTTCCAAAACGGCGATGGCCGGATCTTCTTCGCCATCCCGTATGAGCGCGACTTCACCCTGATCGGCACCACGGATCGCGACTGGCACGGTGACGCCGGGGCGGTGCGCATCTCAGAGGATGAAATCGCCTATCTCTGCGCCGGCGCCAGCACCTATTTCCGCGAACCGGTCACCCCGGCCGACGTGGTCTGGACCTATTCCGGCGTAAGGCCGCTCTACGACGACGGCGCGAGCTCAGCCCAGGCGGCAACGCGCGACTACGTGCTGGCCGTCGAAGCCCCGCAAGGGCAGGCCGCGCTGCTGAGCGTCTTTGGCGGCAAGATCACCACCTATCGCCGCCTGGCCGAGGCGGCATTGGCGAAGCTGGCGCCGCATTTGCCGGCTTCCCATGGCCTGGCGCCGGGATGGACCGCCAGCCACGCATTGCCGGGTGGCGGGTTCCCCAAGGAGGGCTTCGAGGCCCTGCTGAGCGCCACCAGGGCCCAGTCGCCCTTCCTGCCCGATGCCATGGCACGCCGCCTGGTACGGGCCTATGGCACAAAGGCGGCAAAGCTGCTCGACGGTGCCCGCTCGATGGCGGATCTTGGGCCCGTCCTCGGCGCGGACCTCACCGCGGCGGAAATCCGCTGGTTGCACGACCAGGAATTCGCGCGAACGGCCGAGGACGTGGTGTGGCGACGCAGCAAGCTCGGGCTGCGCATGAGCGCCGCGGAAATCGCGGCGGTGGAGCAGGTGCTGGCATGAACGACACGCCCATGATGATGGCCAACGACGTGGCATCCGAGAACGAAACGGAGGCCGCGATCCTGTCGCGCCGCGCCGTGCGGGGTTTCCTGCCAACACCAGTGGACCGTGCCTCGGTGGAGCACCTGCTCAACGTGGCGGCGCGGGCGCCCAGCGGCACCAACATGCAGCCCTGGCGGGTCATCGCCCTTGCCGGCGCGGAGCTGAACGCGTTCCGCGACGCCCTGGCCGCGGAGTTCCTGGCCGGCGGCAAGGAGGCGCGCGACTACCAGTACTATCCCGATCCCTTCTTCGAGCCCTACCTGTCGCGCCGGCGCAAGGTGGGCTGGGACCTCTACGGCCACCTCGGCATCGGCAAGGGCGAATCCGCCAAGATGCGCGGCCAGGTGGCGCACAACCTGCGCTTCTTCGATGCCCCGGTGGGCCTTGTCTGCCTGATCGACCGGCGTCTGCAGATCGGCTCCTGGATCGACTACGGCATGTTCCTGCAGAACATCGCCGTGGCGGCGCGGGCGCGCGGGCTGGATACCTGCCACATGGCAGTATTCGCCCAGTTCGCCGGCACGATCCGTCGCCTCCTGGGGCTGCCCGAGAACGACGTGGTGGTGTGCGGCGTCGCACTCGGTCACGAGGATCCCGATTGGCCGGCCAATCGCCTCCGGACGGAGCGGGTGCCGGCCACCGGATTCACCGAGTTCCGCGGGCTTTGAGGCTGGCAGCGCCCTGGCCTTGCTTTGATTCGATCGATCAGAAAAAATGAAAGTTAGTGTGAAGCAAGGACTCTTCTTTTTGTGAACAAAAAGAAGCAAAAAAACGTCATTTGTTTGAGGCGGAGAGGCCCGATCTTTCCGCATCAATAGAGAAAATCCTTTTTGCTCTGTTGGATGGGCGATCCGGCATTCCGTCCGTGGCGAGGCGGTGGACCTGCAGAAAGGCTTCAACACGGAGGACACAGAGAACCACGGAGGTCACGGAGACGAGGCATCCTCCGTGTCCTCCGTGTTGAACCTTCCTTCCTTCCCATGCCCCATGCAAAACAGCGGACCTCGATTTTCCTGTCAAACACAAAATTTCACATTAATGAAGAAAATTTTCTAGATCACCGGTCTGACATGTGCTGCAATTCCTGGTGATGCAACATCAGGCCGCCGCACCGAGCGAAGCCGACGCACCGCGCCCCTGGGCGCGGGCGATCCTGCACGCCCAGATTCCGGCCGCCCTCAAGCTCCTTCTGCTGGCCCTGCTCGCCGCCTTCTCGGCCGCGACAGCCCCGCGCCGCGCCGTGCGCCGCCTGCAGAAGGACTGGCTTCTCTCCATCACCACCGACACCGCCGAGGACCAGGACTGGGATCCGTATGTCCTGCGCCGGATGTTTCGCCTGCGCGCCCGGCTCGGCTGGCTCATGCGCTGCGACCGCGCCGAAGGCATGGCCCTGTCCGGCCACCGCGCGCCCGTACTCCGCCCCACCCAGGCCGCCCGCGCGCCGCCATGATCGCCAAGCGCCCAAATTCACCCTGAATCCGTCGCCAACATCCCGCGTCTCGCGGCGATCAGTCGTGGCTGAACGTGGGCTCACAAAAGCAAGGCAGCAGTTTTTCTGAAAAAAGAACCAAAAAAAATAGCCGATAAGACAAAGCCCTGGAAAGACTCATCCACCCGCCGCGATCGACCGACCGAGATCCAATTATTTCTAAAAAAGATGAGGTCCAGGGGCTCGGCCCCTGGCGGGTCTGGGCGGAGCCCAGCCTTGCCTGCCAGGACTCGTTGATCCTTCCAGGGGATTACCCCCCGGGTTTCAGCTCCAGCAGGTTAAGGCGGCGCAGCTTCGGGGCAACCAGGGCGGTCACCACCACCACCGCCAGCGTGATGGCGCCACCACCGGCCACCGCCAGGGCGGGCCCCACCAGATGGGCGGCAACGCCGCTTTCGAAATCCCCCAGTTCGTTGGCGGAATTCAGGAACACCATCCGCACCGCCGCGATCCGCCCGCGCATCCCCTCCGGCGCGGCCAGCCGCACAATGGCGTGGCGCACCACCACGCTCACCCCGTCGCATGCGCCCATGATGAACAGCAGGGCCACCGACAGGTGGAAGCTGGTGGAAAGGCCAAAGCCGATCACCGCCACCCCGAAGCCGGCCACCGCGATCAGCAGGGCGAGCCCCGCGCGCTCGCGCGGCGGATGCCGGATCGCCACCGCCATGGCGGTCAGCCCGCCCGCCGAGAGGGCGGCGCGCATGATCCCCACACCCTTGGCACCCACGCCCAGCATGTCCCCGAACATCGGCAGCAGGCCCATCATGCCGCCGAAGAACACCGCGAACAGATCCAGCGCCATCGAGCCGACCAGGATCTGGTCGCGGAACACGTAGCGCAGCCCGTTGCCGATATTGGCCACGATGCCGCCGGTATCCGCATGGCTGACCAGGACCGGCCGATGCGGCAGGAACACCAGCAGCACCAAGGCGGAGGCCGCAAGCAAGGCGGCGATGGTCGCGTAGGTGGCGGCGGGTCCGGCGGCGTCGTACAAAAAACCGCCCGCCACCGGCGCCGCAAGGCGAAACGCCCGGCCGGTGGACCCCAGCAGCGAGGCGGCCTGGACGGCAAGCCCGGCCGGCACCACCTGGGCTTCCAGGCCTGAATAGGCCGGATCCTTGAAGGCACGGACGATGCCGATGCCAAATGCCAGCGTGTAGAGGATCGGCAGGAAATCACCTTCAGCCAGGGCAGCAGCCAGCGCGACCCCGGCCGTCAGCGCCGCCATGGCCAGGCGGCTCGCCACCACCACCCGCCGGCGCGGCAGGCGGTCCGCCACATGGCCACCGATCAGCACCAGGGCGATGGCCGGCGCGGCCTCGATCAGCCCCAGCCAGCCGAGCGCCAGCGGATCGCGGGTGATCTGATACACCGTCACGCCCAGCAGCACCGCCAGCGCGCTCTCCGCGGTGGCGGCGAGAACCAGGGCCAGCATGAAGGCGCGGAACTCGCTCCGGCGCAGCAGGGTGAGCGCGGAGGGCTGGGGCGTCACAGGCAATGGTTCATCCGAAAGGGCGGGGCGGGTGCGCCCCGCAGCGGTGCAAGGTATTGCGTGCGGATCGGTGTGTCACGTTGACCCCGGCCCGCGTGTCACCACATCGTGCAGGGATCAGCGTGGAGGCGACGATGGACAACCAGACCCAGACGGATGCGACGGAGCGCAGCGAGGCGGAATGGCAGGCGCTGCTGACGCCGGATCAATACAAGGTGCTGCGCAAGCACGGCACCGAACGCGCGGGCACCAGCCCGTTGAACCACGAGAAGCGCCAGGGCGTGTTCCGCTGCGCCGGCTGCGGCACCGCCGTTTTCTCGTCGGAAACGAAGTTCGAGAGCGGGACGGGCTGGCCGAGCTTCTGGGCCCCGATCGAGGGCGGCGTAGAGACCAAGGTGGACCGCTCCTGGTTCATGACGCGGGTCGAGGTGCATTGCGCCGCTTGCAAGGGGCATCTGGGCCACGTGTTCGAAGATGGCCCCGCGCCGACGGGTCTGCGCTTCTGCATGAACGGCGTGGCGATGGCGTTCGAGCCCGGCGAAAAAACCTAGCCGACCAGGCCATAGAAGCGGGCAGCGGTGCCGCCCAGGATGGCCGGGTGGCTGGAAGCTGGCAGCAATGCCAGCGCCGCCTGCCGCCAGCGTGCATACCCGCCGGCAAGGTCCACCACGGGCCAGTCGCTGCCCCACATCAACCGGGCCGGCCCGAACTCGGCCAGCAGGTGGTCGATGTAGCGGCGCAGATCGTCGGTCTGCCACGCGGCTGAAGCCTCCGTAACCAGCCCGGAGACTTTGCAGCACCACGGCGTCTCGCGTGCCAGCCGGGCCATCTGGCTGGCCCAGGGCTGGAACGCCTGCCCGGCGATGTCGGGCTTGGCGGCGTGGTCAATCACCACAGCCAGGGTCGGGTGGCGCTGGGCGAGCTCGCCGATGACCGGCAGGTGGCGAGGCTTGATGAGCGCGTCGAAACGCAGCTCGTGGCCGACCATGGCCGCCAAGGCCGGCTGCACCTCCGGGCGCAGGATCCAGTTTGTATCCTCGATGTCCTGCAGCATCGGGCGCAGACCGCGCAGGAGCGGGGTCCCCGCGCGGGCGGCAA
Source organism: Acetobacteraceae bacterium (assembly GCA_044358135.1). Classification (GTDB taxonomy): domain Bacteria; phylum Pseudomonadota; class Alphaproteobacteria; order Acetobacterales; family Acetobacteraceae; genus CAMDGX01. Next base: position 21,857 of record JBIKOJ010000052.1, on the reverse strand, counting down.
TGCGATCCGGCGCGTCGGGCGCAGCGAGGTCCACCCAGCCGACCACACCCTGCACGAGCCCGTCGGAGCCACTGGCGACGGCAAGCATGAAATCGGTCTCGGCCTCGGTGGCGGCCGCCTGCACCAGGATGGTGGCAGTGATGCCGCCGAGCAGCGGGCGCAGATCCGCCAGCCCGTAATCCCGTGCGATCGGCAGGTCGGGCGACATCCAGCCGTAGTCGCCGCGCGCGACCTGCCAGACGTGATGATGCGCGTCGACCTGCATCATCTCACGCCTCCGGGGTCGGGGCTTCCTCGGGCAACAGGCCGGCGCGGCGCAGATCGCGCCACAACTGGCCGGGGATGGCGGCCTGCATCAGCGTGGCATTCTGTGCCGCTTCAGTCGCGCTGCGCGGGCCAGGAATGACGGCGGCGACCACCGGATGTGCCGCACAGAACTGCAAGGCCGCCGCGCGGATGTCCACGCCGTGGCGGTCGCAAACGGCGCGCACGGCCAGCGCCTTCGCAACGGTGTCGGCCTGGGCGGGCTCGTAGTTGAACGTGGTCCCACCGGCGAGCAGGCCGGAATTGTAGGGCCCGCCGATCACCACCTTCGCCCCCTTGGCGGCGCAGGCGGGGAAGAGCTTTGCCAGCGCGGTATGGTCGATCAGCGTATATCGGCCCGCGATCAGGAAAATGTCGGGATCCGCCGCTTCCAGGCAGGCGAGCGCGGGCTCCACCATGTTCAACCCCATGCCCCACGCCTTGATCTCGCCTCGGTCCCGCTGGGCCGAAAGCTCCTTGGCAGCCCCCGCCATCGCCTCGGCGAACCGGTCGCGCCAGGCCGCGCCGTGCCAGTCCTCGGAACAGTCATGGACATAGACGATGTCGAACCGCGTGAGCCCCATGCGCTGCTGGCTGTCCTCCAGCGAGCGGACCGTGCCGGCCGCGGAGTAGTCGATGCTGCGGCGGAAGGGCAGGGCGTTCAGGAAATTCTCGTTCAGCACAGGCACGCTGTCATCGGCATGCAGAACGCGGCCGATCTTGGTGGAGAGCGTGTACTCATCGCGCCGCTTCCCACGCAGCACGCGGCCGAGCCGGTGTTCCGCGAGGCCGGCACCGTAATGCGGCGCGGTATCGAAATGCCGAACGCCGCTGGCCCAAGCCGCCTCGGCTGAGGCAATCGCGTCGCTATCCGGCACTTCGGTGATCAGGTTGCCCATGGGGGCGGTTCCCATGCCGAGCGGGCCATGGGGCGTGTAATCGGGCATGCGGTTACTCCGGCGGGATGACGCCCTTGGTGAGCAGGATGTTGCCGTAGAACCGGCGCTCGCCGGTCTGGACGATGGCGTAGGCGCCCTCGGCGGCGGCGTAGAAGGCGTGGCGCTCGATGCCGACTGCCCCCGGCCAGCCGCGTGCGGCGAGCACGGCGTTCATCTCCGCGACCACGGGCGGAACAGCGAGCGGGTCTCCCACTACCTGCATGATGGCTGCGGGATCAGGCACGAAGGTGTCGCAAGGCAGCACAGAGAGCACTGCCTTCAGGGCAGTCACAACATCGATGCCGGGCATCCCGATGCAGCGGCGCCCGCGGGTGGCGGGGTAGTTGGCGTCGACCAGCACGATACGATCGCCATGGCCCATGGCCGCCAGCGCGTGCAGAAGATCGGGCGAGAGGTGCGGGTCCAGGCCGAGCAGCATCGTTCCCCCGGTATTGTTGCGGGCAGAGTACCCCGGCCGGCGGCGCGCGAACACCCTTTCCGTGCGGGCGCAACAATGCGATTTTGGGCAGCGCAATGCGGGAGCACCGAACCATGGCAGAGATGATCACCGGCCTCTGGGCCGCGATGGCCACGCCGCTCGATGCCGAGGGCAAGGTGGATCACGCCGGGTTGGTGAAGCATGGCAAGTGGCTGATGGCCAATGGCTGCGACGGCCTGGTGCCGTTCGGGACCACGGGCGAGGGAACCGCCTTCGCCGCCGGGGAAAAGCTCGCAGCCGCCGAGGCGTTGCTGAACGCAGGCGTGCCGGCCGAACGCATCGCGCTGGGCACCGGCTGCGCCGCCGTGCCGGACACCATCGCCCTGACCCGCGCGGCCATGGGGTTGGGCATGGTGCACGCGATGGTCCTGCCGCCCTTCTACTACCGCGACGTGACCGAGCAGGGCATCGAGGATGCCTTCGCCGAGATCATCGACGGCGTCGGGTCCGATCGGCTTCGGGTGTGCGCCTATCACATCCCGCAGGTCTCCGGCGTGCCGGTGCCGGCGGCCGCCCTCGGCCGGCTGCGGCGGCGCTACGGGGCCATCCTGGCGGGGGTGAAGGACAGCACCGGCGACTTCGAGAGCTTCCGCGCCTTCCGCCGCGAGGCGCCGGAGATCGGCACGCTGGTCGGCGCCGAGACGCTGATCGCACGGGCCCGCGACGAGGGCGGTGTTGGCACGATCTGCGGCATGGTGAACCTGGTGCCGCAACTGGTACGGGCCATGATGCAGGGCCATGCCGGCACGGCAGACATGGAAGCGGCCGTCGGCTGCCTGGAGGCGCCGTTCATTCCCACCATCAAGGCGGTGCTGGCGGCGCAGACCGGCGATGCGGCCTGGCGCAACGTGCGTGCCCCGTTCCGGCCCGCCGATCCCGCGCGCGCCGCCCGGATCGCCACGGCCCTCGCGGCGATCGGGTCGAAGCGGGCGGCGGAGTAGCTCCGCCGCCCGCCAGCTACTACTGCGCGACGGCCAGCGACCAGGGCGAGGCCCAGTCGCTGATGCCCGTGCGGCTGCCATCCGGCCGCTGCAGGATCAGGTTCGGGCAGGCGAAGTTGATCGGATAGACGCCGGCGGTCACCACTTCCGTCGGCGCATCGCTGCTGAGCCCGGCGATGGTCTCCTCGCCCAGGCGCCGGTCGGCAGTGACCATGTCGGGGCTGGAGACGTCGATGCGCGGGTGATGCGCGGCCTCCGCGGGGTCCATGCCGAAATCGGCAACATAGGTCATCAGCTGGAACACCGAGGCCATGATGCGCCGCCCGCCGGAGGCACCGACGGCCAGGATCGGCTTGTCGTTCTCCTTCAGGATCAGCGGGCACATGTTGGTCAGCGGCCGCTTGCCCGGCGCGATCGAGTTCGGCTGGCCCGGCCGCGGGTCGAACCACATCACGCCATTGTTGAGCAGGATGCCGGTTTCCGGCAGCACGACCCGGCTACCGAAGGAGGACATCAGCGTGGTGGTCATCGAGACCATGGTGCCTTCGCTGTCGCACACCGTCAGGTGCGTCGTGCAGGTCTCGGCCCCCTTCGGCTCCGGCGCTTCCTCGGCGCCCAGGCTGGTCAGGCGGGTGTGATAGGCGCTGCGCAGCTCGGCGGAGAGCTTGCGATACCAGGCGGCATCGGGGCGCTCGCCATAGGGCGCGTCCTTCATGCCGGCGAGCACGTCCTTCAGCGTCGGCGCCGCGGTGAGGCCGGTGGCGAGCTGAAGCACGCGGCCGGTGCCGCGCCACGGCACTTCCATGGCCGGCACGATGCGGGCCTGGCAGGCCTTCAGGTCCTCGGCGTCGATGATGCCGCCGACTGCCTTCTGGTCGCGCACGAAAGCGCTGGCGATGTCGCCCTCATAGTAGTCGCGCAGGCCGGCATGCTGCAGCCGCTCCAGCGTCTTGGGCAGGTTGCCCTGCACGTAGAAGCCGGGCTCGCCCTCGGACGGCGGGGTGGGGGGCAGGCCGTCGCGCAGATACACGCGGGCGGTCTCCGGGTAGAGGCGCATGCAGGCGGCCACGCTGGCCACCTTCAGCGTGCTGACCCAATCCTGCGGCAGGCCACGCTTGGCCAGCGCCACGGCGGGTGCCAGCACGTCGGCGATCGGCAGGCGGCCCCAGGTGGAGTGCAGCTTGTGGTAGCCGGCCACCGAGGACGGCACGGCCACCGAGAGCGGGCCGTGGATGTTGGTGTCGCCCTCCACTTCCGGCCACTTGAACCCTTCGTTGGACATGCGGCCGGTGAGCTTGAAGTTGGCGGGGCTGAGATTGCGCGGCGCGACCGGCCCGAAATCCACCACCTGGGCCGATTTCTCGCCGGCGCGGTGCACCACGCAGAACCCGATGCCGCCAATGCCGGAATTCCACGGCTCCTGGCTGGTCAGCGCGAAGGCGGTTGCCACGGCGGCGTCGATCGCGTTGCCGCCGGCTTCCAGCACGGCCACGCCGGCTTCGGCCGCGGCACGGGCCTGGGAGACGACGACGCCGCGCTTGCCGTTGGCCGCCGGCTTGGTGAACGCCCAGTTGGCACTGACATGCAGCGGCGGCGCGTAGGTGCGGGGGATGGCATCGTTCATTGCTTGGCTCCTGGGCGATCCGAAAACGGGTAGTGCGAAGCTTTCACCCATTCGGCTCAGCGTGCAACTGGAGGGGCCATGACCGGACGGAGGATCGACGTGGTGAAGCCAAGAGGGACCGGCTCCCCTTGCCGGGCGGCGTCGAACTGGGATTGGAAATAGAACGGGCGGTGCCAGAACAGCACGCGGTAGCGCTGGGCGGGATCGTGGGCGGCGAGGTGGTCGATCGTCCCGCCCGGCGGATCGGTTGGCAGGCTGAGGTGCAGGTGCAGCAGCGTCAGCAGGGCCAGCGCGGCAATCCCCGCCCCAAGGCGGCGCAGCTTCCAGGGATCGGGGCACAGGGCCAGCATCACCAGCACGGCCGGCAGCAGCAGGCGCTCGCCTACATTCACCACGCCGAACAGGGCGCTGGGCAGCACCGCGTAGCCGCCCAGGCACGCCAGCGCTGTCAGCAGGGCCGGTGAGCGATCACCCTTGCGCAACCGGTCCAGCAGAGCGAGGGCCAGCGGCAGGAGAACCGCGCCGGCAAACAGAAGGTTGGTGGCAACGCCACCCCAATACAGCGGCGGAGCTCGATCTGCGTCGCTCACGCCGCCGATGATGAAGTTCTGGTACGGGCCCAACTTCGCGGCCGTGTAGGCCTTGTAGGCCAGAAACTCGGCCAGGCTGGTACCGAACGGCGGTATGTGCTCGCCGTAACTGGTATCCCGCAGGACGTACCACACGAGCAGTGCGAAGGGCGGGCTGAGACAGAGGACCGCCCGCACAAGCTGGCGCTGGCGAATTCCGTCCACCAGCACATGAAGGGCGAAAACGGCGAGCATCACGGCATGGCAGAAGAAGAGCGCCAGACCCATCGACACATCCCACGACGGTGTCGTTCCCCTGCGCTGCCGGCGCAGGACATGGGCGAGGTAGAGCGCGAGGCCGAGTTGGGAATTCGCGTAGCCATCCCAATAGGGCGAGTTGAGACCGCCGATCAGGATGGCCAGCAGGAAGGTCGCGGGATCGAAGCGGCCCTGCGCCCGGGCGATCGCGGCAGCCAGCCAGGTCATGCCTGCGAGGTACAGGGTGAGGTAGGCCATGCCCGCCGCGCGCGGTGACAAGGCGAGGTTGAACAGGCCAAGGATCGCTTGCGCCGCGGCGTTGGGAACCGGCCAGGGCTTGAGCGCAAATGGCACGTCCTCGCCGCGCAGGATCTGGCCGACCAGCCAGCCCTGGTAAATCCATTCATTGAAATCCTGCAGCGGCGGCATCGTGCCGCGCAGGTTCAACGCGGCGGCCAGACCAACGGCCAGCAGCGCCGCCACCGTGAAGGCGTGCCGCATCAGCCGAAGCGGTCGAGCGTGAAGCGCGGGTCGGGCTTCGTGCCGTGCAGCAGTTCCTCCGCGGCCAGCTTTCCGCAGATCGGGCCCAGCGTGTAGGCCACGCCGCACAGCGCATTGTGGAAGCCGGGCAGGCCAGGCGCCTCACCCAGGATCGGCGCCCGATCCAGCATGGGGGCGATCCCGGTCCAGCTGCGGATGATCGACAAGCCGCGCAGGGCCGGCAGCACGCGCGCGGCCACCCAGAGATTGCCCTCGATGTTGCGCCGCACGTTGCGGCTGCGGCCGTCCCTGGGATCGAAGCTGCCGAACCAGCCGCCGCCGATCAGCAACCCGCCGCTCTCCTGCTGCTTGAGCGAGAGATGGCGGCGCGAGAGGGCGACGAGATTGTCCACCAGCCGCGGCGCGGGCTCAGTGACGATCACCTGCTGCACCGTGCCGGTGATCGGCAGGTCGAGCCCAACCATCGCGCCGATGCGCCCGCCCCAGGCGCCGCTGCAGTTCAGCACACGGGAAGCGGTGATCGGGCCCTTGCTGGTTTCAACGCGCCATTTGATGCCATCGCGGGTGATGGCCTGCACCTCCGCGCCGCGGAGCAGGGTGGCACCGTGCCCGCGAGCGAGGTTGGCGAGGGCCATCGTGCCGCGCAGCGCGTCGATCCGGCCCTCTGCGGGGCACCAATCGGCCCCGAGCAGATCCGGCGCGAGGTGGGGGGCAAGATTGCGCAGCTCATTGGGCCCGATCAGGTGGCTCTCGATCCCGATCCGGCGCTCCATCGCGACCTTGCCGCGCAGCCATTCCATGTCGTCCGGCGTGGCGGCCACCATCAGCCCGCCCTCGATGACAATGCCGAGGGACTCCCCGGCATCGCGCGCGATCTCCTGCCACAGGGCGATGGACTGGTGCTGTAGTGGAAGGGTGTGGGCGGCGGGGCCGCCATCCTCCGGCATGCCGTCATAGCCGAAATCATAGGACAGGAGCTGGGCGTGCAGGCTGCCGGCATTGGCGGTGGCGGCGGCCATGCCGGCTTCGTCACGCTCGGCCACCATCACCTCGGCGCCACCCTTGGCCAGGTAGTAGGCGGCGGCCATGCCGATCGAGCCGCCGCCGATCACCAGGATATCGGTCTGGCGGTGGGCGGATTCGGTGGGCGGAACCGGCGTCAGGCGCTGGTTGGGGGTGGGCAGTTCCAGCAAGGGGGCGTCGAACTCGCCTTCCTCGAACATCAGCGCGGCCGCGGGCACGGGCCTGGCCGGCAGGCGCGGGGCGGCGAAACTGCCGGCATCCGGGGTGCCGGGGCAGAGACGGGCGATGGTGGCCGCGCAGAAGCGCCCCTGGCAGCGCCCCATGCCGGCCCGCGTGGCCTTCTTGAGCGACGCCACGGAGACGAAGCCGTTGCCGATCTCCTGCCGCAGCCGCCCGGCCGTCACCTCCTCGCAGCGGCAGATGATGGTCTCGTCGGTGAGGCCTTCGGTCGGCGGGGGTGTCACGGGGCGGTAGAGCTTCCAGAGCTCCGCCTGGAACGCCTGGGCACGGCCGAGCTCCACCCAATCGGGGTAGGGATCGGGCGTCGGCAGCCCGAGGTCGCGGGCAATGGCCAAGCCGGCGAGGCGGCCCCGGGCGAGGGCGATGCGGGAGCCGCCGATGCGGGCCCCATCGCCGACGGCGAAGATGGTGGCATTCGCCGTCCGGCCCTCGGCGTCGGTCTCGGTCATCAGGTGGCCGAGGCCCTCATCCACGAAGCCATGTGGCAGGTCGAGTGCGCGCGCGAGGCCGGTCTCGGGCTGGAACCCGGCATTCAGCGCGACCGTCGTAGCGCCGATACGCAGCATACCCGTGGGCGTGGCGACATGGGCCGCCTCGACCTGGTCGGTTCCTTCCAGCCGGGTGACGTGGCTGGCCCAGAACACCGGAACGCCGCGGCGTTTCAGCATCGCGAGATAGCCGATCCCCTGGCGCGTGAGGTCGCGGTCGTGCCGCCACATGTCGAGCGCCGTGCGCCAGATGCCGAGGGACGGCCGTGCGGCGGCTTCCACCACGGCGGATACGCGCACGCCGGCGGCCAGCAATTCGCAGGCCAGCTGGAGGTTGAGCGGCCCGTTGCCGGCGATCAGCACGGGCTGACCGGGCACCACCCTTTGGGCGCGGACCAGGGTTTGCAGCCCGCCGGTGGTCAGGACACCTGGCAGGGTCCAGCCGGGCAGCGGGACCGGGCGTTCATGTGCCCCGGGCGCCAGGACCAGCCGGCGCGGGGTGAATACCGTGGCTTGCCCGCCGACGACGGCACCGATCTCGGCCGCCGCTTCGGCATGGGGAAAGGCCCCCCAGGCGATGGCATTCGACACAATCTCGACGCCCGCTTCATCGGCGCGGGCACGCAACTCGGCGCCTTCGCGGTGCTGGGCGTCGGGATCGGTGCTGACATGGCTCGGCGCGAGTTGCTTGTGGTACTGGCCGCCCGGGGCGTCTCGCTCGTCCAGCACGATCACCTGCGCGCCCGATTCGGCCGCGGCGATGGCGGCCGAAAGCCCGGCCGGGCCGGCGCCGACCACCAGCAGGTCGCAGCTGCGATGGTGGCTTTCGTCCGGCGTGGGAACGAGGTCGGCGAGGCCGGCCGGTGCGCTGCTCGAAACCTGCATGCCATCGGTGGCTTTCGCCTGGCAGGCGCGCTGGCCATGCCGGCCGTCGATCGTCACCACGCAGTCGAAGCAGGCCCCCATGCCGCAATGCAGGCCACGCGGCGCGCCGGATGCGGTGGCGCGGAAGGTGGTGATCCCGGCGGCCGAGAGGCAGGCGGCAACGGTCTCGCCTGCAAGGCCCGGCAATGCCTGGCCGTCGAAATGCACCGTGATCGATTGGCCGGCGGGGCGAATGGTGCGGGAGGTCAGGCGCATGGGGCGACCCAAAGAAGGTTGCGGCGCGGGAGGGAAATCGGTTGCATGTCGCGATACACGTTAGGACATCGACATGGCGGATTACGACCTTGTTGTGCGTGGCGGCACGGTGGTGACCGGAAGCGACACCATGCGCGCCGATATCGGGATTCGCGATGGGCGGATCGCCGCCCTCGGCGAGCGGCTTGAGGGCACAGAGACGCTCGATGCCGGCGGTCTCCTGGTGATGCCGGGCGGGGTGGACACGCATTGCCATATCGAACAGCTGCAGGAAGGCGGCGGCGCCGACGAGGAGACGTGGGACACCGGCAGCCGCTCCTGCCTGGTGGGCGGCACCACCTCGGTGATCACCTTCTCCACCCAGTTCAAGGGGCATGGGCTGCTGGAGCCGCTGGCCGAGTATCAGCGGCGGGCGCGGCAATCCATGGTGGACTACTCCTTCCACCAGATCATCACGGATGCGACGGACGACGTGATCTGGAAGGAAATCCCGCAGGTGGTGGCACAGGGCGTGCGCAGCCTGAAGGTGTTCCTCACCTACGATCCGTTGCACCTGGATGACCGCGCCTATCTGCGCGTGCTGGCGGCGGCGCGGCGCGAGGGGGCCTTCGTGACGGTGCATTGCGAGAACTACGAGGCGATCCGCTGGCGCACGGAGGCGCTCATCGCCTCGGGCCGCACGGCGCCGATGTACCACGCGTGGTCGCGCCCCAAGATGATCGAGCGCGAGGCGACGCACCGCGCCATTGCCCTGGCGGAGATGGTGGACCAGCCGATTCAGGTGTTCCACGTGAGCTGCAGCGAGGTGGCCGAGGAGATCGCGCGGGCCCAGGCGCGCGGCCTGAAGGTGTGGGGCGAGACCTGCCCGCAGTATTTCACGCTGACCGCGGATGACATGGACAAGCCCGGCTTCGAGGGCGCGAAGTTCATGTGCTCCCCGGCGCCGCGCACCAAGGCGGACCAGGAGGCGCTATGGGCCGATGTGCGGCGCGGCACGCTCGATGTCGTGAGCTCCGACCATTCCGGCTGGACCTTCACGGGCCCCAAGGGCAAGCCGGTGAACGGCACCAACGCGCCCTTCCGCGACATCCCGAACGGCGTTCCCGGCCTGGCGGCGCGGCTGCCGATCCTGTTCAGCGAGGGGGTGGTGAAGGGGCGGATCGACCTCAACACCTTCGTGCGCATCACCGCCACCAACCCCGCCCGGCTGTTCGGGCTTTATCCGCGCAAGGGCAGCATCGCGCCGGGCTTCGATGCGGATCTGGTGCTGTGGGACCCAGCGAAGCGGGTGACGCTGAACAACGGGCTGATGCAGTCGATCATGGACTACACCCCGTACGAGGGGATGGAAGTGACCGGTTGGCCGGTGGCCACGCTGCTGCGCGGCCGGGTGGCCATGCGCGATGGCGTGGTGCAGTCCGAGCCCGGGCAGGGGCGTTTCCTGGCGCGTGGCCCCTACGAGATGATCCGTCCGCGTGGCGTGCTGCCGGATGGGTTCGACGCCTCGGCCTTCGCCTGAGCTTTACGCCTTCTTCTCCGGCCGGGCTGCCACCAGCCCGGCCGCCACGATCACAACGGCGCCGATCAGCGTGGGCAGGTCCGGCAACACGCCGAACAGGACCCAGCCGAACACCGTGCTCCACAGCAGCGAGGTGTAGCTGAACGGCGCCAACAGGGAGGCCGGGGCGAAGCGATAGGCCTGAACCATCAGGTATTGCCCGGCCGACGCGACCAGCCCGAGCGCGATCCCCATCGCCCAGGCGTCCCAGGCGGCCCACACCCAGCCGAAGGGAATCGCCAGCGTCATCGCCACCAGGCCCACCACCGCGGACCACAGCAAGGTGGTGGCCGTCGGATCCAGCCCCGACATCCGCCGCGTCAGCACCACCGCCACGGCCCAGGTGGAGGAGGAGCCCACCACCAGCAGCGCCGCGGGCTGGAATGCCTCCGTGCCGGGCCGCACGATCACCAGCACGCCGAGAAGCCCCACGACGATCGCGGTCCAGCGCGCGGTGTTCACCACCTCGTGCAGGATCCACACGGACAGCGCCGTGATCAGCAGCGGAGAGATGAACCCCACCGACGTGGCCTCCGCCAGCGGCATCGTCTGGATGGCGAAGACGTAGAGCAAGGCAGAGACAGCCAGCAGAAGGCCGCGCAGCACCTGCAGGCGCGGCTGCTTCACGCGCACCCTGCCGCCTGCCGTGCGGGCCACCAGGACCCAGGCGAAGGGCACGAACACCAGATAGCGGATCCAGTTGATCTGCGTCACTGGCATCGCCTGCCCGAGCCACTTGGCCATGGCATCCGACAGGGTGAAGCAGAACACGGCGCCAAGGATGGTCAGGATTCCGCGCAGGGGGCGGTCTGAATTCGTCTCGTTCATATCGTCCCGATCAGATCGTGCGCCACCAGCGGCGGGTCAGCAGGATGGCGACAAGGCCTTCGATGCCGATCAGCGCGGTGGCATAGGGCGCGCCGAGCCAATCGGCCAGCAGGCCGAGATGCAGGAACCCGATCGGCGCCGTGCCGATGCACACCGCGAGCACGCCGAACACCCGGCTGCGGGCCTCTGGCGGGGCCAGAACATAGACAAGCGTGGATTGCATCACCCCGAAGCAGGAGCTTGCCGCGCCGATGACGACCAGGGACGCTGCCGCACTGATCGGCTCCGGCGACAGGGCGAAGGCCACGGTGGCGGCGAGGTAGAGCGCGGTTCCGCCGACATAGGTCACGCGGAAACCGCCAGGCCGGAGCATCACCGCCAAGGCGGCCGCCGAGGCCAGCGCCCCCAGCCCGTCCATCCCCGCCAGCACGCCGATCATCGCGGCAGACAGGCCCAGCTGGTCGGCCCCGATCACCGGCACCATGCTCGTGGCGGGCCAGCCCCACAGGTTGAAGATCAGGGTGACCACCATGGTGCCGACAAGGCGGGGATCCCGGCGCACCACGCCGAAGCCGCCGGCAATCCGCGCCAGGAGCGAAGGACCACCAGCGGCCAAATAGGGGTTGCGATAGGCCAGGCGCCACGCGGCGACAACCGGCAGCAGATAGAGCGCGGTCCCGAGCGCAAACGCGCCTTCGATCCCCAAGGTCGCGAGGAGCACACCGCCCATGACGGGCCCCAGCAGGCGGGCTGCGTTGCCGGCCCCGATATCGAGCGACATGGCGCCCGAGAGCCGGGCGGCACCCACCACTTCGCCGATGAGGAAGCGGCGCACCGTGTTGTCGCTCGCCCAGGCCATGCCGTTCAGCAGGCTGGCGACCGCCAGGTGCCACACGGCAAGCGTGCCGGACCATGCCAGCACCGTCAGTGCCGCAGAGGTCAATGCCATCGCGATGAGGACGCCAAGCAACAGCAGGCGCCGCTCCACACGCTCTCCCACGGCGCCGAACACCAGGCCCAGAACCGCCATGGGCAGCATGCGCAGCATGGTCAGCATCGCCACCACGAAGGCCGAGTTCGTCGCCTGGTAGGCGAAGACCGCCATCGCCAGCGTATCCACCCAACGCACGATGGAGGACGTGGTACCGATCAGCCAGAGCCTGCGGTAATCCGCCAGGGCGAACACGGACAGCCGCCCTTGACGCTGGCCACCGGACGGAGACGCAGGCGTGGCGTTCATCGGACGATTCCGCGTGGCACGTCCGGCCCTTTCTCCCCATCTGCATCTTCGATAAGCGAGGGCGGGCCCCGTGCCTAGCGTTCCCTGACGGTGGCTGCCCTGCTTGCGCAGGCAAGGCTTGGCCGTGCGCGTTCGGCCACGTTAGGCTGCCGGCGTGCGTGGCCGCCACGCCGAGAGGAGGACGCCGGACCGGGGAAGCATCCCCATAGCCCCGCCAATGACGCGGAAGGATAGACGTGAGCACGACACGCTTCGCCCAGGCCGACGACCAGTCCCACGGCGGCAACGCTCCGCCGCGCGATCCGCGACTGCGGTTGCTCCTGAAGATCGCGGGACAGATCCGGGTGGGGGCCCTGACAGTGGTGATGCCGGATGGCGCCACGCACCGCCTGGGGGCGAGCGCCGTGCCGGCGGCGACGGTCGTCATACGCGATCCCCGCGCGGTTACGCGTCTCGTCACAGGTGGCAGCCTCGGCTGGGCCGAAGCCTATCTCGACGCCTTGTGGGAAAGCCCGGACATCCGCGCGGTGATGGCGTTGGCCGCGGCCAACGAGGCCCAGCTCACGCCGCTGCTGCGCGGCCGCACCTGGACGCGGGCACTGGCCTGGATCGCCCACAAGCTGCGCCCCAACACCCGCCGTGGCGCCTCCCGCAACATCGTGGCCCATTACGACCTGGGCAACGCGTTCTATCGGCTGTGGCTCGATGCCAGCATGACCTATTCCTCCGCCGTGTTTGCCGAGCCGGCCGAGGCGCTGGAAGTGGCGCAGGCCCGCAAGATGCGCCTGCTGTGCGAGCGGCTTGGCCTGCGGCCCGGGATGCGGGTGCTGGAGATCGGCTGCGGCTGGGGCGGGTTCGCTACCCTGGCGGCGCGCGAGTTTGGCGTGCAGGTGGTGGGCCTCACGCTCTCGCCGTCGCAGCTGGAATTTGCCCGCGCCCGCATTGTCGAGGCCGGGCTTTCGGACCGGGTAGAGCTTCGCCTGCAGGATTATCGGGACGTGCCCGGCCAGTTCGATCGCATTGCGTCGATCGAGATGTTCGAGGCGGTGGGGCGGGAATACTGGCCCAGCTATTTCCGTACCGTGCACGACCGGCTGGCCCCCGGTGGGCTGGCCGGCATCCAGACCATCACGATCGACGACACGTGGTTCAACGACTACGCCCGGACCGCCGACTTCATCCAGCGCCACGTGTTTCCCGGCGGCATGCTGCCCAGCCCCGGCGAATTGCGGCGCGAGGTGGCGGCGGCGGGCCTGGAATGGCGCGGGGACCATTGGTTCGGCCTCGACTATGCCGAGACGCTGGTGCGCTGGTATGGCGATTTCCAGCGCGCCTGGCCGCAGGTGGCGCGGCTGCCGCCGCCGGCCGGCAAGCAGCCCTATGACGCGAGGTTCAAGCGCCTGTGGGAATACTACCTGGCCTATTGCGAAATCGGGTTTCGTGCGCGCTGGACCGATGTCGGGCAACTGATCCTGGCGCGCCCCGACTGACCGATCCCGGTGAGGAGACCCCCATGACCGAGTCCAACTTCTACCACGCCGGGAACCGCGCGCTGCAGGACGCCTTCGCCAGCCGCGCCCTAGCGGACCGGCTGGAGGAGCGGTCGCGGCAGGCCTTCACCGACAGCGACCGCGCGTTCGTCGAAGGTGCGATCTACTTCTTCCTGGCCACCGCCGATGCCGAGGGGCGGCCCGACTGCTCCTTCAAGGGCGGACCGCCCGGCTTCGTGCGGGCCACCGGGCCGTCGGAGTTGGCGTTTCCGGATTACGACGGCAACGGCATGTTCAAGAGCCTGGGCAACCTGGCGGTGAATCCCGAAGTCGGTCTGCTGTTCATCGACATGCACGGCCAGCCGCGGCGGCTGCGGGTGAACGGCACCGCCCGCGTCTCCCGCGACGACGACCTGCTGGCCCGCACCGTGGGCGCGCAGCTGATCGTGCGCGTTTCGGTGCGGGCGATCTTCGCGAACTGCCCGCGCTACATCCCGCAGCTGAGCCTGGAGGCACCCTCGGCCTATGCGCCCACGCCGGGCGTGCCATCGCCCGAGCCGGCCTGGAAGGGCTTCGACGCCTTCAAGGACATCGTGCCGCCCCGCCAGCCGGCCTGGGACGGAACGGAACGCTAGCCCGGTGCGGCGGCCAGGATCCGCCGCAGCAGCATGCCGAACCGGCCGGAGCTGACGGCGTTGCCCGGGATGTCGGTGTCAACCCGGTGCACCACCACGGCATCCAGCTTCGGCAGCACCACGATATAGTGCCCGCCGGCGCCGCGGGCCGAGTAGGTGCCCTCCGGCACGCGCGCATTGGGGAAATGGATGCCGTCGCGCGCCACCCACCACATGTAGCCGTAGCTGCCCGCCAGCCCGGCATCGGAGATGGGCGCCACGCTGTCTTCCACCCAGGCTTCCGGCACGATCTGCGCGCCGCCCCAGCGCCCGCGGCGCAGGAACAACTCGCCGAACCGCGCGAGGTCGCGCGCCGTCATGCGGAACGGGTAGGCGGGGTGGATGGAGGCCTCCAGCGGGTGATACCCGCCGTCGCGCGCCGGTTCGTAGTCCTGCATGCCGATCGGGTCCGCGATACGCAGCTTGAAGTCGGCATAGATATCGGCGCCAGTCACCTGGCGGTAGATCGTGCCAAGCGCGTTGAAATCCCAGTTGTTGTAGCACCAGTTCACGCCGGGCCCGTGGCTGTGCCGCGCCGGCTTGATGGCCAGCATGTTCGGGGATTCGTAGCCCGACGGGTGATACACGCCGGAGCGCGCCGCCAGCAGCTGGTGCACGGTGGCCAGCTTCTCGCGCTCCGACAGCCCCTCCTTGTCATCGATGCCCTGGCTGCCGAGCGTGGCTTCCAGGTCCACCCGCCCCTCGGCATCGTGGATGCCGTAGAGCGCGCTGAGGAAGCTCTTGCGGATGGAATGCACGTTGTAGTGCCGGTCAATCTCGCCCCAGGCCTCCACCACCTTGCCGCCCGCCACCACCATCGTGCCGGCGGAGGCGATGGTGCCGGCGAAGAACCGCGCCTCCGCCAGCTTCGCCGCCGACCAGCCGATCTGCTCCGGCGCCTGCCAGCGCGGCCAGCTTCCGATATCCGCACTCACCGCCCGAAGCCCTGTCCGCCATTCACCTGGATGATCTGCGCCGTGACCCAGATCGCCATGTCGGAGGCGAGGAACATCACCACGTTCGCCACCTCCTCCGGCCTGCCCAGCCGCCCGGCGGGCATGGAATTGAGGATGGAGTTGTAGAGCTTGGGGTCCTCGGTCTTGCGCCGCTCCCAGGAGCCGCCGGGGAACTCGATCGAGCCCGGGGCTACGCAGTTCACCCGGATGCCATGCTTGGCCAAAGCTGCCGCCTGGGTGCGGGTGTAGTGGTTCACCGCCGCCTTGGCCGCGCCATAGGCGGGCGTGCGCACGGAGGGGTTGAGGCCGGAGCCGGAGGAGATGTGGATGATGCTGGGCTGCGTGCCCTTCATCAGCCAGGGCATCGCCTCCCGGCTGGCGCGCACGGCGGCCATCAGGTCCACCGACAGGCTCGATTCCCAGCTTTCCTCGTCATCGCCACGGCCGAAACCGGAGGCGTTGTTCACCAGGATATCGATGCCGCCGAGGGCATTGGCCGCCGCCGGGATATAGGCCGCGATCGCCGCCGCGTCGGACAGGTCGCAGGGGGCCGCGTGCGCCGTGCCGCCGAACGCGGCCAGTTCCTGGCGCGTGGCCTCCAGCGTGTCCGCGCCGCGCGCGCAGATCGAAACCGCCGCACCCGCCTGGGCGAAGCCCAGCGCAATCGAACGGCCGATGCCGCGGCTGCCGCCGGCGACAATCACGCGCCGGCCCTTCAGGTTCATTTCCATGGCCATCCCTCTCTACAGGGGCGGGATCGTCGCCGTGCCGCGCTGCTCTGGCAAGGCACGGCCGCCATGCAGGGCTGAGGGTGACAGCGCGGCCCGCTCGTCGCACACTCGCCCCACTGCAAATAGTTCCAAGGAGGGGACGGGCATGTCCAAGAAAATGCTTGAGGGTAAGGTTGCCCTCGTGACCGGTGCCGGCCGTGGCATCGGCCGCGCCATCGCGCTGGTAATGGCGGAAAACGGCGCCCAGGTGGTGGTGAACGACATCGGCGCCGCCGTCGATGGCAGCGGCAACGACTCGACACCCGCGCAGCAGGTGGTCAGCGAGATCGAGGCGCTGCACGGCCAGGGCCAGGCGGTGGCGAACTACGACAGCGTGGCCGACTGGGACAGTGCCCAGAGCATGGTCCAGACCGCGATCGACCGCTTCGGCAAGATCGACATCGTGGTGAACAACGCCGGCATCCTGCGCGACACCATCTTCCACCGCATGACGCCGGAGGAATTCGACGCGGTGGTGAAGGTGCATCTGTACGGCGCCTTCTACGTCTCCCGCGCCGCCATCCCGTTCATGCGCAAGCAGGAAAGCGGGGCCTTCGTGCACATGACCAGCACCTCCGGCCTGATCGGCTCGGTGGGCCAGGTGAACTACGCGGCGGCCAAGCTCGGCATCGCCGGCATGTCGCGCGGCATCGCCGGTGACGCGGCGCGCTACAACGTGCGCAGCAACTGCATCGGACCGCACGCCTTCAGCCGCATGATCGAGACGGTGCCCGGCCAGACCGAAGAGCAGATGCAGGCCCGCGCCGCCAAGACCCGGCCGGACCAGGTGGCCCAGCTCGCCGCCTTCCTGGGCAGTGACGCGGCCAAGGAAGTCACCGGCCAGATCATGGGTGCGCGCGGCAACGAGATCTACCTCTACAGCCAGCCGCGCCCGATCCGCACCATGCACCGCGGCACCGGCTGGTCGGCCCAGGCCCTGGCCGAGACGCTGCTGCCGGCGTGGAAATCCAGCCTCACGCCGCTGGAGCGCACCCGCGACGTGTATGCCTGGGACGCGATCTGATCCCAGCCGAAGGACGGAACAGGGGGGGCGGGTCCGCAGGGGCCCGCCCCTTTGCTATTCGGCGGCGGCGAGCCTGGTGCGCCGGTCGTTGGAAAGGGCCAGCGCGCAGGTGGCCAGCATGAACCCGACCGACACGGCGAAGATCCAGCCGGGATGGCCGAAATCCATGATCGTGCCATAGAGCAGCGGCCCGATGATGCCGCCGATGTTGAACCCTGTGGAGACGATGGCGAACACCCGCCCCTCCGCCCCCTTCGGCGCGCTGGCCCGCACCAGCATGTCCCGCGAGGGCATGATCATGCCGGTGCAGAACCCACCGACCGCCATCACCGGCAGCAACGCCCAGACCGGCAGGTTCACCAGCCCGACCACCGCGATGGCAACGGCGGTCACCGCGAAGCCACCGGCCGCCACCTCGCTGTGCCGCCGCGTGCGGTCGGCGATGATGCCCCCGGCCAGCACGCCCAGCGCGGATGCGCCGAGGTAGAACGACAGCGCAATGCTCGCCACCCAGAGCGGCGTGCCGTGATGCGCGTTCATCGCCACCACCGAGAAGCCGGAGATGCCGCCGCCGGACATGCCGATCACGGCGAAGAACGCCACCAGCGACAGCACCTGCGGCGTGATCAGCTGCCGCGCCGGGATCGGCGCCCGGCGCACCGCCGCACGCGGCGCCCCGGCCGGCGCGCCGAACAGCAGCGGCAGCGCAAAGACCGGCCCAAGCAGCCCGGCCGCAATCAGCGCGCCCGAAACCCCCCAGGCCCCGGCTGCGAGCAGCATGCCCGCCGGCGCCACCGCCGTGCCGACATAGCCGGCAAACGTATGGATCGAGAACGCCCGGCCCACCCGAGCCTCGCCGATCACGCCGGAGGACAGGATGGCGTAGTCGCTGGGGTGATAGACGCAGTTGGCCAACCCGGCCATCAGTGCCGCGGCCAGCAGCACGGGATAGACCGGGTTGAGCCCGGCCAGGATGAACGCTGTTCCCCCCAGCAGCAGCCCGCCCACCAGCAACCGGCGCGGCCCGAACCGGTCCACCGCGAAGCCCGTCGGCGTCTGCATCAGGGCGGAGACGATGTTGAACAGCGTCAGCGCGAAGCCGAGCTCCACATAGCTGACGCCGAACTGTTCCTTGAGCAGGGGGAACAGCGGCGGCAGCACCAGGATGTGGATATGGCTGACCATATGCGCGCCGGAGATCTGCCCCAGTGTGGCCAGTTCCTCGCGCTTCCAGCCGGCGCTCATGCGAATGCTCCCTTCGCGGCCGTCATCTGCAGCGCCACTTCGATCGCCTCCACCATGCTGTCGGCGTTGGCGATACCCTTGCCGGCGATGTCGAAGGCGGTGCCGTGGTCCACGGAAGTGCGGATCACCGGCAGCCCCAGCGTGATGTTCACGCCGGAAAGCGAGTCGAACGTGCCCGTGGCGGGGTTCATCTGGAAGCCCAGCAGCTTCACCGGAATGTGCCCCTGGTCGTGATACATCGCCACCACCGCGTCGTACTGGCCGCCGCGCAGCTTCACGAACACCGTGTCCCCCGGCACCGGGCCGCTGACATGCAGCCCCTCGGCGTTGCACTGCGCCACCACCGGCGCGGTCACATCGGTGTCCTGGGTGCCGAACAGCCCGCCCTCGCCGGCATGCGGGTTCAGCGCCGCCACCGCGATATGCGGCCGGGCGATGCCCATGCGACGCAACGCGTCGTACGTAAGATCAATCGTGCGACGCACCCGTTCGGGCGTCACCAGCGCCGGCACCTTCTCCAGCGCCACATGGGTAGTGACGTGGCTGACGCGCATGTTGCCGTGCGCCAGCATCATCACCGACGTCTTCTGCCCCGTCAGGTCCGCCAGCATGTCGGTGTGGCCCGCATATTTGTGCCCGGCGAGGTTCAGCGCCTCCTTGTTCAGCGGCGCCGTGACGATGGCGGCAATCCGCCCGGCCATGGCCAGCCGAACCGCCTGGTCCACCGCGAGGAAGCTGAAGCGCCCGGCCTCGGGGCTGAGGTGTCCGGTTGCGATGGCGCCGTGCTCTTCGCCCGCCGGCAGCAGCGCCAGCGGCGGGAACTCGGCCGTCTCATCGGCCCGCGGGAAGGCGGCATGCCCCAGCGTCGCGCAGGCCTGGTCCAGCGCGGTAGCGTGCCCGATCACCAGCAGGCGCATCTCCCCCGACGCCAGCCGGGGAGCAAGCGCGCGGGCCGCCTTGACGATGATCTCCGGGCCGATGCCGGCCGGGTCGCCCATGGTGACGGCCAGAACCGGCGATGGCGCAGGCATGGGGAAGCTCCTTCAGCCGAGCAGGTGGGCGAGGAAATCGGGAGCGCCGAAGGCACCCGATTTGGACAGGATTGGCAACCCGTCCCAATGCCCCCCTTCCATGCGCGAGATGGGGAGGCCTGGCGCCTGCTCGCCCAGCACCGTCAGCGCGGTGGCGCCAAGGCCATCCGCCAGCGCCCGCAGTGTCTCGCCGCCAGCCACGATGCAGCTCCCGGGGCGGGGCAGTTGGCGGGCCACCTCCGTGAAGCACCGTCCGATCCGGTCGGCGGCCTCGGCGCGTCGCACGCCCGGCGGCAGGCGCAGGCTGATCGCCGCCGGCAACGGCAGGTCGCGGATCGCCCTCTCCAACACATGATGTCGCGATGTCGCGGCCAGTTGCGCCCGGCTCACAGGGTGGTCGGACCCGATCATCGCCACGCGCGGCGCCGGCAAATCCGGCCGAGGCGCCGCGCCACCGCCCAGCGCGCCAGCCAGCCCGCCGGTGCCCGCCCAGAGCACCCGGCCGGGCAGGGCACCGGCGGCGGCCACGATCGTCCGCAGATCGGCGTCACTCTCCGCATCCCACAGGCTCACGCCCGTCGGTGCCAGCACGCCGGCCCGCGCGGCAACCGGCGGAAGGCCGAGGGCGGCGAGGTGCCCGGCCAGATCGACATCGACCGCAACGCCCTGTGCCACCTGGCGGCCATTGCGCGTCACCCTACCCTGGAACGGGAAGGCCGGCGCGATCACAAGATGGTCGAACCCGCCGGCGCGAAAGCAGGCCGCCAACTCAGCGGCGGGATGCCCGCGCAGCAGCGAGTCCAGCTTCTTGAACGCCAGCGTGGCGCCACGCAACGCCAGCCCACAGGCTTCATGCGCCGCTGCGGCAGCGGCCGCCGTACCCTCGCGCGTGGCCAGGTCTCGGGCACCTTCGCTCCATGCGCCCTTCCACGTGACCCTCTGTGCGCCGAAGCGCGACACGAAACGCGCAGCGGTATCCAGCGCGCCGGTCAGGTCGTCGGCCAGCAACACGAAGGACATGGCGCACTTCTCCCGGGCGGCGAGTCGCCATGATCCTGGTCAATCCGCGCACCAAGCGCCATGCCATCGCCGCATGGGGGCAGCCCAACCCACCGTTCATCCCATCGTGGACCTCCAATGCGCCGGTGTGCTATCGGAGGGTCTGAACAACCCTCCAGAACTGGTTGAAATAGTGTCGAAAGATCGTTCCGCGCTCGATGGCATGACCCGCCGTGGAGCACTCGCGCTCGGTGCGGCCGCCTTGCTCCCGCGCCCGGTCAGTGCCCAGGCCGGTGCCCAGGCCGGTGGGGGCGCGGTGCTGATCATGAACTCGGGTGCCGCCTCGCTCAGCGTGATCGACATGGCCACGCGCCGCGAGACCCGCCGCATCCCGGTGCTGCGCGAACCCCATCACTGGGCCCTGACGCCGGACCACAAGGAACTGCTGATCGGCGATTCCTCCGGCAACGAGCTGCAGGTGCTGGACCCCCGGACCTTCGCGGTCACGCGCCGCATGCCCATCTCCAACCCCTACCACCTGCAGTTCAGCGGGGACGGCAAGTTCTTCGTCGTCGCCGGTCTCGCCCGCAACCAGATCGATGTCTACGAAGCCGCCAGCTACAAGCTGCTGAAGCGCTTCCCGATCAAGTCCATGCCCAGCCACATGGATTTCCTGCCGGACAGCTCCGTGGTGTTCGTCACGCTCCAGGGCACCGGCCGCATCGCCGCCATCGATCTGCGCCGGTTGGAGATCCTGTGGGATGAGCCCTGCGGCAACGCCCCTGCCGGCGTGCTGGTGCATGCCGGAAAGGTCCTGGCCGGCAACATGGGCGGCGATGACGTGGCGGTACTGGACGCCAAAACCGGCAAGACCCTGCGCCGCATCCGCACCGGCAAGGGCGCGCACACCCTGTTCTGGGCGCCGGACCGCAAGACGATCTGGGTGAACAACCGGCTCGACCAGCAATCCGTGGTGGTGCTGGATGCCGCCACGCTCGACCCCGTGCGCCGTTATCGCCTGCCCGGCGGTCCCGACGATCTGGAATTCGCGCCAGACGGCAACATCTGGTTCACCATGCGCTTCATCCACAAGGTGGCCGTGCTGGACCCCAAAAGCGGCGACTTCACCACCATCGATGTCGGCCGCTCCCCGCACGGCATCTTCCTCAACCCCCGCGCCATCGCCACCGCATGATCCCCGCTTTCGACACCGCCGCCGGCTGGATCCAGGAAACCCTCCTGCTGCCGATGCTGTTCTCCCTGGGCCTGATCCAGTGGGAAGACATCTCCTTCGGCTGGGCATTGTTCGCCGTCTATGGCGCCGCCCAGGTGGTGGTCACCTTCGCCGTCTGCGTCCCGCTGGAGCGCTGGCGCCCGGTGGAACGCTGGCCGGATGCGCAGGCGGTGGTGGTGGATGTGCTCTACACCTTCATCAGCCGCGTCGGCCTGCTGCCGCTGATCACCTACGTATTGTTCTTCAAGCTGCAGGTGGAGTTGAGCGGCGCCCTGACCGACATG
>JBIKOJ010000273.1:0-5792 GCA_044358135.1 Acetobacteraceae bacterium | reverse complement strand
CCGACATGGGCTACGTCCCGCCGACTCTCGAACGCATCTTCCCGGTCCTGTTCGGCATGCCGGTGCTGACCTTCCTCCTCTACGCCATCATCCTGGATTTCGGCGAATACTGGCGCCACCGCCTCAGCCACGTCTTCCGCTGGTGGTATTCCCTGCACGCCCTGCACCACGCCCAACGGCAAATGACCTTCTGGTCCGATGACCGCAACCATTTGCTGGACGACATCATCGGCTTCGCCTGGTTCACCTGCATCGCGCTGCTCATCGGTGTGCCCCCGATGCAGTTCCCGCTGCTGGTGCTGCTGCTGCGCCTGATCGAGAGCCTGAGCCACGCCAATGCCCGCGTCTCCTACGGCTGGCTCGGCGAGCGGCTGCTGGTCTCGCCGCGCTTCCACCGCGCCCATCATGGCGTGACCGCCGCCGGCGAAATCAGCGTCAACTACGGCGCCGTCCTGCCCTGGTGGGACATGATCTTCCGCACCGCCGATTTCTCGCGCGAGTTCGTGCAGACCGGCGACCCGACGGCGGAGGAGGAACTGGCGACAGGCGGCTACTTCACCCAGCAATGGGTGGGCGCGAAGCGGATGCTGCGCGACCTCTTCGGCCCCGCGCCCAAGGCCGGCTGAACCCTCAGCCCAACCGCAGCAACGGCACCGCCGCCCCGGCCATCACCACCGCCGCGATCCGCACCGCGGTGAACCGCTCGCGCAGGAACAGCGCCGCGATCACGATGGCGAACAGCGCCGAGGTATCCCGCAACGCCGCGGCCGGCGCGATCGGCGCCAAGCTGAACACCCACAGGATCAGCAGGTACGACGCCATCGAGGCGATCCCGCCCGGCACCGCCACCCCCAGCACCCCCGGCAACTCCGCCATCGACGGCAAATTCCGCCGCTGCCGCACCAGCATCGCCAGCGCATTGGTCACCGACACCACGATCCCGTAGGCCCAAGGCGAGCCGGAGGCCCGCACTCCCCGCGCATCGCAGATCACATAAGCCGCCGTTCCCAACCCCGCCGCCAGGGTCCAGCCCAGCGCCTTGAGGTTCGCCGCCCGCGCCGCGCCCGCGCGCGCCGAATCGAACGCCAGTGTCAGCAGCGAAAGCGCGATCACCGCCACCCCCGCGAACCCCCACGGCCCCACCATCTCCCCGGCCACCACGGCGGCCAGCGGCACGATCAGCAGCACCGCCACCGCCCGGATCACCGGGTACACCAGCCCGAACCCCGCCAGCGCATAGGCCCGCAGCATCGCCGGCACCGTAACGGTATTGATCGCCGTGGACAGCGCAATCCACGCCAGCGACTCCACCGCCGGCAGCCCGGTCCAGTACAGCCCAGGCAGCCCGATCAGCGCCGCGAAGCACATCTGCCCCGTGGCCGCCTGCGCCGGATTCCGGCTCGCCTTCACGGCGGCATTCCAGCCGGCATGCAGCACGGCACTGAACAGGGCGGCGGCAACGAAGATCGGTTCCATGCCGCAGCCTAATCACGCAAGCCGCGCCGGCGGAACTGGCCGCGCCCCGTCGTGCAGTCTAGCATCGGCGCAGCACCCGGGAGCCGACCCATGAAGCTGTTCACCGCCGCCTTCCTGACCGAGACCAACACCTGGTCGCCTGTGCCGACCGGGATGAACGCCTTCAAGGTCGACAAGCCCTTCTACCGCCGCGACGGCAGCCTGCAGCCCGTGGTTGGCGGCGGCAACGGCGTGCTGGCCGTCTGGCGCAAGCGCGGCCAGGCGGACGGGTTCGAGATCGTGGAGAGCATCTGCGCCACCACCGAGCCCTCCGGCCCCATCGTCACCGAGGTCTATGAGGAACTGCGCGACACCCTGCTCAACGACCTGCGCGCCGCCCTGCCGGTCGATGGCGTGCTGCTCTTCCTGCACGGCGCCATGGTCGCCTACGGCTACGACGACTGCGAGGGCGACGTGCTCAAGCGCGCCCGCGAGATCGTCGGCCCGAACGTGCCCATCGGCGTCGAGCTCGACCTGCACTGCCACCTCACCCACGACATCTGCGACAACGCCCTGCCGGTGATCTTCAAGGAATACCCGCATATCGACGGCATCGAGCGCGCCCAGGAGCTCTACGACATCGTGCGCGACGCCATCGCCGGCAAAACCAAGCCCGTCGTCGCCCTGCATGATTGCCGCATGGTCGGCATGTGGCGCACCCCTGTGGAGCCGACGAAATCCTTCGTCGCCCGCATGCAATCCCTCGAAGGCAAAAACGGCATCCTCTCGATTTCGTTCGGCCACGGCTTCCCCTGGGCCGATGTCGCGGAGGTCGGCGCCAAGTTCGTCGTCATCGCCGACAACGACAAGCCCAAGGCCGCCGCCCTGGCCGCCCAGCTGCACCAGGAGGTCTGGGCCTTCCGCAACGAAGCCGTCACCCCGCACGACACGATCGACCAGGCGATCGACTTCGCCCTCGCCCAACTCGAGGGCCCCCCCAAGGGACCAATCGTCCTGGCCGACGTGGCCGACAATGCCGGCGGCGGCGCCCCCAGCGACAGCACCTTCGTGCTCCGCCGCCTGGTGGAGCGCGGCGTCACCAACGCCGCCATCGGCTGCTTCTGGGACCCGATCGCCGTGTCCTTCTGCGCCGAGGCCGGAGAGGGTGCCAGCTTCGACCTGCGCATCGGCGGCAAGTCCGGCCCGGTCTCCGGCCAGCCCATCGACCTGCGCATCACCGTGCGCAAGATCATCGAGAACCACACCCAGAAGGGCCTCGGCGGCGGCCGCGCGCAATACGGCACCTCGGCCTGGGTGGAAGCGAACGGCATCCACATAATCCTCACCAGCAAGCGCCAGCAGGTCTTCAACCCCGATGCCTTCACCGGCACCGGCTGCACCCTGGCAGACAAGAAAATCGTCGTGGTGAAGTCGATGCAGCACTTCTACGCCGGCTTCGCCCCCATCGCGAAGGCGGTGCGCTACGTCGCCGCCCCCGGCACGGTGGGCGCCGATTTCGTCAACCTGCCCTTCACCAAGGTCACGCGCCCCTTCTGGCCGCGCGTGGCAGACCCTTTCGCCGCAGGGTGACTCAGACCTAGAGGGTGGGGCGGGCCGTCGTGATGCGGGTGCGCGCATTGGCCGTGGTCGGCCAGCACCTCGATCACGCGGCACTCGCCCACCTTGCCGTGCCGGCAGCCGGCCACCATCAGCGCCAGCTCCTGCCGCAGTGCCATCAGGCTGCGGATGCGCGCGTCCACATCGGCCAGGCGTGCCTGCGCAATCGCATCGGCGGCCTCGCAGGATTGGCCGGGATCGTCCTGCAGGGCGAGCAGCGTGCGGATCGCATCGATCTCGAAGCCGAGCTCCCGGGCGTGCCGAATGAAGGCCAACCGCCGCAACTCCCCCTGGGAATAGTGCCGCCGGTTCCCCTCGCTGCGGGGCGGTGGGCGTAGCAGGCCGATCTCCTCGTAGTAGCGGATGGTGGGAACCTTCACCCGGCTCAGGCGGGAGGCTGTCCCAATCGGCACGGCTCGCTCCAGGATCTGCTGCGGCAAGGCACTTGCTCCTCCAGTCGCTAGAGGAGTTAGCCTGCTGACAGGCAAATGCAAGTGGACGGAGACGACGCCATGGGCGAGGCGATGACCCGCACGCGCTACCGGGTGGAAGGCATGGACTGTGCCGCCTGCGCCGCCAAGATCGACACCGCCGTGCGCCGCATCCGCGGCGTGACGGATGTATCGGTCTCCGTCTCGGCCGCCACCATGGTGGTGCGCCACGGCTCCGCCGATGTCCTGGCCGATGTCGAACGCCAGGTCACGCGCCTCGGCTACGGCCTCGCCTCGCTGGGCGAAGCCGGCGCGGTCCCTGCGCTGTCCGCCGAAGCCGGGCAGGGCGCCGCATCGCCTGCATGGTGGCGAGGTGCCAAGGCGCGGCTGGTGCTCACCTGCGCCGCCGCACTCGCCCTGGCCTTCGCGGTGGAAACCGCGGCGCCGTCTTTCGCACCCTGGCCCTTCATCGCCGCCCTGCTGGTCGGCCTCGTGCCGGTCACCCGCCGCGCCATCCTCGCCGCCCGCGCCGGCACGCCGTTCTCGATCGAAACCCTGATGGTCGTCGCCGCCATCGGCGCCGTGGCGATCGGCGCGGCCGAGGAAGCCGCCAGCGTGGTGCTGCTGTTCCTGGTCGGTGAGATGCTGGAAGGCGTCGCCGCCGGCCGCGCCCGCGCGGGCATCCAGGCGCTGGCCAACCTCGTGCCCCGCACCGCCCTGCTGGAAGTCGGCCCCCGCCTGCTGGAACGCCCGGCCGCCGAGCTCATGCCCGGCCACGTCATCCTCGTCCGCCCCGGCGAACGCATCGCCGCTGACGGCACGGTGCTGGAAGGCGAAGGCGGCGTGGATGAAGCCCCGGTCTCCGGCGAGAGCATCCCCGTGGCCAAGGCGCCCGGGGACACGGTCTTCGCCGGCACGGTCAACGGCGCCGCCGCCCTGCGCATTCGCGTCACCGCTAAAGCCGCCGACAACACCATCGCCCGCATCGTGCGCCTGGTGGAGGAAGCCCAGGAACACCGCGCCCCCACCGAACGCATGATCGACCGCTTCGCCCGCTGGTACACGCCCTCGGTCATGGTCATCGCCGCCCTGGTCGCCGTGCTGCCGCCGCTTCTGCTGGGTGGCGACTGGGCCGGCTGGATCTACAAGGGCCTCGCCCTGCTGCTCATCGGCTGCCCCTGCGCCCTGGTCATCTCCACCCCCGCCGCCATCGCCGCCGGCCTGTCCAACGGCGCCCGGCGCGGCCTGCTGCTCAAGGGCGGCGCGGTGCTGGAACGGCTGGGCCAGGTAACGATGGTCGCTTTCGACAAAACCGGCACGCTCACCCGCGGCAAACCGGAGGTGACCGATGTCGTCGCCTTCGCCCTGCCGGCGCGCGAGGTGTTGTGGCTCGCGGCAGCACTGGAGACAGGTTCCAGCCACCCGCTCGCCTCCGCCATCCAGGCCTCGGCGGAGGAAGACCGGCTGGCGGTCCCCCGCTTGGAAGGGGCCGCCGCGCTGGCGGGGCAGGGGGTGTCCGGCACGGTGGAGGGCAGGGCGCTCTTCCTCGGCGCCCCGTCCGCCGCCCTGCACCGCGCCACCGCCACCGACGATGAGCGCGAGACCATCGAAGGCATGGCCGCCACCGGCCGCAGCCTGGCCGTGCTGGTGGCCGATGGCAGGCTGGCCGGCGCCATCGCCCTGCGCGACATGCCGCGCGACGATGCCAAGGCCGGCCTCGCCGCGCTGGCGGCCCTGGGCATCGGCCGGGTGATGCTCACCGGCGACAACGCCGCCACCGCTGCCGCCATCGGCGGCCGGCTGGGCATCGAATCCCGCGCCGGCCTCAAGCCCGAGGACAAGCTCGAAGCCGTCCGCGCCTTCCAGGCCCAGGGCGAAGTGGTGGCCAAGGTGGGCGACGGCATCAACGACGCACCGGCCCTGGCCGCCGCCGATATCGGCATCGCCATGGGCGGCGGCACCGACGTGGCACTGGAAACCGCCGACGCCGCCATCCTGCACGGCCGCGTGGCCGACGTGGCGGCGATGATCGTCCTGTCCCGGCGCGTCATGGCCAATATCCGCCAGAACATCGCCATCGCCCTCGGCCTGAAGGCGGTCTTCCTGGTCACCACCATCGCCGGCATCACCGGCCTCTGGCCCGCCATCCTCGCCGATACCGGCGCCACCGTGCTGGTAACCCTGAACGCCCTGCGCCTGCTTGCACCCACGCGAAGCCAGTAGAAAGAATCTTCTTTTTGTGAACAAAAAGAAGCAAAAAAACTTCATTCATGGATGCAGATAGGCCTC
>JBIKOJ010000244.1:0-6947 GCA_044358135.1 Acetobacteraceae bacterium | reverse complement strand
CGACGCAGTTGGGCGCGATGACCTCGGCTCAGGTGGCGGCGCTCACCACCGCGCAGATCGGCCAGCTCGCCACCAGCCAGATCGCCGCCTTCTCCACCGCCGGCGTGAAGGGCCTGGAGACCGCCGATCTCGTCGCCCTCACCACCGCCCAGATCCCGGGCTTCTCCACCGCGCAGATCGGTGCCCTCTCCACCGCGCAGCTTGCCGCGATGGAGACCGCCGATGTGGCCGCACTCTCCACCGCCCAGCTGCGCGGCCTCGCCTCCAGCCAGGTCTCCGGCCTCACCACCGCGCAGGTGGCCAACCTCACCACGGCGCAGATCGCCGGCCTGTCCTCCACCCAGATCACCGGGCTCACCACGGCGCAGATCGCCAACCTGACCACCGCGCAGATGGCCGGGTTCGGCACGGCGCAGTTGAACCCGCTCTCCTCCACCCAGGTGGCGGCACTTACCACCGCGCAGATGGCGCAGCTCTCCTCCACCCAGGTCGGCGGGCTCTCCACCGGCGGCGTCAAGGGCCTCACCACCGCGCAGGTCGTCGCCCTCACCACGGCCCAGGTGCCGGGGCTGGGCACCGCGCTGATCGGGGCCCTCTCCACCACCCAGCTGGCGGCGATGGAGACCGCGGATCTCGCGGCCCTCACCACCACGCAGCTGCGTGGGCTGGCATCTTCGCAGGTCTCGGCGCTGACCACGGCGCAGGTTGCCAACCTCACCACCGCCCAGGTCGCCGGCCTCGCCTCCACCCAGATCGGCGGGCTCTCCTCCACCCAGGTGGCGGCGATGACCACCGGCCAGCTCGCCGGCATGTCCTCCAGCCAGCTCGGCTTCCTCTCCACCGCTGCCGTGAAGGGCCTCACCACCGCGGGGATCGTGGCGCTGGATACCGCGCAGATCAAAGGCCTGGGGACGGCGCAGATCGCCTCGCTCTCCACCGCCCAGGTGGTCGCCATCGAGACCGCCGACCTCGCCGCCATGACCACCACGCAGATCCCGGGCTTTGCCTCCGCCGCCGTGGCCGCGCTGACCACCACCCAGGTGGCCAATCTCGGCACCGCGCAGATCCGCGTGCTCACCTCCGGCCAGGTGCCGGCACTGACCACCGCGCATATCGCCAACCTCACCACCGCGCAGATCGCCGGCTTCGGATCGACGCAGTTGGGGGCAATGACCTCGGCTCAGGTGGCGGCGCTGACCACCGCGCAGATCGGCCAGCTCGCCACCAGCCAGATCGCCGCCTTCTCCACCGCCGGGGTGAAGGGCCTGGAGACCGCCGACCTCGTGGCGCTGACCACCGCCCAGATCCCGGGCTTCTCCACCGCGCAGATCGGTGCCCTCTCCACCGCGCAGCTTGCCGCGATGGAGACCGCCGATGTGGCCGCACTCTCCACCGCCCAGCTGCGGGGGCTGGCCTCCAGCCAGGTCTCCGGCCTGACCACCGCGCAGGTGGCAAACCTCACCACGGCACAGATCACCGGGCTTGCTTCCACCCAGGTCTCGGGGCTCTCCACCGCCCAGCTTGCCAACATGACCACGGCGCAGATGGCCGGGTTCGGCACCGGTCAGCTCAACGCGCTCTCCTCCACCCAGGTCGCCGCGCTGACCACCGCGCAGATGGCGCAGCTTTCCTCTACCCAGCTGACCGGGCTCTCCACCAGCGGGGTGAAGGGGCTGACCACGGCGCAGGTGGTGGCACTGACCACGGCGCAGGTGCCCGGCCTGTCGACGGGCCAAGTGGCCGCGCTTTCCACCGCGCAACTCTCGGCGATGGAAACGGCGGACCTGGCGGCGCTGACCACCGCGCAGGTGCGAGCCTTCGACACGTCGCAGATCAACAACCTGACGACAGCGCAGGTGGTGGCGCTGACCACGGCGCAGCTGGTGGGCTTGAGCACCTCGCAGATGGCCGGCTTCAAGACGGCGCAGATCGCGGCACTGACCACCACGCAGGTAGCCGCGCTGGAAACCGCCGACCTCGCCGCGCTGTCCAGCACGCAGACCGCCGGGTTCACCACCGCCCAGCTGGGCGCGATGACCTCGGCGCAGATCAACGCACTGTTCCTGTAACGTCCGGCGACAAGAATTATGGGGCGGCCTCGCGGCCGCCCCCTTTTCTATGCAAGCTGCGTGGCCAACGCCGCGCCCTGGACCAAGGCCTCGAACTTCGCCCAGACGATCCCGGGATCGACCACACCGAAACCTGCGAAGGTGGAGAAACCGCAATCCGTGCCGGCGATCACCCGCTCCGGCCCCACGGCGCGCACGTAGTTGGCAAGGCGTTGGGCGATCAGCTCCGGGTGCTCCACGAAGTTCGTGGTGCTGTCGAGGCAGCCGGGGATCAGCACCAGGTCGTCCGGCACCTTTGCTTCGTGCCAGACGGTCCATTCATGGGCATGGCGCGGGTTGGCGCCCTCGAACAGCAGGGCACCGGGCTTGGCCTTCAGCAGTTCCGGCAGCACCGCGCCCAGCGAGATATCCCTGGTGTGCGGGCCTTCGTAGTTGCCCCAGCAGATGTGCATGCGCACGCGATCGCGCGGGATGTTGCGCAGGCCGTGGTTGATCGCCTCGATATGCACCGCGGCGCGCTTGAGGAAGCCGGCCTCGTCCAGCCCCTTGTACATCATGTGCCGGCCCAGCCCGAGATCCGGCGCATCGATCTGCAGGATCAGCCCGGCGGCCACGATCGCCTCGTATTCCGCGCGCATCGCCTCGGCCAGGTCGAACAGATAGTCGTCGAGCGTCTTGTGGTAATCTGAAGGCTGGAACAGCGCGATCACGCCGGGGCTGGCGGAGTTCATGAAGCCCTCGGTGTAACCCGCCGCCGCCATGCCCGCCTTCATCGCGGCGATGTCCTTGTGCAGCGGCTCCAGGTTCTTCACCGTGATCGGGCCCGTGCAGCGCGGGCGTCGATAGGTGGGCGTGCCGCCGGCCTTGGCGAGCTTCTCCAGGAAGCCCGGAAAATCCTCCAGATCTGCCGGCGGGGAGCGCGGCGAATCACCTTCGAACCCCGTCAGCCGGTCCTTGATGTAGGTGGCGTAGGAGATCTTGGAGGTCTCGCCGTCTGACGGGAAATCGATGCCGGCCTGCTTCTGCCGGGCCAGGATCGCCGCCGTGCCTTCGTCCATCACGCGCTGCCAGGCGGCGGGCTCGAACGGCAGCCCCTTCTCGGCGCCGAACAGCAGGTCCGCCACCAGCGCGCTGCGCGGCAGCGAACCCACATGCGTTGTGCGAATGCCCATGGCTCAGGCCGCCTTCCGCTTACCCGCGCGCACAAATTCGGGCGCCGCGATATCCTCGCCGCCGCGCACCACATGCACGATGCAGCCATCGGACGACGTGGCACGGAAGGCGCGGGCCATCCCCTTCGGCGTGGTGAAGGTGTCTCCGGCGCCCAGCATCACGCTGCCCCTTGGCAGGGTGATCTCGATCGTGCCGGCATGCACCATCAGCACTTCTTCCTCGTGGCGCACATGCGCCGGAATCGCAGCGCCAGACTGCAACTTCAGCGCGCGCAGGTTGAAGCCATGCGGCCACCAGCCGGAAATCGGGCCGGGTGCGAAACCGTCCTGCGTCACCCGCGGCACGATGATCGGGCATTCCTCCACCCCCGGCGCGGCAAGCGGCGAGTTCGGGTTGCCCTTGAGGTCGCGCAGCCGATGCACGCACTGCGCCATCTGCTCCGCGGTCGGCGAGGCAAGCTTGCGGATCTGCGCGGCCGTCGGCGGTTTCTGCTTCACCGCGCCGGCCGGGATCGCCTCGCCTTTCACCGTGTCCACCAGCTTGCCGCCCTCGAGCAATACGAGGCCGTAATGCTTGGCCATCTCGAACACCTTAGGCGACCAGGTGACCTTCCCGGGATCATCGCCGCCCAGCACCGCGAACAGGAAATCCGCGCTGCTGCGGCTGCCCAGGTTCTCGAAGCCGCGGAACATGTGGATCGGCAGGTCGATCACGTCGCCCTTGCCGATATCCACAAACCCCTCATCGGCATTCGGCCCCAGCGTGAAGCGCCACTTGCCGGAATGGACGATGAACACCTCCGCCGTCTCGTGGCTGTGCTGGGAGTTGAGGCACTTCCCCGGCTGGCGGGCCCCGCCGATGTTGAAGCCGTGCGGCTCCGGAATATGCACGTGCTGGTCCGGGTTCTCTGAAACGCCCGGGCCGATCAGGGTGAAGTTCTCCTTCTGCTCCGATCCCGGCGAGCGCGTGTCGATGAAGGCGTTGCGGCAGGGGCGCAGATCGGCATAGCGGATCAGGCGGGATGCATAAGCGGACATGGCGGGATTCCCTAGCCGGTCTTGAGAAGAATCTGTTTCCAGACAGCAGTTTCGTCGATCAGCACGAATTCGCGGCGGATGCCCCAGGGCCCGAACTCCACGTGGCAGATGCCCATCACATGCACCTCCGCCCCCGTCGGCGGCCCGAAGCTGCCCCAGCCGTCGTGCTTGCCGGTGAGCGACCAGCGGATCGCCGCGCGCGGCGGCAGCATCGCGTCTTCGCGCCCGATCCGGTGATGGATCGCGAACGTCGCGGAAGGAAACGCCGCCCGCAGCCCCATCCAGAAATGGTCGGCCGCCCCGTGGCTGTGCGCGGTCACGCCACCCGGCAGCTCCAGCTGCACCGCGCGGTCGTATTCGCGCGGGATCACCGCCATGTCGGCGCCCATGATGCCGGTCAGGATCGCCGCGTAGCGCTGCCCCACCGGATGGTCGTTACCAGTGCCGCGATAGCCGCCCTGCACGTCCATCGCCGGGGTGAATGGCCGCCCGCAGCGCGCCGGTCCGCCCTCGCGCGCAATCTGGTCGGCGGCGAACCCCTTCGGCTCCCAGCCCATCTGGCGCACGATCGCCGCCTGGTCGCGGATCAGCCATTCGTCGTGGATCACGTTGGCCCGCGCCGCACAATCCGCCACCACGCGATAGGTCAGCCGCTTGCCCGTCGCCGGGCCGAACACCCCCTCGCGCGCATGGGTGGCGGTGGTGAGGATGCGGTGGGAGGAGAGGAAGCCGCCATCCGCGTCGTCGCTCCAGATCACGTCCTCGCCCAGCAACGTGCGGTCCGGGAATTCCGACAGCGTGGCCATGGTTGCCGCGATCACGCCCTGGTTGCCCAGCGTCAGCCCGCCCGGCGTGCGCACGGGCATATCGGCCGCGTAATAGTGATGGAGGGTCGCGATGTTGCGATCCTCCCAGATCTCCTTGGTGATGCCGATGATGTAGTGCTCGGGGCTCGTCCATCTGGGGTCGAAGCCCTGCATCGGGTTGCTCATCCCTTCACGGCTCCTTGGGTCAGCCCCGCCACGATCTGGCGCTGGAACGCCAGCACCAAAACGAACAGCGGCGCGGTGATGGAAACGGCGGCGGCGATCGCCTCGATCTGGTCGGAAAGCCGCACATCGCGATTCAGGAACTGCGTGATCGCCGGCACCATGGTCATGGACTGGGCATCCAGCAGCAGCGCCGTCACCAGATAGTCGTTGTAGGCCAGCAGGAAGCTGAACAGCCCCGTGGTGATCACCCCCGGCCACATCACCGGCATGATGGCGCGCCAAAACGCCTCCAGATGCGAACACCCATCCACCCGCGCCGCCTCGTCCAGTTCGGCCGGGATGTTCTGGAAGAAGCTGCGCAGCATCCAGATGGTGAAGGGTTGGTTGATCGAGACCAGCACGATGATCGTCGCCAGCGGCTGGCCATACAGCAGCGGCGGCCGGCTGGAGAACAAATGGAAGAACCACCCCGTCAGCGGCCAGTCCCACAGCGGCGCCAGGATCTCGCGGCTGTTGAGGAAAAACGGCACATAGCCGGTCGCCAGCACGGAATGCGGCAAGGCGCGGAACACCAGGGCGGCCACCAGCAGCCAGAACGCCAGCCGGCTCTGCGAGCGCGCCAGCGCATAGCCCGCCAGCGTGCCAACGGTGAGAGAGATCACCACCACGCCCAGCGTGACCATCATGGAGTTGAGGAAGTTGCGATAGAATTCCTGCCGCACCCACACCGCGCGATAATGGTCGAGCGTGATGCCGATCACCGGCTCCGCCAGCAGCCCGAGGCCCGGCACCGGCGCCAGCAGCGCATCCAGCGCACGGGCCAGCACGGGCAACACGAACAGCCCCCCTGCCCCCAGCGCCAGCACGTAGCCCAGCCCCAGCGCCAGCCAGCGCGGCACCGCGTGCACCGGCTCCATCCGCACCGCCAGCCCCGGCACAAATCGCGTCGCCGCGCGCCAAGCCAGCCACAGGAAGCCGATCCCCAGCGCGATATCGATCACCGAAAGCCCGCCGGAACCCGCCAGCGTCGTCGGCCCCAGCAGCACCCGAAGCGGGTCCGCCGCCAGCGCATCCTGCGGCGCGCGGAACGACATCACCGCGATCCACACCAGCGGAAACGCCGCGATGAAGCACCAGACAGTGAGGAACACCGCCACGCCCACCCGCTGCACGGGGCCGGGCCGCAATGCCTCGGGCGTGTTGTCCTGCTCCATCGCCTAGCTCCGCGGCCGGTTGTCGCGCCACACCCGGCGCAGCAGCGGGATCAGCAGCAGCACGATCCCCACCAGTGTCAGCATGGAGGAGGCGGAGGCGCGGGCGATGTAGCGGTTCCCCGTGAAATCCGGCATCAGGTAGTTGAAGGTCAGCCATTGCAGTGAAATCACATGCGCCTCGCTGCCGAAGCCCACCACCTCCTCGAACACGCGATACGCGTCCATCAAGTGGATCAGCGAAACAAACACGATCAGCGGCGCCAGATGCGGCACCACCACATAGCGCAGCCGCTCCCAGCGCGAGGCCCCGTCAATCACCGCGGATTCCAGCGTGTCCTGGTCCACCGTCTGCAGTCCGGCATAGAAGATGATGAAGGCGAAGGGCGCGTTGTGCCACACGCGATACACCAGCATCAGAAGCTCGATCGTCCAGCCCTGCGCGAAGAAGGAAATGGATGGGTC
>JBIKOJ010000175.1:0-11568 GCA_044358135.1 Acetobacteraceae bacterium | reverse complement strand
CAGGCCCGCAGCGCCGCGGTCACGATGCCGTCGCCCACGAACAGCCAGCGTATCGCCAGCGCACCGATCACCGGCGTGATCACGAAGGGCAGCAGCGATACGAACACCAGCGGCCCGCGGATGGCGCGCATCGCGTTGTTCACCGCCAGCGCGATCACCAGGCCGAAGCCCACCACCAGCGGCAGGGTGATAAAGGTGAAGGTCAGCGTGAAGCGCAGCGCCCGCCAGAAATCCAGCCGCAGCACATCCACCATGCCCTGCCCGGTGGCGGAGAAGGCAGCGGCCACCTTCTCAAGCTTCAGCACGGCGCGGTAGGCATCGAACCCGGTGAAGCGGGTTTCCGTCAGCGGCTTGCCGTCGGCCCCCATCTTCACCTGGGAACGTTCGGTGGTGGTGCAGATCTGCGCCAGGAACCCCGGCGAGCAGGTCTCCACCTTCACCATCTCCCGCACCACCGTGGTGGTGTGCAGGCTCTGGATCGCCACCGAAATCAACGGTCCGAAGATGAACACGAGCATCAGCACCGCGGAAGGGGCGGTGAAGAACAGCAGCGTGCGCAGCCTCATGTCACAATCCGCCTGGAAGGGCCGGCGCCACGCCCGCGGGGGGGCAGCACCGGCCGGCTCCTTGTGGCTATTTCACCAGGCCCTGCTCCTTGGCGCGGGTCAGGTAGCTCGCCTCGATCGCCTGCAGCGTCTGCTCGGCGGTCTTCTTGCCGCTCATGAAGTCGGCCACGTTCTCGGCCAGCACGGCCGAGACCAGGCCCATCGCGGAGGTGGAGGGATAGGCCGGGGCGCCGCCCATGGCGGATTCGATGGCGCCCTTGGCGGCCGGGCCGGGCTGGTAGCCCTTCACCAGCCACACGGCGGCGTTGTTGGCGCCCTTCACCATTTCCTCGTCGATCCCTTCCATGGCGACGCGGAAGGCCAGCTCGGCCTCGGCATCCGGCAGGTTCTTGGCGATCACGAAGCCGTCCCACCACAGCGTGGTCGCGGGCTTGCCGCCCTTCACCGCGGCCGGGGCCGCCGCCTGCAGGATCTTGCCGGCGAACTGGCTCTCTTTCGGGTCGTTCACCGCGCCGGCGCGGGTGGCCCACAGCACCGCCATGGCGATCTTGCCCTGCTGGAACTGGCGCGCCACGAAGGTGCTGTCAGAGGTGAGGTATTCGGGGTCCAGGAACTCCGCCATGCGCTTCATCAGCGCCAACGTCTTCATGCCCGCCTCGGAATTTACGCTGGGCGTGTTGTCCGGCTTGGTGGGCACGCCACCGAATCCCAGGAACACGTTGAGGAATTCCTGGCTGATGTCGAAGCCCGGCTTCATCGTGGCCCCCAGCGGGGTGGCGAACTTGCCGGAAGCCTTCAGCTTCGCCGCCGCATCCAGCACCTCGTCCCAGGTGGTGGGCACCGCGATCCCCATCTCCTTCAGCACGTCCTCGCGCACCATCAGGTTCTGGGTGTTCACCATCATGGCCACCGCCATGGTCTTGCCGTCCACCTTGATCAGCTGGTTGGGCGACAGGCCCTGGCCGTACTTGGCGATATACTCATCCAGCGGCCGCACCGTGCCGGCATTCAGCAACGGCACCACGGTATTATTGGCCACGCCGCCAATGTGGTACAGGGAGGGATTGGCCGCGAACGCCGTGGGCTGCTTGGTGCGGAAGTTCATGTCCATCTCGGACTGCACGTTGCCGCATTCCGCCCAGGCCGACGTCACGGCCTTCCAGGCATCGAAGCTGGCCGACAGCGTCTTGATCGGCACGGTGTTCTTGATGGCGCAGGCGGCCTCGGCCGCACCCGGCAGGGCGGCAAGGCTGGCGGCCAGCGCGGTGGCCAGAAGCGTGCGCTTGAACATGGTGGGTCTCCGGCGTTCAGGGTGGGTCATGGGGTTGGTCAGGAAAGCCGCTCGCCGGTGCCGGCATCGAACAGATGCACGGCCGGGCGCGGCACGGTGAAGCCGATGGTCTCGCCGATGGTGCCGCGGAAGGTCTTCTCCGCCTTCACCGTCACCAGCGCCTCGCCGGAACGCACCGTGGCCAGCGACGCATCGCCCAGCAATTCCACGGTGTAGATGGGGGCTGCGATCTCCGCCTCCGCCGCCGGCACGATGCGCGCATCCTCGGCGCGAAAGCCCAGGGTCACGCGCCCCTCGGGCCCCGCGATCCCGGCCATGCGCACGCACGGCGCGGTGAACACGCCGCCTTCCAGCACGCCATCCACCAGGTTCATCGCCGGCGACCCGATGAAGCCGGCGACAAAGGTATTGGCCGGCCGGTCATAGATCTCGATCGGCGCGCCCACCTGCTGGATCACGCCCTTGTTCATCACCACCACGCGGTCGGCCAGGGTCATTGCCTCCACCTGGTCGTGCGTCACGTAGATCGTCGTTACCTGCAGTTCGTGCTGCAGGTTCTTGATCTGCGCCCGGGTGGAAACGCGCAGCTTGGCATCCAGGTTGGAAAGCGGCTCATCCATCAGGAACACCGCGGGCTCGCGCACGATCGCACGTGCCAGCGCCACGCGCTGCCGCTGCCCGCCGGAAAGCTCGCGCGGGCGCCGGTGCAGCAGGTCGCCCAGCTCCACCATCGCCGCCGCACGGCGCACCCGCGCATCATGCGTGGCGGCATCCACGCGGCGCACCTTCAGCGGGAAGCGGATGTTCTCGTACACGGTCAGGTTCGGGTACAGCCCGTAGTTCTGGAACACCATGGCCACGTCGCGGTCCTTGGGCTCCAGCTTGTTCACCACCCGCTCGCCGATCAGGATGTCCCCTTCCGTGGGGTCTTCCAGCCCGGCGATCATGCGCATGGTGGTGGTCTTGCCGCAGCCGGAGGGCCCGAGCAGGACGATGAACTCGCGGTCGGCAATGGCGAGGTCAACCTCGCGCACACCCACGAACGCGCCCCACCGCTTGGTCACGCCGCGCAGCGTCACCTGCACCATCCGCTACTGCCCCCTGGGGCATTCGCCCCCATGCGGCGCGGGGCCGCAGCGATTCGCCCGGCCCATCTTCCGCTTGACGTTACGTTGACAGATGCCGACTACGTATGCAAGGACCGATGCACAAGCAAGGGGAAGGCACATGGGCGAACGAAACCTGGCCAACAAGCGCTTCGCCCACGCGGCCCTCTACGATCTCGCCCGCGCCACGCCCGATACCCTGATGCAACGGCTGGAACACGCCTACCACCGGGATGCGGAATGGCGCGGCTCCCACCCGCTCAACGAGATGCGCGGCCTCGATGCCATTGCCGCCACCGTCTGGCGCCCCCTGCTCGCCGCCTTCCCCGATCTCGAACGCCGCGATTCCCTCCTCATTGGCGGCACCTATGAAGGTGCCGAATTCGTCGGCGCCATGGGCCACTACTGCGGCACCTTCACCCGCGGCTGGCTCGGCATCCCCGCCACCGGCCGGCCGATCTGGATCCGCTACGGCGAAATGCACCGCATGCGCGCGGGCAAGATCGACCAGAGCACCGTGCTGATCGACGTGCTGGATGTCATCCGCCAGGCCGGGTTCTGGCCCGTCGCCCCCAGCCTCGGCACCGAGGGCATGTGGCCCGGCCCGATCACCGGCAACGGCATCGTGCTGCACGAGACCGACCCCGCCGAGGGCGCCGCCAACCTCGCCCAGATGCGCGACATGCAATCCAAGCTCGGCGATATCGGCGACATCGCCACCATGGGCCGCGGCGCCTTCTTCATCCCCTCCCAGGTGGAGCACTGGCATCCGCGCATGATGTGGTACGGCCCATCGGGCGTCGGCAGCACGCGCGGCATGGACGGCTTCGTGGATTTCCACCGCATCCCCTGGCGCGACAGCTTCCGCAACATCAAGGGCAGCCAGCACTACGTGCGCATCGGCGACGGCCCGTTCTCCGCCACCGGCGGCTGGCCCAGCATCACCACGGAGCACAGCGGCGGCGACTTCATGGGCATCCCGCCGACGGGCAAGGCCATCACCTGCCGCGTGATGGATTTCTACGCCCACCACGAAGGCCTGATCCGCGAGAACTGGGTCCCCATCGACATCCTGCACATGCTGCACCAGCTCGGCGTGGACGTCCTCGCCCGCATGCAAAGCCTGTTCCGCCGCGGCAGCTAAAGCCCCAACGCCAACTGGCGCTTTCCCGCACGCACCCGCGCCGCCGTCTTCGGCGGATCATCATCGTCGATCCGCCGCGCCCGGCTGCCATGCCGGGCATAGACCTGCTCCGAGATCGCCCGATACCCCGGCTGCGCCCGCACCACCGACAAGCGCTCCCGCGCCGCGCGCAGCCCCGCGGCGGGATCCACCAACGGCCGAGCATACCCCGCCAGCAACCACGGCGTATGCACCATCGCGCCGGCCACCCCGCGCAGCTCCGGCACCCAGCGCCGCACGAAACGCCCATCGGGGTCGTGGTCCAGCCCCTGCTTCACCGGGTTGTAGAGCCGCGGCGTGTTGATCCCCGTTTGCGCCGCCTGCATCTGCACCTGCGGCCAATGGATGCCGGGCTCGTAATCGGTAAACAGCCGCGCCAGCCGGATCCCCACCGCGTGCCAATCCAGCCCCAGCTGCTGGCACGCCACCGAAACCACCATCGCCCGCATGCGAAAATTCAACCACCCCGTCGCCACCAGCGACCGCATGCAGGCATCCAGTAACGGCAACCCCGTCCGCCCCTCCGCCCAGGCCGCCAGCACGGGATCATCCATCGCCGTGCGTGTCCGCGCCGCCTCATGCAACGCATGCGCCGATCGCATCTCCAGCGCCGGCTCGGTCTCCAGCTTCTGGATGAAGTGGCAGTGCCAGTGCAGCCGAGACACCAAACTCTCCACCGCCTCCCTTGGCACCGCCGCCTCGCCCTTCAGCCGCCGCAACACCTCCCGCACCGAAACTGCCCCCGTCGCCAACGGCACCGACAACCGCGAGCACGCCCGCGCCCCACCCTCCGGCGAGGACATCGCCCGCCGATATCCCGCCCCGCGCCCAGCCAGGAAACTCTCCAGCTGCATCCAGCCTTCTTCCCGCGTGCCCAACTGCGGCCGCGCGCACCCATCCGGCGCCAACCCCAGCTCCTCCGCCTCCGGCACCCGCCCAGGCACCGCCCCGGCCACCGCCATCAACCGTTCCGGCTCCGCCACTAAAGGTGCGGCCAGGAACCCATGATGCGCCGCCGCCCAACGATCCCGGTCGCGCAACCCGCGCACCACGCCGAACTGCGGCAGCTCCACAAACGGAATGCCCGCCTCCCGGCAGAACCGCCGCACCGCCTTGTCGCGCGCGAAGGTCCAGAGATTGCCGGTCTCCTCATGCGCCAGCAGCCGCGTGATCCCGACGGCGGCATGAATGCGCGCCAGCACCGCCACCACCTCGCCCACCCGCACCACCAGCGGCGCACCCAACCACGCCAGCCGCGCCGAAAGCTCCCCCAGCGCCCCACGCACCGCCTGCCACTGCCGCGCCGAGGCATCCGGCTGCGCCCAATAGCCGGGCTCCGCCACATACAACGGCAGCACCGGCCCCGCAGCCGCGGCCAGCGCCAACGGCGCATGTTCCACTGTCCGTAGATCGCGCTTGAACCAAACCACCTGAACCATCCCAGCCAGATGGCCTCAACCGCCCCGCCCGCAACCTTATCCCGGCAGCCGCGCCGACCCTCGCAGCACCAGCCGGCTCGGCAGCACCGCCGCGCTGCGCGACACCTCGCCCCGCTCCACCTGCTCCAGCAGCATCCCCACCGTCGCCTCCACCATCTCCGCCCCCGGCTGCGCCACCGTGGTCAGGTCATAGGCCGCCCAGCCCGCCTCCGGCACGTCGTCATACCCCACCACCGAGACATCCTCGGGAATCCGCAGCCCGTACTGCCCGCGCAACAAATCCATCGCCGCGAACGCCATGTGGTCATTGGCCACGAACACCGCATCCGGACGCTCCGCGCCCCTGAACAGCGCATGCACCGCCTGCGCCGCCCCCTCGCGCGTGTAACCCCCCACCGCGCGCGCAAACAAAGCCGCCCCGCACTCCGCCAGCCCCCGCATGAACCCGGTCTCGCGGTCCCGGCTGGTGGACGAGTCTTCCTGCCCCGAAATGAACGCGATCCGCCGATGCCCCGCCTGCGCCAACAGCCGCCCCACCTGCCGCCCGCCCTCGGCATTGTCCGATGTCACCGAACTCACCGGCAGCCCCGGCACGGTGCGGTTGAACAGCACCACCGGCGTGCCGGTCTTGGCGCATTCCCGCGCCAGGCTGGAAGACAGCGTGGCCGATGCCATCACAATCCCCTCCACCTGGAACTGCAGCATCCGCTGCACCACCATGTCCTGCCGCCCGCGATCAGTCATGAACAGCAGCACCTGGAACCCGCGATTCTGCAGCGCGCGAGACAGCATCTCCAGCACCTGCGGATAGAAATGGTTGTCCAGATACGCCACCAGCAGCGCGATCAGCCCCGACCGCCCAGAGATCATCGCCCGCGCCAGCGCATTCGGCCGATACCCGAGCTGATGCGCCGCCGCCAGCACCCGGGCGCGCATCTCCGGAGAGACGCTGGCGCCCGGCGAGAAGGTGCGGCTGACCGCGGATTGCGAAACCTTCGCCAGCCGCGCCACGTCGCCCGATGTCACCGCACCTTTTGGCATGCGGCCATTCTGGCCCAGGAATCCCTAGGTGGGAACGGTCCCCATCGCGCCCAGCTTGATCTGCGCCAGCATCGCCAGCTCGTCGTACACCGTCCACTCCTCCACGATCTTCCCGTCGATCACGTGGAACTGCGAAACGCCCATCAGAAACACCCGGTGCCCGGTCGGCTCGCCCAGCAGCCCCCAGCCCAGGTGATGCCCCTCCAGGTTCCAGCGCACCGCGATCTTCTCGCCGCCTTCCTCGCAGGGCACGGAACAGATGTGCTGCGGCACAAAGGCGCAATCCGGCAATGTCCCGATCAGCTTCAGCGTCGCCTGCAGCACCGCGGCAGACCCATACAGCTCGCGCATGTTCGGCCCATGGTACATCACCGTCGGCGCATAAACCTTGCTGATCACCCCCAGCATCCGCTTGTTGTATGCCTCATGCATCCAGCGCAGGCACTCCGCCTCGCTGTCCGAATGCGCCAGCGAAATGTCCGCCTCGGCCTCCGGCGGATATTGCCCCAGCAGGCGCCGGTTCTCGCCAAAGTCCAGCGCCCCCTGCCCCTTCGCTTGCAACTCCTTCGCCATCTTCTCCGCGATCGGATGCGGATCCAGCCCCAGCTGGCGGATCTGCGCCATGCTGTCGCTCACGATCCACTCCCGGTAGATGCGGTTGTTCAGGATCATGCAGTCGGCAATCGTCCGCGACGTGAAGCTGCGCCCCGTCGGCGCGCCGAGATGCCCATACTGCGTATGCCGCCCCGCCCCCGTCACCAGGTGCGAGGTATAGAACCCGTCCACGTCGTTGCCGCGCCACACCACCTGCGTCGCCATGCCGCGCCGTTCCGGAAAGCTCACCAGCCGCTGGATCGTGTCGCGCACGATCGCCTCGCGGTCATGCACCGCGCCCAGGTTGTAGTACACCGCGGCATTGTGGGTGTAGTGGCTGTAGATCAGCCCGATATCGCGCTCATCCCAAATGCGGTGGGTGCAGCGCACGATATAGTCCACGATATCGGTATAGATCGGGTCGAACCCGCGCATCGGCTGCGCCCGCGGCCGATCCTCCGGCACCAGGTCGGTGAAATCCCGCCGCTCCACCTGCAGCACCCCCTGGCCGGGATGGGTCGCCGGCGCCAGCGGGGTGATGCGGTCGCTCTGGTCTCGCTCGGCCATGATGCCTCCTGGGTCAGCAGGCGGCATTCTGTGCCCGGCATGGCAGTGTGATGCAACCTGCGGCGGTTGCATACGTGGTCAACAGGAAGGAAGAATGTTCTTTTTTGAAAAAAAAGAACCAAAAAAATTTCATAATCTTGCACGCGTGCCAATCGTCCAGCACGCGTGCAAGTCATAAAAGTCTTTTTGCTTCTTTTTCTTCAGAAAAAGAAGGTCTTCCTTAAACGCTCCGCCGCCCCGCAATCATATGGTACAGGAACAGCACCACAATCGCCCCGATCACCGAAACGAACATCGAATACAGGTTGAACCCCGTCACCGGCGCCCCACCGAACGAGGAGAAGATGAAGCCGCCCACGATGGCGCCCACGATGCCCAGCACGATGTTCAGCACCAGCCCCTGGCCGCTGTCATTCACGATCTTGCTGGCGATGAAGCCGGAAATCAGCCCTAGAATGAGCCACCCGATGATCGACATGTTCAGTGCTCCTGAAGTACCCGGGGCCTAGGGCCCCCCTGTTGAAAACACGGCATCACAGCATGGGCCGCCCGCCGGTCACCGGCACCATGGCGCCGGAGATGTAGCTGGCCTCGTCGCTGGCGAGCATCACGTACACCGGCGCCAGCTCACGCGGCTGCGCCGGCCGGCCGAACGGATCGCTTTCGCCGAAATGCTCCACCTTCTCGTCCGGCATGGTGGATGGGATCAGCGGCGTCCACACCGGCCCCGGCGCCACGCAGTTCACCCGGATGCCCCGCGCGGCGAGCATCTGCGCCAGCCCCGCGGTGAAGTTGGCGATCGCCCCCTTCGTGGTGGCATAGGGCAGCAACTGCGGCGACGGCGTCTTGGCGTTGACAGAGGCGGTGTTCACAATCGCCGCCCCGGCCTGCATATGCGGCACCGCCGCGCGCACCAGGTAGAACATCGCATGGATATTGGTGCGGAACGTCTTGTCCCACTCCTCGGGCGAGATCTCCTCCAACGCCTCGAAGCTCATCTGGTAGGCGGCGTTGTTCACCAGGATATCCACCCCGCCCAGCTCGGCCACCGCCTGCTCCACGATGGCCGCACAATGGCCGGGCTCGCCGATATCGCCGGGCACCAGCGCCACCTTGCGCCCCGCCTCCGCCACCAACCGCGCCGTCTCGCGCGCATCCTCATGCTCGTTCAGGTAGGAAATCACCAGGTCGGCCCCCTCCGGCGCGAAAGCGATCGCCACCGCCCGCCCGATGCCCGAATCCCCGCCAGTGATGATCGCCTTGCGCCCGGCCAGCCGCCCGCTACCGCGATAGCTGTCCTCGCCGTGATCCGGCCGCGGCCGCATTTCCTCGGTGCGCCCCGGCGG
Organism: Acetobacteraceae bacterium; assembly: GCA_044358135.1. Taxonomy (GTDB): domain Bacteria; phylum Pseudomonadota; class Alphaproteobacteria; order Acetobacterales; family Acetobacteraceae; genus CAMDGX01. The sequence goes on along the minus strand of JBIKOJ010000175.1, from coordinate 2,435 downwards.
CGCCTGGCGCTGCTTGGGCATCGGCGGCCGCGCACCGCCCTGGTTCGGATCCTTCGCCATCGGCAGACCGGCCCCTGTCGGATATGACAGGCAGCCAACGTCCGAACCGCGGTGCGGTTGCACCGGGTCGGCGGCTCAGCCCACCGAGATCGCCACCGCCGTCACGTTGTCGCTCGCCTGCCGCGCCAGCGCCGCATCCACCAGCCGCTCCGCCGGCGCCGGCCCGGCCAGCAGCACGGCCAGCGCCGCATCCGGCACCGCCTTGTTCAAGCCGTCGCTGCACAGCAGGAACCGATCCCCGGCCACCAGACCCTGGCTCACCTCCTCCAGCTCCAGCGCTTCCTCCGCCCCCACCGCCCGCGTGATCACGTTGGCGCGCGGGTGCCGTTCCGCCTCCGCCGCCGTGATTGCCCCGGCATCCACCAGCGCCTGCACCAACGAATGATCCCGCGTCATCTGCGCCAGATGTCCGTCCCGCAGCCGATAGGCCCGCGCATCCCCGGCCCACAGGCACGAAACCTCGCCACCCTGCGCCAGCAGCACCACCAATGTGGAAGCGATGATGCTGCGCGGCCCCCGCTTCGCCGCCTCCGCGCGCAACGCCTGGTGCACACCGTCTACCCGCGCCCGCACCTCCGCCATCAGCGCCCCTTCTGCCAGCCCCGCCGGAATCCCTTCCAGCGCCTGCTTCAGCATCGCCGCCGCCACCTCGCCGGCATCATGCCCCCCGGCCCCATCCGCCACCGCCCATAGGCCGAGGTCGGACCGATCCACGAAGCTGTCCTCGTTGTGCCGCCGCACGGCACCGGGATGCGTCACCGCCCAGGACTCGAACCTGCTCATCCCGCACTCCCCGCGCGCCTCATGCGGCAGGATAGACATGTCCACCCGGCCGGCGAAGCACCCGGCACCCCACTCTCACGGGATCGGCATCAACTTCACGCAATGGTCAGCAAACCGCCGCGGCCTCAGCCCCCCGCCGCCATGTCCAGCGCCGGCTTCACGTCATCCGGCAACGGGCACACATAGGGGTTGCCCGCCGTCCGCGCCGCGAAATCCGCCTTCGCCTTGGCCAGCAGCGCGGGATCGCGGATCACATCCACCGCGGTGGCCGCCATCACCTTGGCCGCATGCACCATCCCCTTGTGCGCGATCCCGCTCTTGCCCTGCGCCGTCAGCTGCCAGGAATGCCCCGGCGTCCCGATCGCATAGGTCGCCCCGCGGATCTGCGCCGTCGGCACCACCCAGGAGACATCGCCCACATCGGTGGAGCCAATCCCCTTCCCACCGCCATTGCTCCCCAGCGACACGATCCGGTCGCACAGCTCCGTCTCCATGTCTGGCGCCAGCCCGAAGCGCAGATGCGCCCCCGCGACATCATCCGGCCGCAACGTCGCCCGGATCTCGCGTGCGAGCTTGCGATCTTCCTCATCCCACTCCGGCGGCCCCAGATGCATCAAATTGTCGAACATCGCCTGCTCCAGCGGCGAATTGCCGAGAAGGTTAGACATGCCGGAGATGGCCTTCCACGCCACCTCCGTCTCCGTCATCAGCGCCGCCCCCTGCGCGATCTTCTGCACCCGCGCCACCAGCCCGTTCAGCTCCGGCAACTCCCGCGCCCGCACGATGTACCGCACCACCGCGCGGCTCTGCACCACGTTCGGCGCGATCCCCCCGGGATCGATCGTCGCGTAATGCACCCGCGCATCTGAAGGCATGTGCTCGCGCATATAGTTCACGCCCACATTCATCAGCTCCACCGCATCCAGCGCCGAACGCCCGAGATGCGGAGAAGCCGCGGCATGCGAAGCCCGCCCCGTGAACACGAAATCATACGAAACCAACGCCAGCGAAAGCGCCGGATTCACCGCGCAGAACGGCGCCGGATGCCACGAAAGCGCGATATCGACATCCCTGAATGCCCCCTCCCGCACCATGAACAGCTTGCCCGCCCCGCTCTCCTCCGCCGGGCAGCCATAGTAGCGCACCCGCCCCTTGATCCCCTGCGCCGCCAGCCAGTCCTTCACCGCCGTCGCCGCCAGCATCGCCGCCGACCCCAGCAGGTTGTGCCCACAGGCATGCCCCGCCGCCTCGCCCGCCCGCGGCCGCTTCTCCGCCACGCCCGCCTCCTGGCTCAACCCCGGCAGCGCATCGAACTCGCCGAGAATGGCGATCACCGGCCCCTCATCCCCGGCCTCCCCCACGATCGCCGTCGGAATGCCGGCAACCCCAGTGGTCACCCGGAACCCCTGCTCCTCCAGCATCGCCACATGCTCCGCCGCCGAGCGATGCTCCTGGTAGCCCAGCTCCGGCATCTCCCACACCCGGTCCGCAAGCCCGATGAACTCCTCCCGGTGCCCATCCACCAGCCGCCAAACCTGCTCGGTATTGCTCCCCGTCACAGCACCACCCTCCCGATATTCCCGTCGATCTCG
>JBIKOJ010000253.1:0-6805 GCA_044358135.1 Acetobacteraceae bacterium | reverse complement strand
TGTCGAAGAAGCGGGCGCCGGGGATATGGGCCTTGGCGAACTCGGCCTTGCCGTCCTTCGGTTCGTTGGGGAGGTATTTCGTGGTGTCGAACACCACGAGATCGGGCCGGCCCAGGCGCTCGGAGAGCCAGTTGGTGGAGACCAGCGGATGCTGTGCCACGTGTGTTTCCTTTAATTAAGAGTCTTCTTTTTCTGAAGAAAAAGAAGCAAAAAGACTTTCCGGACTGGCACGCGTGCCGGGATGCCAGCGCGCGTGCCAGTCATAAAAGTTTTTTGGTTCTTTTTTTCAAAAAAGAACATTCTTGCTTTTGCCTAAGCCGGCGCGATCACAATGCGCCGGTTCTGCTTGCCCTTGTTCTCGATCTTCGCCGGTGCGCGCCACATGGGTGCCGCCGCAGGGCTGGAGATCGATCGGCGTTTCATCCGCGCCGATCCGCACCAGCCGCAGCCGGCCGGTGCCGCGCGGCGGCTGAACGGAGAGGGTGCGAACCAGGGTGGGGTTGGTGTCCAGCACGCTTTCCTCCACCCATTCATGCGCAATGGGGTGGTTGGCGTCGATCAGCGCGTTCAGCGCCGCCTCGATTGCGGCCTTGTCCGGCGCATCCGGCAGGTTGAAATCGAGGCGCGAGCGGTCCCCGCCGACGGATCCGCCGGTCACGGCGATGCCGGGCAGGACGGCGCACATCAGGTGCATGGCGGTATGCATGCGCATCAGGGCGAGGCGGGGGGCCCAGTCGATCTCGCCGGTGATCTCGGCGCCGGCGGCGGGCAGGGTGCTGCCTTCGGCAGGCACGTGCAGGATGGCTTCACCCTCGCCCTTGATGGTTTCGGCCACGCGCATCTCGCCGCCATCCCAGCGCAGGGTGCCGGTGTCGCCGGGCTGGCCGCCGGAGCGGGCGTAGAACACGGTGCGGTCCAGCACCACGCCCTCCGGCGCGGCGGAGACCACGCGCGCGGTGGCGCTGCGCTGATAGGAATCTTCCAGGAACAGGCGTTCGGTCATGCAATCCCCCGCGACGAGGGCCGGAGATTAGGCGCCCCGTGCCGGTTTGCCCACCCGCGGGGGGCGGGATTCAGCCCTCAGCGTGGCCGGGCTGCCTCCACCATGCGCCGCACCTCGGCCGCGGCGGTGGCGCCCTTGGCGGCTTCGCGCCACTGGGTTTCGGCCACGCGCTGGTGGGCGGTGATGGCTTCGTCGGCCGCGGTGATCATCGCCACGCCGGGCGCGCCGAAGGGGCTGGCATCCGGGTGGAACGGGTTCATCGCCAGCGTGGCGCGGTCGCGCGCGCGCAGGATCTCGAAGCCGCCATTGAGGTCGGCGGCCTGCACCAGGCCGAACTGGAGGCCCATCGGCTCGGCTTCCATCAGGGAGGCAATGTTGTTCACCTCCGTGGCGGCGGCTTCGCGGCACATGCGGCGGGTGCGCTCCGAGACCGGCAGGCCCGGCGCGATGCCGTGTTCCAGCAGCTGTCGCACCCGCGTGGCGGGAACCATGGCGATGATGCCGGGCCGGCGCATGCTGTACATGCGCTTGCGCGCGCCGAGGATGCCCAGCACCTGTTCGGCGGCGGCGCGGGCCGTGCTGCGGTCCACGCCCGCGGTTTCGGCAGCTTCTTCGTAGGCCGCGGCCAGCGCCTGGTCGTAGCCGTCAGACGTGGTGAGGTAGCAGAGCGGGCCGTTGACCATCAGGATCTGGTCGGCGGTTTCCTCCACCTGGCGGATGCGCTCCAGGTAGCCCACGGGGCGGTTGTAGTATTCCACGCCGATGCCCAGCAGCGAGAGCGGCGAGATCTTCAGCAACTCCGCCAGGCGCTTGATGGTGTCGAGCTTGATCACCTCGCCCTTCTCGTAGCGGTAGAGCGCTGCGCGGGAGACGCCGAGGCGGGCGGCGATCTCTTCCGCGCGCAGGCCGGATTCGAGGCGGTAGGCGCGCAGTTGCTGGCCGATTTCCGTGAAGCGCATCGGGGAAGGGCCTCCTGGTCCGGGGGTCGTGCCGTTCCCGGTGCGTGGCACAGCGCACGCGAAAACGGCCGGCGTCTCAAGCTGAGGCGCCAGCCGTTAATATTCTTGCCGATCGGTTAATTCAAGATCGGATCGCGTCCAGCGAGACAATGTCTCCGTACACGTTACGCTGGCATGGCGGCGAGCGTGACGGAAACGTTTTGCGGCCCGCCGGTCAGACCTTCACGTTCCCCATCAGCTCGATCGCCTGGATCAGCGCGGAATGGTCCTGCTCCTCACCGCCCGCGGCGGCGACCACGGAGAACATCTGCTGGGCGATCGCGGTGTTCGGCAGCGCCATGCCCATCTCCTTGGCCGAAGACAGGGCCAGGTTCAGGTCCTTCTGGTGCAGCCTGATGCGGAAGCCCGGCGCGAAGGTGCGGTTGATCATGCGCTCGGCATGCACTTCCAGGATGCGCGAGGAGGCGAAGCCGCCCATCAGCGCCGTGCGGACCTTGGCGGGGTCGGCGCCGGCCTTGCGCGCGAAGGTGAGCGCTTCGCTGACCGCCTGGATGTTCAGCGCCACGATGATCTGGTTGCAGACCTTGCAGGTTTGGCCGGCGCCGTTCTCCACGCCGACATGGGTTATGTTCTTGCCCATCGCCTGGAACAGCGGCAGGGCGCGCTCGAAGGCGCTCTCCGGCCCGCCGATCATGATGGTCAGCGCCGCGTTCTTGGCGCCGACCTCGCCGCCGGAGACGGGCGCATCGAGGTATTCGCAGCCCAGGGCGTTGATGCGGGCGGCATAGTCCTTGGTGGCGATGGGGGAGATCGAGGACATGTCGATCACCAGCTTGCCCTTGGCCAGCCCTTCGGCGACGCCGTGGTGGCCGAACAGGGCGGCTTCCACGTCGGGGGTGTCGGGCACCATCAGGATGATCACATCGGCCTGCTCGGCCACGTGCGCGGCATCGCCCACCACGGTGGCGGCGGCGCGGATTTCCTGGGTGAGGCTGCGGCGCTCCGGCACCACCAGCTCATGGCCGGCGGCGCGCAAATTGAGGGCCATCGGGCGGCCCATGATGCCAAGGCCGATGAAACCGATCTTCATGGGGTCACTCCCGAGATGATTGAGCAAGAAGCGCTTAGACGCCGAAACGCTTGCGCCACGCAAGCCCGGCCACGGTCTCCCCGGCCGGGCGGTATTCGCAGCCCACCCAGCCCTGGTAGCCCAGCTCGTCGATCCGGCGCAGCACGAAGTCCCAGCCGATCTCACCGGTCCCGGGCTCGTTGCGGGCGGGCACGTCGGCGATCTGCATGTGGACGATGCGGTCGATCAGCGCCTCCATGCGCTTGGTCACGTCGCCCTGGGTGATCTGGCAGTGGTAGATGTCGAACTGCAGGCCAACCTTGTCGATGCCGATCGCATCCACCACCGCGGCCCCCTGTTCCACGGTGTTGAGGTGGAAGCCCGGCATGTCGCGGTGGTTGATCGGCTCCAGCGCCAGGCGGCGGCCGGCCTTCTTCGCCTCCTCCCCGGCCCAGGCGAGGTTGCTGGCGAAGAGGGCGGCGGCGGTCACCGGGTTGGTGCCGGCGGGCGGGATGCCGGCCATGCAGTGGATCAGCTTGCAATCAAGGACTTCAGCGTAGTCCAGCGCCTTCTTCACGCTGTCGCGGAACTCCTGCTGGCGGCCGGGCAGGGAGGCCATGCCGCGCTCGCCATTCGCCCAGTCGCCGGGCGGCATGTTGAACAGCGCCTGGGTGAGGCCGTTGGCCTGCAGGCGGGCCTTCAGTTCGGCGGCGGGGAAGTCGTAGGGGAAGAGGAACTCCACGGCCTTGAAGCCCGCTTTCGCCGCGGCGTCGAAGCGGTCGAGGAACGGGACCTCGTTGAACATCATCGAAAGATTGGCGGCGAGCTTGGGCATGTCGTTTCCTCCGCGGGCCAAGGCAGGCTAGCTTCGCGGCAGGCGGCGGTCCATACGGGCCGCTTGTCGCCACCGGAGCCGGGGAAACGCATGCTGGCCGAACGCATCCTGATGGGCCTGTTCCTTGGCGGGGTGGCGCTGGGGTGCTTCCTGGTGCTCGCCCCGTTCCTGTCTGCGATCCTGTGGGCCTCGATCCTGGCCTTCACCACATGGCCAATCTATGCCGCGCTGCGCGACCGGCTGCGGCTGGGCTCGGCCAGCGCGGCGGGGCTGATGGTGGCGGCGACCTCCGTGATCGTGGTGCTGCCGCTGGCGCTCGCCGCGCCCGGCGGGGCCGCGGATGTGCAGCAGATCGAGCGCTGGCTGACCGAGGCCACCAGCGGCGGCCTGCCGCCGGCGCCGGGATGGGTGTACGACATCCCGCTGGCGGGCCCCACGGTGAACGATCTGTGGAACCGCTGGGCGCAGGACCTGCAGGCGATGGTGGCGTTCTTCCGCCCCTATTTCGGCATCGGTGTGCAGTTCGGCCTGCGCCTGCTGCTGGGGCTGGCCAATGGGGTGCTGGAGTTCCTGCTGGCGCTGTTCGTGGCCTTCTTCCTGTATACCTATGGCGACGTGCTCGCCGAGCGGCTGGTGGCCAGCCTGCGGCGCATCGCCGGGGATCGCGCCGACCCCTTGATCGCCGTGACCGGGGAGACTGTGCGCGGCGTGGTGTATGGCATCCTGGGCACCGCCATCGTGCAGGGCATGCTGACCAGCTTCGGGCTGTGGCTGGCCGGCGTGCCCAGCCCGGTGCTGCTGGGCGTGGTGGCCGGTGCGCTTTCGGTGCTGCCGATCGGCGCGCCGATGGTGTGGCTGCCGGCCGCGCTGTGGCTGTTCGCCACCGGGGAGACGGCCTGGGGCGTCTTCATGCTCGCCTGGGGCGCAGGCGTGATCAGCCTGGCCGACAACGTGGTGCGGCCCTATTTCATCGCCCGCGGCGCCAAGCTGCCCTTCCTGCTGACCATGCTCGGCGTGCTCGGCGGCGCGATCGCCTTCGGGCTGCTGGGCATCTTCATGGGGCCGGTGCTGCTGGCCGTGGGCTACACGCTGGTGCTGGAATGGAGCAGCCGGCGCGACGTTGCGCCCGATGGGATGCCGTAGCCATGGATATCTACCACGTGCATTGCGACACCAAGCCCGGTGTCTCCGACATGGCGTTCGTCGCCGCGGTGGAGCGCTACATGGGGCATCTGCGCGACGGCGGCCTGATCGCCGGCTGGCGGCTGACGCGCGCCAAGCTCGGTTTCGGGCTGAAGGGGCTCGGCGACTGGCACCTGATGATCGAGGTGCGGGATCTCGCGCAGCTGGAGCAGGCCTTCCAGAACGTGGCCACTCGGGCCGGCGCGGTGGAGGGGCATCACCACGGGCTCAACTCGCTGGTGGCCAACCCGACCTTCTCCCTCTACCGGGATTTCCCGGACGCGGTGCGCCAGACCGGGCAGGAGCGCTTCTGATTCCGCTTGCGGCGGCGCGCGTTCTGCGCTGAAACCCGCGGCCCTCCGCACAGGATCCGCCGGATGACCCCCGCGCCCAAAGCCGTTCTGGGTATCGATTTCGGCACCACCAATACCGTGCTGGCCCTGCTGAACCCGGACGGCAGCAACAGCACCGCCCGCTTCGGCACGCAGGATGTGTTCCGCTCCGTGCTGTGCTTCTGGGCCGAGGAGTACGGGCGCGGCGTGGCCCAGGGCAGCCGGCTGCGCCATGAGGCCGGCCCGGCGGCGATCGAGGCGTATCTCGATGATCCCTTGGACAGCCGGCTGATCATGTCGATGAAGACCTATCTCGCCCAGCGCAGCTTCAGCGAGACGACGATCTTCGGCCGACGCTTCACGCTGGAGGCGCTGATCGCCACCTTCCTGCGCAGCTTCCTGGCCGCGGCGAAGGTGGATCCGGCCGGGCTGCGCATCGTCGCCGGCCGCCCGGTGCGCTTCGCCGGCGAGCGCACGGATGACGATTTCGGCGAGATCCGGCTGCGCGCCGCGTTTGCCGAGGCGGGGATGGACGGGGTGGATGTGGCCTATGAGCCCGAAGGCGCCGGCTACCGCTTCGCCCGCACTCTGAACGCGCCGGCCACGGTGCTGATCGGCGATTTCGGTGGCGGCACCAGCGACTTCTCCTTGCTGCGCTTCGTGCCGGGGCAGGGGGTGGAACCGCTGGGCCATTCCGGGGTGGGCATTGCCGGCGACGTGTTCGACTACCGCATCATCGACCACGTGATCGCGCCGCGGCTGGGCAAGGGCGGCACCTACCGGGTGATGGGCGGGTCGGAGCTGCCGGTGCCGCCGGAGTGGTATTCCTCCTTCGCGCGCTGGCATCGTCTGTCCTTGATGAAGAACCCGCGCACCCTGCGCGACATGCGCGACGTGATGCGCAACGCGCGCGATCCGCACCGGCTGGCCAACCTGATCGCCCTGATCGAGGAGGAGATGGGCTACCGGCTCTACCAGACCGTCTCCGCCGCCAAGGCCGCTCTTTCGGGGGCGGAGGCGGTTCGGCTTTCCTTCCATCACAAGGAACTGGCGATCGACACGGAGATCGCGCGCGAACAGTTCGAAGGCTGGATCGCCGCCGATATCGCCCAGTTCGCCGCGGCCATCGACCGGGTGCTGGAGCAGGCCGGGCGGCCTGATGTGGACCACGTATTCCTCACCGGCGGCACCAGCTTCGTGCCGGCCGTGCGCCGCCTGTTCGATGAGCGCTTCGGCGCCGGGCGCGTCACCACCGGCGGCGAGTTCGTCTCGGTGGCCGAGGGCCTCGCCCTGATCGCGCGCGACCGCCATGGCTGAAACCGGCCGCAGCCTGCGCGGCCGTGCCAACCAGGCGGGTGGCCTTGCCGCCGAAGCCGCCGCCGCCCGGGCGCTGGAGGCGGATGGCTGGACCGTGCTGGCCCGCCG
>JBIKOJ010000164.1:0-12004 GCA_044358135.1 Acetobacteraceae bacterium | reverse complement strand
CCGCCGCCGGCGCACCGCCGCCGGCGAGATCGACATGGTGGCGGAGCGCGAGGGGCTGCTGGCCATCATCGAGGTGAAGCATCGCCCCAGCCTCGTCGAGGCGGCCTATGCCCTGGCCCCGCGCCAACAGGCGCGGCTGCTCGCGGCGGCGGAGATCCTGCTGGCGGAGCAGCCGGAGTGGGGCCGGGAGGGGGTGCGCTTCGACCTGCTGCTGGTGGATGGCCAGGGGCGTGTTCGCCGCATCATCGACGCGTTCCGGCGCGAGGCGTAACCGGGCATTGACCTGGCGCATGGCATTGCGGCCCCGCGCGCCCCATCTCTGGCATACCGCAAGCGGAGCCTCGCCATGCCCCATGCCCTGAAGACCCTCAGCTGCCTCCTGTCCCTTGGCCTGCTCGTCCTTCCCGCCGCGCACGCCCAGGTGCCGCCGCGCCAGGATGGGGTTCCGCTGGTGCGCCTGCCAGACCCGCCGGTGGACGATGACGCACCCGCCAGCGCCTTCATCACCGCCGCCCGCACCGCCATTGCCGCCGGACGGCCTGGGGAGGCGATGGAGGCGATCGAGCGCGCCGAGAGCCGGCTGCTGATCCGCTCCGTGCGGCCTTCGCGCGCCAATACGCCGAGTGACCAGGACCTGGTGCGGACATTGGCCGAGGCGCGCGCCCATCTGCGCCAGGGGCAGCGCGCCGAGGCGCTGGAGAAGCTTTCCCAGGCCGCCGCCAACCCGGCGCTGGATGCCGCGGTGGAGTAGCTACTCCCCGCCGCCGCCGCCGTCGCCGCCACCCCCGTCGCTGCCGCCACTGTCGGACCCGCTGTCGGAACTGTCGCTGCTGGCATCCGAGAGCGCGCTGTCCAGCGACGAGTCCATCTCCGCCATCGCGCCATCCAGCCAGGCAAAGCCACCGCCATCTTCCCCGCTGCTGTCGGAGATGAAGCTCTGCGTGGCCGGGGCCATGGCATGGGCGAGCGGGCCCAGCACCGCCAGCAGCGCCGGCACCAGCACGATCAGCGGGCCCAGTGCCGCGGCCATCGCAGCGGCGCGCGGTGGATCGCGGTCCAGTTCGGCGGCGATCGCCGGGGCCTCGTCCAGCGCCGCCCGCAGCCGCGCCTGTTCGCGCGTGCCGGCCTCGGTGGGGTGGAAGGTGGTGATGGTCAGGGTCCGGCGGAAAACGAACAGCACCTTCCGCTCTTCCTGGTGCCGGCGTTCGGCCAGCAGCCCGCGCTGCACCAGCCGTGGGCGCACCAGCCCGGGCACGAAGGTGGCGAGCCGGTTCGTGTCGCGCGCCAGCCGCCGTGTGACCTGATAAACGCTGCCGGTCTTGCTGTGGCGCACCGCATCCAGCACCGCGCCCACATGCGGCGGGGTTTCGGCGGGCTGGCGGGCAATGTGCAGCCGTGTCTCGCTGGTGAGGCGCCCCTTCACCTGCTCCGCCCGCAGCACGCCCTCGGCCAGCAGGCCCAGGAACGTGACCTTGGCGGCCTGCACCCCCTGCTCGGCATTCGGGTCCAGCAGAACCAAAGCCTCGGCGGGGGAGAGGGCCATGCGGAACCTACGAGACGGGGGCTTCGGCCCGTTTGCGGGAGGAGCGGGCCTTGTAGATCAGCCCGGCGATCACGAACAACCCGATGCCGCCCAGCACCCAGCCCACCCGCTCCGGCCCGAAGGCGGCGGCCAGGAACCAGCCGGCGGCAACGAAGCTGGCCGCCCAGATGCCGGCGGCGATGAAGTTGAGGAAGGCGAAGTAGCTGTATTTCATGGTGGTCATACCGCACGCCACAGACGCGACGTTACGGATGCCGTAGGCAAACCTGAAGCTGAGTATAAACGCGGCGCCGAACCTCTCCACGAAATCGATCGCCTTGGCCACCTTGGCTTCCGCGCCCGGAATGCGCTTGACCACGCGCACGCCGTAGCGCCGGCCGAGATAGAACCAGCACTGGTCGCCGAGGAAGGAGCCGATCCAGACGGTGAACATCAGGATCCACGGGTTCACCAGCCCGGTGGCATGCCCGAGTGCGGAGGCCAGGAGAACGAAGGTCTCGCCCTCGAAGAACGACCAGATGAAGGCGCCGACATACGCCAGGTGCCCCCATTCGGTCCAGATTTCAGCCAGTTCGGACAAAGGTGCGACGCTCCGGGTTCAGGATCGTGGTTCCGACAATGGCCACCGCCGGGCCCCGGCGGCAAGAGATGTTTTGCGCCTGGGTCACGAACGGGTGATTAAGCGCTGCGCCGTGGCGCCAGGTCCGGGAACAGGTTGGCCAGGCCCGGCTGCGTGGCATCGCAGCAGCCCCGCTCCGTCACCAGCCCGGTGACCAGCCGCGCGGGGGTGACATCGAAGGCAGGATTCGCCGCTTCCGTCGCCGTCGGCACGATGCGCACCGGCACGATGGTGCCGTCCAGCGCGCGCCCGGTCATCACCGTCACCTCGGTCGCCGCCCGCTCCTCGATCGGGATGTCCGCCACGCCGTCGCGGATCGTCCAGTCGATGGTGGAGGAGGGCACGGCCACCCAGAACGGCACGCCGTTGTCGTGTGCCGCCAGCGCCTTGAGGTAGGTGCCGATCTTGTTGGCCACGTCCCCGGTGCGGGTCACGCGGTCCGCCCCCACGATCACCATGTCCACTTCGCCGTGCTGCATCAGGTGCCCGCCGGCATTGTCGGCGATCAGCGTGTGCGGCACGCCGTGGCGGCCGAGTTCCCAGGTGGTCAGCGCCGCACCCTGGTTGCGCGGCCGGGTCTCGTCCACCCACACATGCACGTCGATGCCGCGGTCATGCGCCATGTAGATCGGTGCCAGCGCGGTGCCCCAGTCCACGGTGGCCAGCCAGCCGGCGTTGCAGTGGGTGAGGATGTTCACGCGGCCGTCCTTGCGGCGTGCGATCGCCTCGATCAGCCCCACGCCGTGCTTCCCGATCGCCTCGCACTGCGCGGCATCCTCGTCGGCGATGGCGCCGGCCTCGGCATAGGCGGCGCGGGCGCGCTGGCCTTCCGGCAGGTCGCGCAGGGCCGCCAGCATGCGGTCCAGCGCCCAGGCGAGGTTCACCGCCGTCGGGCGCGTGGCCTTCAGCATCGCGGCATCGCGCTCCAGCGCATCGCGCGAGGGGTTGTCGCGCATTGCCAGGCACACGCCATAGGCGGCCACGGCGCCGATCAGCGGTGCGCCGCGCACCTGCATGGTGCGGATGGCGTGGGCCGCCTGCGCGACGGTGGAAAGCCGCAGGATCTCCAGCGACCAGGGCAGCTTCGTCTGGTCGAAGATGCGCACCGTCCAGCCGTCTTCCTGATCCACCCACACGCTGCGGTAGGGGGTGCCGTCGATCTTCATGGTCGGAATCCTCGCAGGGGTCGCGCGTTACATCCGCTGGTGCAGCACGCATACCAGCGTGAAAAGGCGACGCGCGGTCGGAAAATCAATGGCGATCTTGCCCGCCAGTCGCTCCACCAGCAACTGCGCGCCTTCGTTGTGCAGGCCGCGCCGGCCCATGTCGATGGCCTGGATGCGCGCCTCGCGCCCTTCCTGGACCGCCATGGCGTGGCTGTCCACCAGCATCCGGTAGTCCTTGATCAGCCGCCGGAACGGGCCCAGCGCCAGGGCGACCAGGTGCTGCGGCGCATCGTCCTGGCCGCGGATATCGAAGGCCAGCCGGCCTTCCGTGATCGAAAGCCGCAGCACGTAGGGGCCCGGGGTCTCCGCCCGCAGGGGGGCGAAGCGGTTCTCATGCAGCAGGTCGTCCACCGCCTGCGCCCGATCCGCCTCCAGCATGGCGTCGAGCCGGGTCAGCGCCTCGCCTTCCAGTACCAGCCGCACCAGCCGCGCCGAGTCGGTGCCAGCGATGTGCGGGGCAGGGGCCATCATGGGCCTCAGTTTTGCCCTGTGTCGCGCCCGAATCCCAGCTTCAGCATCAGCCCGATCGTGGCGCCCTTCACCGGGCGGATCATCGCCAGCGTCATCCCCAGGGTCAGCGGCAGCCAGATCGCGGCATGGATCCACAGATCGGGCGCATAGGCCTTCTCCAGCCACAGCATGCCCGGAACCACCACGTGGCCCACCGCGAAGATGGTGAAATACGGCGGCGCATCGTCGGCCCGGATCTGCCCCAGCTTCTCCCCGCACGTCGCGCAGGTGTCGTTCACGGCCAGGAACCCGGCGAACAGCTTCCCCTGCCCGCAAGCCGGGCACATCCCGCGCAGCCCGCGCAGCATCGCCGTCTTCGTCTCCACCGCCGGCACGGCCGGTTGCGGTTCCGGCGAGGCCACGGCATCCGTGGAATGCCAGCGCACAGGTGCCGCTGTTTCGGTCAAGGCTCTACCCTCCGGGGGAGCGAGGTTGTAGGCCTCGGCCGACGCTGCCGGCCTCGCTCTGTTGTGCGCTGCAATATATAGGGACCCGAGCCCCGATGGCGAAGCGGAGTTTGACATGACTGCCATTGCCCGCGCACGCATCCTCCTGCTCAACCCCAACCGCAGCACCGCCTGCAGCGCCGGGATCGACGCCGCCATCGCCGGCTTCCGCAGCCCCGCCGGCCCCGTGATCGAGGTCGCCACCGTCGCCGAGGGCCCGCCGGGCATCTACTCCTGGCAGGACTGGCACGCAGCCGTGCCCCCGCTCTGCCGCGCCGTCGCCGCCCAGCCCGCCGACACCTACCTCATCGCCTGCGCCTCCGACCCGGGGATCGAGGCGGTGCGCGAGGTCACGCCCCGCCCGGTGCTCGGCGTCTTCCGCTGCGCCGTCGCCGCCGCCCTGCTGCGTGCCGAGCGCTTCGGCGTCATCGCCCTGGTGGATGCCTCCATCGCCCGCCACGCGCTCGCCCTGCGCGCCATCGGCGCCGAGCCGCGCCTGGCCGCCGAGATCGCCATGAACACCAGCATCGAGGCGTTGCTCGACCCGCAGGCCACCCGCGCCGCCCTGGTCGCCACCGGCCAGTGCCTGGTGGGCCGCGGGGCCGGGGCCGTGATCCTCGGCTGCACCGGCATGGCCGGCCATCGCACGGCGCTAGAGGAGGCGCTCGGCGTTCCCGTCATCGAGCCATGCCAGGCCGCCGTCGCCATGGCGCTCGGCATCGTCGTTCCCGGCACACAGCAGGCTGGGCAACAGAATGCCAGCCGCGCGGCATGACCACGCGGCTGGCTGATTCCTTGGCAACGGCTGGCCCTCCGCTGGGGGACGGAAGCCGGGGCCACGACATTTTGCCGCGCGGGTGCCCACCGTTGCGAAGGATGATACAAAGCCGTTTGTTAACCGCGGGTGAACATCCCGCCCCGATGGCCCAGCGCGGGCCGCATCTTAACGCGCCGCCGCGCCTGCCTGCGGCAAGACATCCCCACGTCAAGGTCCAGCCATGATCCGCAGCCTCCTGCGCCGCCTGCTCACCCCCCCGCCGGCCCCTTCGCCGATTCCGCCGGCCGCCACCGCCGCCGCGCTGGCCGATCCCAACGCAGCACCTGGCCCGGTCACCGGCGTGGAGCTGAGCGCCTGCACCGTGTTCTACTCGCTGCTCCGCCTCAGCGGCGTGGCCACCATCGACCCCACGCGCTTCCGCGGCGAGGACACCGCCCGCGCCCTGTTCGGCGCCCGCGTGCTCTACGACGGCATGGCCCCGATGCAGAAGCTGGACGTGGTGCGCACCTCCCCCGACGGGAGCGTGGCCTTCACGGTAGAGGCGCTGATCGACCGGGCCCGGGCCATCGACGGCGCCGTGCTGGAACTCTCCTACGAAGGCGCTGCCTCGCCCTGGTCCGTCTCCACGCTGGCCAAGGTGGCCGGCGCCACCGACATGCGCTCCATCCTGCCGGACTTCCAGGCCGAGGTGGCCGCCCGCGTCGCCGCTGGCCACCGCCCGACCATGCTGGATATCGGCGGCCGCGCCCGCAGCCAGGTGCAGCGCAGCGAGATGTTCCCCGAATGCGACGTGACGGTGCTGGACATCGTGGCAGACCCCGGCGTGGACGTGGTCGGTGACGCGCATGAGCTCTCGCGCTACTTCCCCGCCGACAGCTTCGATTTCGCCATGAGCGTCTCGGTGTTCGAACACCTGCTGATGCCCTGGCGCGCCGCGGTGGAACTCAACCGCGTGCTGCGCCCCGGCGGCGTGGTGCTGGTGCACACCCACCAGACGCTGGGCATGCACGACATGCCGTGGGATTTCTGGCGCTTCTCCGACAACGCCTGGTCCGGCCTGTTCAATCGCTACACCGGGTTCGAGGTGATGAAGACGGACCTCAGCCGCTTCCTCCACATCATCCCCGCCGTGGTGGCCGAACCCATCATCGCCTTCGAAAACGCCGGCGGCTTCGAATGCTCCACCGTCATGGTCCGCAAGACCGGGCCCGCCCTGGTGGACTGGCCGGTACCGCTGGCAGACGTGGTCAATACCTCCTATCCGCAGGGGCCGGATGCCGGCCCGGGTTGATGACACGCACGCCATGCCGGCGTAGACCACCCGCCTGAATTGAGGAGGCCGCCGTGAAGGAAACCGATATCGCCCGAGTGCAGGCCTATCTGCGCGCCACGCTGGGCAACACCCGCATCTTCATCGACCCGCCCACCCGCAAGGGCGGCGCCGTGGAGGTTCGCATTGGCGACGAGTTCGTCGGCACGCTCGACCGCGACGACGAGGATGGCGAAGTGAGCTTCATCTTCACCATGTCCATCCTGGACGAAGACCTGCCCAAGGTCGCCGTCGCCCGGAAGTAGGCCATGGACACCGCCCTCGAAGTCGCGCTGCGAGACTGGCGCCGCCACCTCCATCGCCATCCGGAGTTCGGCTTCGAGGAGCATGCCACCGCCCGCTTCGTGGCGGAGAAACTGCGCAGCTTCGGCATCGCCGATGTGGTGGAAGGCATCGGCGGCACCGGCGTGGTCGCCACGCTGCGCCTGGGCTCCGGCCCGCGCAGCATCGCGCTGCGGGCAGACATGGATGCACTGCGCATCCCGGAACAGACCAACCTCCCCTACGCCTCCGCCACCCCCGGCGTGATGCATGCCTGCGGTCACGACGGCCACACCACCATGCTCCTCGGCGCCGCGAAGATCCTGGCCGAGCAGGGCGGGTTCAACGGCACGGTGCGCTTCGTCTTCCAGCCCGCCGAGGAATGGGGCCAGGGCATGCGCGCCATGCTGAAGGACGGCCTCGCCGAACGCTTCCCGTTCGACGAAATCTACGGCCTGCACAACGCCCCGGGCCTGTCGGTCGGCCAGTTCGCCACCCGCACCGGCCCCTTCATGGCCGCCGAAGACAATTTCCTGATCCGCGTGCGCGGGGCAGGGGGCCACGCCTCCCGCCCGCATGAATGCCGCGATGCCCTGGTCGCCGCCTGCGCCATCGTCATGGAACTGCAGACCATCGTCGCCCGCATCATCGACCCGTCGGAGCTGGCCGTGGTCTCCGTCACCGAACTGCGCACCGACGGCACCCGCAACGCCATCGCCGGCACTGCCGAGATCGACGGCGACTGCCGCAACTTCTCGCCTGCGGTCAGCCAGGCGATCGAAGCCGCCATGCGCCGCATCGCCACCTCGGTCGGCACCGCCCATCGCTGCGAGACCGAGCTGGACTACACCCGCGTCTTCACCCCGCTCATCAACGACCCGGCCGCCACCCAACACGCCCTCGCCGCCGCCCGCGCCACCTTCGGCGCCGATGCAGTGAACGGCGAAGCCGCCCGCGTCGGCGGCGCCGAGGACTTCGCCTGGGCCCTGTCCCACGCCCCCGGCAACTTCGCCTTCATCGGCAACGGCAACACCGCCGTCTGCCACTCGCCCCACTACGACTTCAACGACGACGCCCTGATGCACGGCGTGCGCTACTTCACCACCCTGGTGCGGCAGCGCTTAAGTTAATACCACCCCCCGCAACCACCGCCCCCTGTCATTGCGAGCGAAGCGAAGCAATCCAGCGCTTTCCCTCCGCCGTCGGACCTGTCATCAGAAATCTAAGTGATTCAAGCGCCTTCTTTTTCTGGAGAAAAAGAAGCAAAAAGACTTTTATCCGTCCGCACGTCAACGCCTCGCTTCTCCGAACGGACAGGCGGGGCGTTTCTTCATTTTCGTCATCCTGAGCCGAAGGCGAAGGACCCACGCTTTTCCGCGCCACCTCCAAGGGTAAGACAAACTTTCAGAAGCCCAGTACGTACGTAAAAAATTCCCTTCCCTTCCGGCCTTGCCTGTGCGATTGTTATCAGTGATGCCAAACACTGCAGCCGCACCGAGCGAAGCCGACGCACCGCGCCCCTGGGCGCGGGCGATCCTGCACGCCCAGATTCCGGCCGCCCTCAAGCTCCTGCTGCTGGCCCTGCTTGGCGCCCTCTCGATGGCCCAGGCCCCGCGCAATATGATGCGCCTGCCCCGCAAGGACTGGTTCCTCGCCGCGCACACCAACCCCAACGAAGACCCGGAGCCCATCCAGGACTGGCGTGAACTCCGCGCGCTGCGCCGCGCCCGCGCCGAACTCGGCTGGCTGCTGCGCGGCAAGCCCAACCGCGGCATGTCCCTGTTGGGCCACCGCGCGCCCGTATTCCCCCCGCCGCAAGCCGCCCGCGCGCCCCCATAGCCGCACTACGCCCAAATTCACCCCGAATCCGTCGCAAAAACCCCGCGTCCCGCGGCGACGACTCATGCCCAAACGCAGGCCCCCAACGCACGGTAGGTCCCGGCCGAGCGTTGCCACCCGGCCGGGGCAGGGGGCGTCAGTCCGCCATCGCCTTCATCACCGCCTGCATCGCCTTCATCTTCGGATCGGCCGAGCAGGTGGCGCGCACCTTCTTCTCCAGCGCCGCCGCCAGCTTGTCCATGTCGGCATCGCCGGTCTTGGGGGTGGGCGTGGCGTCCATCGCCTTAAGGTAGCTGGCGCAGCTCATGTCGGGGTCGGTCACCTGCGCGAAGGCGGGCGACGCCAGCGCCACGGCAAAGGCGGCGGCGAGTGCAAATTTCATCATGGGGCAGGCTTCCAATACTCGGCAGGCGCCGCGACCGATTCGCGGCACGGCACTCTGCGCCGCCCCGGATGAATCGCTGCTGAAGATCGGTTACGGCTTGCCCCAAACCGGCGGATCGACGGCCCCCACCTGGTCCACGATCCGCCCATAGGCCTCCGGCCGCCGGTGCTTGTCGAAAGCGAAGATCGTGCTCCGCCCCAGCTCGCACTGCCGTAGGTCAAGGTCGGCGGTCACCAGCTCGTCGTCCCAGCTCGTCGCCATCGCCACGATCTCACCCTGCGGGTTCACGATGATCGAATGCCCGAACAACTCGCACCCATCCTCCGTCCCCGCCTTCGCCGTGCCCACCGCGAACGCCGCGTTCTGATAGGCGCCGGCCTGAATGCTCAGGTGGGAGTGGAACACCCGCAAATGATGCGCCTCGAACCCCGATGCCGCCATGTTCAGGCTCGGCGTGTTGTAGCCGCACATCACCAGCTCAACCTTCTGCAGCCCCAGCACCCGCCAGGCCTCCGGCCAGCGCCGGTCGTTGCAGATCATCATGCCCATGTTGAGGCCATCGAGCCCCCCCATCGGCGCCCGCACCACGGGAAAGCCGAGATCGCCGACCTCGAAATACCGCTTCTCCAGGTGCTGCACGCTGCGCTTCGGATCGAACTCCGCATGCCCCGGCAGATGCACCTTGCGATACTTCAGCAGGATGTCCCCATCGGGGCTCACCAGGATCGCGGTGTTGAAATGCCGCCCCTCCGGCGTGCGCTCGGCATAGCCCAGGTGGAACCCGATCCCGAACTTCTTCGCCGCCGCGAACAGCGGTGCCGTCTCGTTCGAAGGCATCGAGGTCTCGAACCACTTATCCGCCTCGGCCCGGCTTTCGCTGTAGTGGCGCGGAAAGAATGTCGTCAGCGCCAGTTCCGGGAACACCACCAGCTCCACGCCCCGCGCATGCGCCCGCTCCATCAACCGCACCATGCGCGCCACCGCCACATCGCGCCCCTCGGCCAGCTGGATCGGCCCCAGCTGCGCCGCGCCGACCGTCAGTGTCCTGCTCATTCCGGCATCTCCGCCCCGATCTGCGATGTGATGGGCCCATACCATTGCGGCCGCCGGTGCTGGGCAAAGTTGAACATCTTCTCCTTGCCCTGCCGGCACGCATCCAGGTCGCAATCGGCCACGATCACCTCATCGCCCAATGTCTTCGCCTCGGCCACGATCTTCCCGTTGGGATCGACAATGCACGAGCCCCCGATCAGCCCCGAGCCGTCCTCGTCGCCCGCCTTGGCGATCGTCACCGCCCAGGTGGCGTTCATGTAGGCGTTGGACTGCGCCGCCAGCTGCGAATGGAATGTCCGCACCGTGGAATCCTCGCCCTCCCCGCCATTCGGGTCATAGGCCGCCGAGTTGTAGCCGATCACCACCAGCTCCACCCCGCGCAGCGCCAGCACCCGCCACGCCTCGGGCCAGCGCCGGTCATTGCAGATCAACATCCCCAGCACCCCGCCGGCGAAGGCCGGCGCCCGGAAGGTGGGAAAGCCGAGATCGCCATACTCGAAATACCGCTTCTCCAACTGCTGGAACCGCGCCCCCGCTCGCGGCTCCACCGAGCCCGGCAGATGCACCTTGCGATACTTCCCCAGCAGCGACCCGTCGGGGTTCACGATGATGGAGGTATTGAACCGCCGCCCATCCTCCGCCAACTCCGCGTAGCCCACGTTGAACCCCACCCCAAGCTCCCGCGCCCGGTCGAACAGAGGCTCCACGTTCACGTTCGGCATCCCGCGCTCGAAGTACGTGTCCAGCTCCTGCGTGTTCTCGAAGAACCAGCGCGGGAAGAACGTGGTGAAGGCCAGCTCCGGAAACACCACCAGCCCGGCCCCCTGCGCCGCGGACTGCTCCAGCAGCGCGATCAGCCGGTCCATGGTGTGCTTGCGGCTATCGGCCTTCTGGGTGCCCCCCATCTGGGCCCCGGCCACGCGAACGATACGAGACATCGAAAACTCCTACGCCAGCCAGGCCCGCCAGGCCGGCCATTCCTCCACCAGCGCGGCCATCGCCGCATACCCTTTCGCCCCGGGATGCGCCCCGTCGCCGGCCCGTGCCTCCGCGATCCAATACGGATCCGCCAGCAGCCGCTCCAGCACCGGCAGGAACGGCACGCCCAATTCGCCGCACAGCCCAGCCAACCGAGCCTCCAGCGCCCGCACCCGCCCGTTCACCCCGTCATCGTCGATCGGCGGCGGCCCCACCATCAGCACCTTCCCGATCGCCTGCGCCGCCGACAGCATCGCCTGCGCATGCCGCAGCGTTGCATCGGGATGCACCCGCGGCGCCTCGCCTTCCAGCACGCAATCATTCACCCCGAAGCAGAACACCAGCGCCCGCGCATGCTCGGGCGGCAGCCGCCCCGCCACCTCCTCCCGCCAGCGCGCATGGATGTCCGCGCTGGTATCCCGCCTTATGCCAAGATTGTACGCCGTCACGTCATGCCCACGCCCCCAGGCCGAAGCGCAGACCCGCCCAACCCAACCAAGCATCGTCGGGTCGCCCGCGCCATTGGTCATCGAGTCGCCCAGAAAGGCGATCCGCAGCGCCGCCATCAGGCGGATTGCCGCTTCACGAAGCTGCCATCGCCCGGCTTGCCGATCACAGTCTTGCCGTCCCAGATCGTCCGCCCGCGCAGCACCGTCTCCACCACGCGCCCGCGCATCCGGCGCCCGTGATACGGCGACCACCGCGTCTCCGGCCGATCGACAATGATCGCCTCGTCGAAGTCGTACTCCGCCCGTTCCATCACCAGCAGGTCGGCATCGAAGCCCGGCTTGATCGCGCCCTTCTTCGGCCACAGCCCATGCAGCTTCGCCGTCCGCTCCGCGCAATAGGTCGCCATCAGCGTCGGCGACAACCCACGCTCATCCAGCAGCGTGAACATCAGCGGTGCGACGCTCTGCATCCCCGTCAGCCCCGCCCCACAGGCGAAGATGTCCGGCAGCATCTTGCGGTCCAGCGGCCAGGGCGCGTGGTCGGTGGAGACATAGGCGATCTTGTCCGCCAGCAGCGCTTCCCACAT
>JBIKOJ010000276.1:0-5660 GCA_044358135.1 Acetobacteraceae bacterium | reverse complement strand
CCGTTCCAGCGCTTCCTGGCTGGTGATGACGGTGCGGCCATTGCCTTCAGTGGCACCGTAGTACTCGGTGATGATCGGGCCCCACCATTCGATCATCTGGCGCTTCACCTCGACCGGGCAGGGGGCGGCCGCGTGGATGGCGTGGGTGTGGCTGGAGAGATCGAAGCCCGTGCGCTCAGTCGGGGCGAGCTTGAGCATGCGGACGAACATGGTGGGCACCCATTGGCTGTGGGTGACGCGGTACTGCTCGATGGCGCGCAGGGCATCGATGGGATCGAAGCGGGGCATCATTACGACCGTGCCGCCGAAGCGCTGGGTGGCCATGCAAAAGGCGAGCGGGGCGGCGTGGTAGAGGGGGGCGGGCGATAGATACACCATGTCGCGGTGGTAGCCGTGGCCGAGGAACATCTCGTAGCCGGGGAGGGCCTTAGCGACGTGGGCCGCGGTGGGCGCGCGCTTCACGCCCTTGGGGCGGCCGGTGGTGCCGGAGGAATAGAGCATGGTGTCGCCCAGCCATTCCTCGGCGAGCGGCGTGGCGGACATCGGGGCGACTTCCTGCTCGAAGCTGTCGTAGCCCGGGAGGGTGCCGCCCAGCATCAGGCGGGTGGGGCAGTTGGGGATCAGGGTGGCCAGCGGTGCTGCGGATTCGGCACGGTCGATGGAGGTAACCAGCGCCTTGGCGGCGCAGTCGTTGACGATGTAGGCCGCCTCCTCCGCGGTCAGGTAGCGGTTGATCGCGGTGATCACGAGGCCGGAGCGGATGGCGGCCCACATGACGACGAAGTAGTCGAGCCGGTTCTCCATCAGCAGGGCCATATGGTCGCCACGGCGCAGCCCCTTCGCGTGAAGGAACTGCGCCAGCTTGTTCGACCTGGCGTCGAGGTCGCGGTAGGTCAGCGCCTCGCCGGTGTCGCTGCGGATCGCCGCCGCGCGGTCGGGCATGGTCTTGGCGTGCTCGCCGGGGTACATCGCCCCCTGCATGCGCACCGTGCCAGGCTCCTCCCGCGGGGCGGGCGCCGCCATGGTCAGTCGAGGTCCTTGCCGTTCATGCCGGCATTGAGCCGCGCCTTCTTCTGCAGTTCCATCATCGTCGGGCCGAGCTTCGAGGGATCGTCCATCGGCGTTGCCTCTGGCCCGCGGTGCCAGCCCTCGGCGATGGCCAGCAGGCCGCCGCCGGCTTCCACGATGCGGCCGGTGAAGTCCTTACTCTCGGCGCTGGCGATCCACACGATCGGCGGCGAGACCAGGGCCGGGTTGCGGGCGGCCTTCTGCTCCTCGCTCATTTCGCGCAGGCCTTCGGTCATGCGGGTCAGCGCCACCGGGGCCACCGCGTTCACCGTGACGCCGTAGCGCTTGAGTTCGCGGGCAGCGATCACGGTGAACGCCGCGATGCCGGCCTTTGCCGCGCCGTAGTTGGTCTGCCCGGTATTGCCGTAGATGCCGGAGACCGACGAGGTGTTGATGATGCGGGCATTCACGGGCCCGTTGATGTCCTTGGATTTGTTGCGCCAGTAGGCCGCGGCGTGACGGGCCGGTGCGAAGGTGCCCTTGAGATGCACGTTGATCACGGCATCCCATTCCTCCTCCATCATGTTCGCCAGAACGCGGTCACGCAGGATGCCGGCGTTGTTCACGAGGATGTCCAGCGTGCCCCAGGTGTCGATCGCCTGGTCGATCATGCGCTTGGCGCCCATGAAATCGGCCACGTTCTCGGTGTTCACCACGGCTTCGCCGCCGGCTTCCTTGATGGTGCGGACGACTTCCTGCGCCGGCGTCTCGTCCTTGCCGGTACCGTCTGTGTTGCCGCCAAGGTCGTTGACCACCACGCGGGCGCCGTACTTCGCCAGCATGATGGCGTGCTCGCGGCCGATGCCGCGGCCAGCGCCGGTCACGATGGCCACGCGGCCGTCCAGGAATGTCGCCATATGTTCGTTTCCTCACCGGATAGGGGCGCGTCGGAATTTCCCGGTCGCGCTGGTGCGTGGAGTTTGCTCCGCGTGCCGCGATGAGTCTAGGCTTGCGCAGCCCGCCGGCACGGAGCGGGAGGCAGGGGACGATGCGGCCATGAACTTCGATTTCTCCGAAGAGCAGCACCAGCTTCGCGACCAGGCGAGGCGCTTCCTTACGGAGCATTCCACCTCCAAGCGTATCCGCCAGGTGCTGGATGGCGTTGCCCCCTACGACCGAGCCATGTGGCAGGAAATCGCCGCCATGGGTTGGCTGGGGGCGGCGGTGCCTGAGGAATACGGTGGGGCGGGCCTGGGGCATGTCGGCCTCTGTGTGCTCGCTGAGGAGCTTGGCCGTTCGCTTGCTCCGGTGCCTTTCTCCTCCAGTGTTTACCTCGCCACAGAGGCGCTGCTGGTGGCGGGTAGCGCCGAACAGAAGGATGAATGGCTTCCTCGGCTCGTTGCCGGTGAGGTGATTGGCTCGCTGGCGTGGGCAGAGGGCAACGGAAACCCCTCGCCTGCCCGGATCAAGGCGCGCGTCAGTGGCGGCAAGCTGACGGGAGCCAAGTGGCCTGTGCCCGATGGCGGCGTGGCAGATGTGGCCATCGTTGTGGCGCGCGATGAGAGCGACCGGGTTGTGCTTGCCCTTGTCCGACTGGCTTCTGCCGGCGTGCATCCAGAGACACTCGCAACACTCGACCCCACCCGCGAACAGGTGAAGCTGAGCTTCGATGGTGTGCCCTGCGAAATCCTGCCCGGCGATGGCTGGGCCGCGCTGGAGCAGGTGCTGGAACGCGCTGCGATCCTCACTGCCTTCGAGCAGGTTGGCCTTGCCCAGGCGTGCCTGGACATGTCTGTTTCCTTTGCGATGGAAAGACACGCCTTTGGCCGCCCGATCGGCTCGTTCCAGGCGATCAAGCATAAGCTCGCGGACGTGTACGTCGCGACCGAACTCGCCCGGTCGAACGCCTACTATGGTGCCTGGGCCATGACGGCCGGGGCGGCTGAGCTGAAGCTCGCATCGGCCAGTGCCCGCGTGAGTGCGACGGACGCAGCTTGGCTCGCCGCGAAGGAGAACATCCAGACCCATGGTGGAATTGGCTTCACCTGGGAGATGGACTGCCACCTGTATTACCGGCGCGCCAAGGTCCTTGGCCTCTCGCTGGGCTCCGCGCCGTTCTGGAAGGACCGCGTGGTGGCTGCCCTCGAAACCCGCAACGCAGCATAGGGATGCAGGATTTTTCGGAAGGGGACGAATAATCTACCCGTATGCTGCGAGCTTCCCTGATCAGTTTGCGCTGTTGGATAGAAAATTTCGTTCCTTCTGGTTCAAAAATCTAGCTCCCTTCTAAGGAGACGGCACGATGGACTTTGAAGATACCCAGGAAGAAGCCGCCTTCCGCGCCGAGGTGCGGGCCTTCCTCGCTGCTAACGCGGAGCCCAAGAAGCGTGGCGTTCCTGCCCGTGCCCGCCATGTCGATGCCGAGGCGCTTTCCCGGGCAAAGAGCTTCCAGGCCGCAAAGCATGACGCCGGCCTTGTCGGACTCACCTGGCCGAAACAATGGGGTGGCCGCGAGCTGCCGCAGATCTTCCAGGTGATCTACAACCAGGAGGAGGAGGCCTATGCCGCCCCTCGCGGTGTGTTCGAGATCGGGCTTGGCATGTGCATCCCAACCATGATGGCCTATGCCACGCCGGATCAGCTCAGGCGATATGTGCCCAAGGCCCTGCGTGGCGAGGAGGTCTGGTGCCAGCTCTTCTCCGAGCCGGCTGGCGGGTCTGACGTTGCTGCTGTGCGCACGCGCGCTGAACGCAACGGCGACGAATGGACCATCAACGGCCAGAAGATCTGGACCTCCGGGGCCCAGTTCTCCGACTTCGGCATCATGGTTGTACGCAGCAACCCGGACGTGCCGAAGCATATGGGTCTCAGCTTCTTCTTCCTCGACATGAAGTCGCCGGGGATCGAGATCCGGCCGATCAAGCAGGCCTCAGGTGCGTCCCATTTCAATGAGGTGTTCTTCACCGACGTGAAGATTCCTGACAGCCAGCGTCTGGGTGCTGTGGGCCAGGGATGGCGCGTGGCGTTGACGACGCTGATGAACGAGCGCCTTGCCATTGGCGACGTGCCCCGCCCGGACACTGAGGACCTGTTGGATCTCGCTCGCAGCATCGAGTTGGACGGTGAGCCGGCGATCAACAACGTTTCGGTGCGGGAGAAGATTGCCGATATGCATGTGCGGAGCCAGGGGCTGAAATACACCCGGTTCCGCACCATGACGGCGTTGTCGCGCGGCCAGACGCCGGGGCCGGAATCCTCCATCGGCAAGCTCGTCAACGCTGCGAAGTTGCAGGAGATCGCGAGCTTTGGCCTCGATCTGCTCGGTGCCGCGGGTAGCGTGATGGACAAGGATCTCGCCCCGATGCATGCCATGTTCCAGGAAGCGCTGCTTGCTTCCCCGGCATCGCGCATCGCCGGTGGCACGGACGAGATTCTGCGCAACATCATCGCGGAACGTGTTCTCGGCTTGCCAGGCGATATTCGCGTGGACAAGGACATTCCCTTCAACCGCCTGCCCAGTGGCAAGCGGTGATGGAGCGCCGGCGCTTCGGCCGGACCGGCCTGCATCTTGGTGTGCTCGGGTTCGGGTGCGGCGCGGTCGGCGGCCTTATGGTGCGCGGATCGGCCGCGGACCAGGAGAGGGCCGTGGCGCGGGCGATAGCGGCAGGCGTAAACTACTTCGATACGGCGCCTGACTACGGCTCCGGCGAGTCTGAGATTACCCTGGGCCGGGTGCTTCGGGCGCTGGGTGCGGATGTGGTGGTGGGAACCAAGGTCCGGTTGCGCGAGGCGATTCCCGGGCGCATCGGTGCGGAGATCGTTGCGTCCCTGGAGGCAAGCCTGAAGCGGCTCGGGCGCGATAGCGTCGATCTGTTCCAGTTGCACAATCCGATTGCTCCCTCCGGCGCGCCGGCGAACCTGACGCCTCGGATGGTGCTGGAGGAGGTGGTGCCGGCATTCGAGCGACTGCAGGCGGATGGCAAGGTGCGGTGGGTGGGCGTGACCGCAATCGGCGAGGCGGAGGCGATGCACGAGGTGGTGGCGTCGGGATCTCTCGACTCCGCGCAGGTGCCGCTGAACATGCTCAATCCCAGTCCGGTGCGCGGGCTTCCGAAGGGGTTTCCCGCAACGGACTACCGGCAGTTGATGCTGCGGGCGCGGGAGAATGGTGTGGGAGTCATCGGGATCCGGGTGTTGGCGGCCGGTGCGCTTTCAGGCCTCGAGGATCGGCATCCGACGGCGATGCAGAGCGTGGCGCCGATCGGATCCTCGCCGACATACGATGCGGACTTGGCCCATGCTCGGATGTTCCTGCCGCTTGTGCAGGAGGGGTTTGCGAGCTCCTTGGCAGAGGCGGCCATGCGATACGCCATCAGCAATGACTGCATGACGACGGTATTGGTGGGCTTCTCTGATCCTGATCACCTGGATGCTGCGATAGCGGCCTTTGAGAAGGGGCCGCTATCGCCCTATGCAATGGCCCGGGTCGCCCAGCTCCAGGCCCAGATCGCGATGGGATAGGCGCTTACCAGCGCCTGGCGTGATCCATTGCGTAGAGATGCGATTGAAGCGAGCGCGTGCTTTGTGCGGCCGCTTCATCCTGCTCGATATCGGGCGTGACGACAGGGGTGTGTGAGTCCTGCGGGGCGTAT
>JBIKOJ010000113.1:0-17415 GCA_044358135.1 Acetobacteraceae bacterium | reverse complement strand
CGGCGAGGTCGCGCGCGCTGGGGGCGGCGGTGCCAGTGGCGAGGCCGAGGTTCAGCACGGTGTGGAGCGCGTATTCGGTGGCGGCGCCGTAGAGGGGCATGGGATGTAACTGCGATCAATTTGGTCGCAGTTTTGGCGCGTCAGGGAGGGGTTGTCAACGGGCGTCGGGGTAGGAAGGAAGGGCGTTCTTTTTTTGAAAAAAAAGAACCAAAAAAACTTTTGAATATTTTGCGCACGCTAGAGGTCTGCGCTCAGCATAAATAAATGAAGTCTTTTTTGCTTCTTTTTTCTTCAGAAAAAAGAAGATGCTTGCTTACGCAAACGCCAACAACACCACACCGGCGCAGATGAGGCCGATGGCGGCGATGTGTTGCATGGAGATGGGCTCGCCGAAGCCGTAATGGCCGATCAGCAGGGCGGCAACGTAGGAGGCGGCGGTGAAGGGCAGTGCCACGGACATCGGGATGCGGCGCAGGGCGACGATATAGAGGATCGCAGCCCCGCCATAGAGGCCGAGGCCGAGGATGGTCCGCCAGTCCAGCAGCTGGGTGATGAAGTCCGCCGCCCCGGCGCCGGCCTTGAGCAGGGTTTGGCCGGCCATGGAGGTGGTGATGGCGGCGGCGAGGATGGCCCAGTACATCAGGCGGCTTCGGAGTTGCGGGTGGTTTGCGCCGTTTCCGGTGCGACGGGGGTGGCGCGGGCGGAGCGGCTGCGTTCGATCAGGCGAACGGTGCCCTGGGGCTTGCCGTTGGCGGAGAGGAAGGTGCGGCCGATGTATTCGCCCATCACGCCGAGGATCATCGACTGGATGCCGGAGAGGAGGAGG
Organism: Acetobacteraceae bacterium; assembly: GCA_044358135.1. Classification (GTDB taxonomy): domain Bacteria; phylum Pseudomonadota; class Alphaproteobacteria; order Acetobacterales; family Acetobacteraceae; genus CAMDGX01. Next base: position 16,589 of record JBIKOJ010000113.1, on the reverse strand, counting down.
ATCACTGTCATGGTGGAGGCCCAGCCGGTGGGGTTCTCCTTGCTGAACAGCGCCTCGAAGATGGTGAAGGCGGCGCCGGCCATGCCCAGGGTTGCCAGGGCGATGCCGGCGATGATGGCCACGCGCAGGGGGGCCAGCGAGAAGGAGGTGGCGAGGTTGAGCCAGAGGCGGATGAGGCGCTTGACCGTGTAGTTGCTGCGGCCCTCGGCGCGCGGGAGGTGGCGGACCTCGATGCTGTCGATGCGCTGGGTGACCTCCATGATGAGGCCGTCGACATAGGGGTAGGGGCCGCGGTAGCGGGTGACGCTGCGCACGACGAGGGCGGACATGCAGCGGAAGGAGGAGAGGTAGAGGCCCTTCGGCTTGTCCAGCAGCCAGTCGGCGACCTTGTTGGCGAACTGGCTGCCGAGGTTGCGCCAGGGGGCGTGCTTCTTGCTGGCGTAGCGGGTGTACACCACGTCCCAGTTGCCCAGGCGGGCGTGGTCGTAGAGCTTGGTGACTTCCTCGGGCGGGTTCTGCAGGTCGTCGTCCATGGTGATGACGTAGCGGCCGCGGGCGTGGCGCAGCCCGGTCATGACCGCGTTGTGCTCGCCGTAGTTGCGGGCGTGCTCGATGTAGACGACGGGAAGGGGCGTGCCGGCGGCGGTGAGGGGGGGCGCGGCGGCGACGGCGCGGCAGACCTCGCCGGAATTGTCGGGGCTGCCGTCGTTCACCAGGATCACCTCCATGCCGCCTTCGGGGGTGAGGGCGGCGAGGGCTTCGACCAGCAGGGCGACGGTGGCGGCACCGCGATAGACCGGCACGACGATGGTAAGGCCGAGGGCGGGCTGGCCCCCCATGAGACGCATGGCGCCGGCGGCGGGGACGGGCTTGGGGACGTAGCGCGGCATCGGCGGAGGGACCTTGTCCACTGGGGTGTCGCTCATGGGTTCTCCGGCTTGCGGGCGGTGGCCAGGACCGAGCCGCCGGCGGGCAGCGGAACGGGCAGGTGGCGCTCGAGCTCGGTGAGCGCATGGAATGTGGCATCGATGAGGGGCGGAAACGCGGCGACGTCGGACACGGATTCGCCGTGGTTGCCACGATTCAGCAGTTTGCGCTGCAGGATCATGAGCGGCAGCAGCAGGGTGTTCCAGTAGCGGGCGCGGGGCTGGGCGAAGCCGGCCTGCCGGAGGTCGCGGGCCAGGGCGGTGGCGGTGGTGCGGCGGGCGTTGTGCACGGCGTGGTCGTGCGCGCTGATCAGCCACTGGTAGGATGGCATGTTGAGGATGAGCAGGCCGCCGGGGGCAAGGATGCGGCGGAGTTCGGCCAGGGCGGCGTGGGGATCGACGGCGGCGTGGCAGAGAACGTCGGCACTGACCACAGCGGCGAAGCTGGCATCGGCGAAGGGCAGGGCGTTGATGCTGCCGCGGACGATGCGGGCGCCGGATTTCTGTGCGGCGCGGGCGGCGGCGGCGGCTTCGTATTCCAGGCCGTGCAGGTCGAACGCCGGGTTGGCGCAGAGGCGCGCGAGCAGGCCGCCGGTGCCGCAGCCGGCATCCAGCACGCGGCCATGCACGTCGCGCAGCGCGTCGGCGATGCGGGCATGCAGGGCGCGGTACCACCACATGCCGGCCTCAGCCTGGTCCATCAGGCGGTATTCGGCGGGCTCCATGGGGGCGTGTTTGGCACAGATCGGCGTGAGCGCGCAGGGGGGGGCGGGAAGAGCTGTTCCTGAAGAGGTGCGGCAGGCCTATGAGAGGGCATGTCCTTCGCCCTTCCAGTTTTCCTGGCCGGGCGCTCCTGGCTGCGTGCGATGATGCGCGGCTGGCCGGCGCTGCTGCCGGCCCTGGTGTTCCTGCCGGTGCTGCTGCTGCCGCCGGTGAACCACGACGTGGCGGCGGTGCTGAGCTTCGCCGAGCGCTGGCTGGCGGGCGAGCTTCTGTATGTGGACCTGATCGACGTGAACCCGCCGCTGGTGTTCGTGCTGAACCTGCTGCCGGCGGGGCTGGCGCGGGTGACGGGGCTGGGCGGGGTGGCGGCGCTGCAGCTGTGCCTGGTGGTGCTGTGCCTGGGGGTGTGGCGGCTGGCGCTGGCGGTGCGGGATCGGGCGGCGGAAGGGCGGGTGGAGCGGGCGGTGCTGGATGTGCTGCCGGGGCTGGTGGCGTTCGGCGCCGGCTATGATTTCGGGCAGCGCGAGACGCTGATGGCGGCGATGGCGCTGCCTTACTTGCTGGCGGCGGCGCGGCGGATGCAGGGGGAGGTGCCGCGGCGGGTGGTGCTGGCGGCGGTGGTGGCGCGGGTGGGGTTCGCGTTGAAGCCGCATTTCCTGGTGGTGCCGGCGCTGGTGGAGCTGGCGGTGCTGGTGGCGCGGCGGCGGGCGCTGGGGGCGGCGCTGCGCGATCCCGCGCCGTGGGCGATGGCGGCGGTATGGGCGGTGTATCTGGCCAGCCTGCCGGTGCTGTTCCCGGACTATCTCGGCGCGGTGGTGCCGCTGGTGCTGGACTATTACCTGGCCAATGGCGGACAGACGCCGCTGTCGCTGCTGGTGATCCCGCGCATGGGCACGGCGGTGGCGTTCCTGCTGCCTCTGGCGGCGATGGCGTTCCTGTGGGGTGGCGCGTTGGCGCGGGTGCTGGCGCTGGCGGGGCTGGGGGCGGTCGCTTCCGCGCTGGCGCAGCACAAGGGCTGGTCGTACCACATCATGCCGATCGAGCTGTTCGCCTGTGCGCTGGCTGTGGTGCTGGCGGCGCGCTGGCTGGATGGGCTGGGGCCGCGCTTTCCCGTGCGGGTGGCGGCGGGGCTGGGCTGGCTGTTCGTGCTGTTTCTGGTGGCGGCGGGCGAGGCGCCGTGGAACCAGCTGGGCTGGCGGCACTCCGACGCCCATGCGCTGACGCGGATGCTGCGCGAGCATGCCGGGGGGGAGCGGGTGCTGGTGCTGTCGCCGGGGATCGCGCCGATCTATCCGGCGCTGAACTACGCCCGGGCGCGGATGACACTGCGGACCATGAACATATGGCTGCTGGAGGGCGCCTACCAGGACTGCCCGGCCGATGGGCGGCGCTATCGCGAGACCTGGGAGATGGGGCGGCCGGAGTTCTTCGTGTATCGCACGGTGGCGGAGGATTTCGCCCGTGCGCCGCCGGCGGCGGTGGTGCTGGACGAGATGGCGGCGATCCCGGAATGTGGCGGGGAGGCGTTCAGCCTGGAGGCCTATTTCAGCCGGCATCCGCTGTTCGCCGAGGTGTGGTCCCACTACGTGGAGGTGGGGCGGCATGGGCGCTATAGGGTGTATGCCCGAAGGGGATGACGGGCGTGGCTGGACCATACCAAGGGGGACGTGAATGGCTGCCTTTCTGACCGAGCCCGTGCCGCCGCGCGGCCAGGTGCTGCCGGTGCTGCCGGGGATCGGGCGCATCGTGGCCGACAATCCAGGCCCGTTCACCTATCGCGGCACCAACACCTATCTGATTGAGGGGGAAGACGGGTTCACCGTGCTCGATCCCGGGCCGGAGGATGCGGCGCATGTCGGCCATATCATGGCAGCGACCGGGGGGCGGGTGGCGCGCATCGTGCTGTCCCACACGCATGCGGATCACCTGGGTGGGGTGGCCGGGCTGAAGGCGGCGTGCGGGGCGAAGGTGTGGAGCTTCCATGCCAGCCAGGAGCCTTCGCACACGCCGGACGTGCCGGTGCACGACGGGGATGTGGTCGCGGGGTGGACGGCGATCCACACGCCGGGCCATGCCAGCGACCATCTGTGCTTCGCGAAGGACGGGGTGGTGTTCACCGCCGATCACATCATGAGCTGGTCCACCAGCATCGTCAGCCCGCCGCACGGGAACATGAAGGCGTATTTCGAGAGCATGCGCCTGATGCTGGCGCGGACGGACAAGGTCTACCTGCCGGGCCACGGGCCAATGGTGGAAGACCCGATGCCGTTCGCCCGCGCCCTGCTGGCGCACCGGGCGCAGCGTGAGGCGGCGATCGCCAACGCGCTGGCGGCGGGGCCGCGCACCACGCTGGGGCTGGTGCAGGCGCTGTACGTGAACCTGGACCCCAAGCTGGTGCCGGCGGCGCAGCGCACCGTGATTGCGCATCTGGAGAAGCTGCGCGAGGAAGGCCGCGCGACGGACGACGGCGAGACCTGGAGGGTGGCTTGAACGACACTGTGATGGATCCGCGGGCCACGATCGGCCATTGGGCGGCGCCGTTCGACAGCGGCGAGGTGGAGGTGCAGCCGTCGTGGATCGACGGCAACAACCACATGAACCTCGCCTATTATACGGTGGCGTTCGACCTGGCGACGGACCTGATCTTCGACGTGTTCGACTGCTCCTACAGCTACAAGGCGCGGGCGGGGTGCGGCACCTTCGCGGCGGAATCGCACAACATGTACGAGGCGGAGCTGCTGCTGGGCGAGAAGGCCCGGGTGGTGACCTGGGTGATGGGCGTGGATGCCAAGCGGGTGCATCTGGCGCATGAGATGTACCGGCTGCACGACGGCAAGCGCGCGGCGACGCAGGAGCTGATGTATCTGCACGTGGACCTGAACATCCGCCGCGTGGTTCCGTGGCCGGACGATGTGCGCGCACGGATCGAGGCGGCGCATGCGGCACATGCGCGCGTGGCGCGGCCTGACTGGGTGGGGCGGCGGATTGCGATGCCGGCGCCGAAGTAAGCGCGTTCTTTTTTGAAAAAAAGAACCAAAAAACTTTTATCATTTTGCTTGGGGTCTAGCTCGGGCGCAAAGTGATAAAAGTCTTTTTGCTTCTTTTTCTTCAGAAAAAGAAGTTTCTTTCTTGCTTTTCCCCGCCCCCCTGTCGGATGCCCAGGCGCACCTATATGCTGCGGCATGCCTTTCGATCCGCCCATCTCCGCCGACGAGATCGCCACGCGCAACCGGCGCGCGGTGGCCAACTGGCTGTTCTTCCTGTGCGGCATGATCCTGGTGATGGTGGCCCTGGGCGGGGCGACGCGGCTGACCGGGTCTGGGCTCTCCATCATGGAATGGGCGCCGATCCGGGGCATTCTGCCGCCGCTGTCGGATGCGGAATGGAACCGGCTGTACGAGCTGTACCGGACGATCCCGCAGTACCAGCTGGTGAACAAGGGCTTCGGGCTGGAAGGGTTCAAGGAGATCTTCTGGCTGGAATGGGGCCACCGGCTGTGGGGGCGGCTGATCGGGCTGGCCTTCATCGTGCCGCTGGCCTGGCTGTGGTGGCGCGGTGCGGTGCCGCGGCGGTTGCTGCCGCGGCTGCTGGGGCTGTTCGTGCTGGGCGGGCTGCAGGGGGTGGTGGGCTGGATCATGGTGGCATCGGGCTTCATGCCGGATGCGACCGCGGTTTCCCCCTATCGGCTGGTGGTGCATCTCGGCCTGGCGCTGGTGCTGTATGCCGCACTTCTGTGGACGGCGCTGGAACTGCTGCGGGCCGCGCCGGTGGCGGTGCCTGTGGCGGTGCGATGGCTGGCGCGGGGGACGGTGGCGGTGGCGGCGCTGGCGATCCTGGCCGGGGGCTTCGTGGCCGGGCTGAAGGCGGGGTTCGACTACAACACCTTTCCCCTGATGGACGGGCGGCTGGTGCCGGAGGGGTATGGGCGGCTTTCGCCGGTCTGGCTGAACTGGACCGAGAACGTGGCCGCCGTGCAGTTCAACCACCGGCTGCTGGCCACCGCCACGCTGCTGCTGGCGGTGGGCGCGCTGCTGGCCGGCTGGCGCAGCGCGGCGCGGCCGGTGCTGCTGGGGCTGGCCGGCACGGTGGGGGTGCAATATGCCCTGGGCATCGCCACCTTGGTGCATGTCGTGCCCGTCGGCCTGGGCACGTTGCACCAGGCGATGGCCGTGGTGGTCTTGACGGCGGCGCTGGTGGCGCTGGACCGGCTGCGCGGCCGGGCGAGCACTCTATAGAGGATACAGTCCGATGAACTCTCCCTTGGCCGTGACGGACGCGCTGTTCTTTGCCCGCGAGGGGGCGACCCTGGGGCTGGATGCGGCCGAGCGGCTGACGCGCGAGGCGCTGGCCGAATCCGACGACGGCGAGCTGTTCCTGGAATACCGCGAGAGCGAAAGCATCAGCCTGGATGACGGGCGCATCCGTGCGGCCGGGTTCGATACCTCGCTGGGTTTCGGGCTGCGGGCGGTGGCCGGCGAGGCGACCGGCTATGCCCATGCAGGCGAGCTGACCGAGGACGCGCTGAAGCGGGCGGCCGCGACCGTCTCGGCGGTGGCATCCGGCCATTCCGGCGTGGCGGCGGAACCCCCGGCCGGGACGAACCGGCGGCTCTATTCCGATGCCAATCCGCTGTCGGGCATGGATTTCGGCAAGCGCACCGGGGTGCTGGCGGAGATCGACGCCTATGCCCGCGGCAAGGACAGCCGCGTGAAGCAGGTGATGGCCTCGCTCGCCGGCGAATGGCAGGCGGTGCAGATCATCCGCGCCGATGGCACGCGGGTGGCTGATCTCCGGCCGCTGGTGCGGATCAATGTTTCCGTGGTGGTGGAGGTGAATGGGCGGCGCGAGACCGGCAGCTTCGGCACCGGCGGGCGCATTTCCTATGAGCGGATGGTGGCGCCGGAAACCTGGCGTGCGGCGGTGGACGAGGCGCTGCGCCAGGCGCTGGTGAACCTGGAGAGCGTGCCGGCGCCGGCGGGCGAGATGGCGGTTGTGCTTGGCCCGGGCTGGCCCGGCATCCTGCTGCACGAGGCGATCGGGCATGGGCTGGAAGGCGATTTCAACCGCAAGAAGACCAGTGCGTTTTCCGGCCTGCTGGGCAAGCGCATCGCCTCCCCCGGCGTAACCGTGGTGGATGACGGCACGATCGCCGACCGGCGCGGCAGCCTGACGGTGGATGACGAGGGCACGCCGACCGGCCGCACCGTGCTGATCGAGGACGGCATTCTGACCGGGTTCCTGCAGGACCGGCTGAACGCGCGGCTGATGGGCGTTCGCCCCACCGGCAATGGCCGGCGGCAGAGCTATGCCCATGCGCCGATGCCGCGCATGACCAATACGGTGATGCTGGGCGGCCAGGCGACGCCGGAGGAGGTGATCCGCTCGGTGAAGAAGGGGCTGTATGCGGTGAATTTCGGCGGCGGGCAGGTGGACATCACCTCCGGCAAGTTCGTGTTCTCCGCCAGCGAGGCCTACCTGATCGAGGACGGCCGCGTGGGCGCGCCCGTGAAGGGGGCCACGCTGATCGGCAACGGGCCGGATGCGCTGACCAAGGTGGAGCTGGTGGGCAACGACATGGCGCTGGACCCGGGGATCGGGACCTGCGGCAAGAGCGGGCTGGGGGTTCCCGTGGGGGTGGGCCAGCCGACGATGCGGATCGGCGGGCTGGTGGTGGGTGGCACCGCGGCGTGACGGAGGCCGGTGCGGCGCACCGTTAAACCTTTCAATCTGCCGTGAAAGCGTAAGATTTCAGGGGGTCCTTCGGGGCCCCCTGACGCGTTTAGGATGGTGCAAAAATGACGCGGCGCTCGCGCGGAATCCCGCGGATTTCGCGGTGCGAGGCGTGTGCGGTTCTCACGATGCCGCAACATCGTAACAAGATTCAAAAATCAATTCTTTTTTAGTCAGTCCGGGTCAGGATTGGGATGCTGTCTCGCCAATGGTGCGGTTGCCGGCAAGGGACGGATTTCCTTGGGCTTTTTCCCGCGGGCCGTGCGCGATGGGAGGCGATGCTGCACTATGTGGAACAGGTCCGGTGTCATGCGTTCATATTCGTTAAATCGGCGTTCACGGATCGTATTAACGCCGTCTTAACGACGTGAATACGTCCGGCTGCGGATCAGGAGCGATAAGCGATCTCACAGAACGGGCGGCCACCACGCTGCCTCATCCCATGCACGAGAGGGTTTCCGTCATGACCATCCGCACCACCGACGCTGCCGTTTCCCAGGTTCGCCTCGGCGCGATGAGCCCGGCGCTGGAGACCCCGAAGGTTCGCCTCGGCGCGATGAGCCCGGCTCTGGAGACCTCGAAGGTTCGTCTCGGCGCGATGAGCCCGGCGCTGGAGACCTCGAAGGTGCGCCTCGGTGCGATGTCCCCCGCCCTGGAGGCCTCGAAGGTTCGCCTCGGCGCGATGTCCCCGGCCCTGGAGACCTCGAAGGTTCGTCTGGGTGCGATGGCGCCGGCTCTCTGATCGATCCATACTGCGGGGGAAACCCCGCCCAAGGATGCAGCGAACCGGGCCCCCTTGGCCCGGTTTCGTTTGTTCGGCCCCCAGCACAGGAAGCCCGCCGTGAGCGAAGCGCCCGACACCACCGAAACGGCGGCCGAAAAGCCGGTGCCGCGCATCCTGTTCCATTGCATCATCCCCTCCGCGCGGCCGCCGCAGCGGGCGGACAAATCCGCGATGGGAACGCTGCCGACGCGGGCCTTCCGTTTCTGCGAGCCGGTGGTGACCGCCTCTGGCTTTGGCTACTACGTGTTCCCGCCGATCGGCTTCGCGCTGTGGTGGGATGGGGCGGCGATCAAGTGGCGGCCCAGCGGCTATGAGGAATGGCTGCCGCTGAATTCCGCCAACGTGCCGGGGTTCCCGGCCTATTTCGATGAGAACGTGCCCGACGAGGTGAAGGGCTGGTGGCCGCCCTTCCTGGGCGCGCTGACCGAGCCCGGCCGGGTGCAGGTGTGGACCGGGCTGATGGTGCGCACCGCGCCGGGCTGGAGCACGCATGTGCGCCCGCCCGCCAATGTGCCGCCCAAGGCTGGCCTGGTGATGAGCGAAGGGATCATCGAGACCGACCGCTGGTTCGGGCCGCTGATCACCAACATGCAGCTGGTGCGCACCGATATCCCGGTGGAGTTCGCGCCCGATTTCCCGCTGCTGCAGGTGCAGGTGCTGCCACGCATCGCGCTGGACGAGCCGGCGCAGAACGGGTTCGTGGTGACGGAGGGCCTGCCTTCGTTCCAACCCGAGGACTGGGACGACTATTACGACACCGTGGTACGGCCCCACGTGCAGGAGCACCGGCCGCGCGGGCAGTATGCCGCGGCAGCGCGCAAGCGGAAGAAGGGCGAGGATAGCGGGGCGTAGCCCGGCCTTTCCGGCTGCCGTAACCTTCCGGCCAATGAGGGGGAGGCCGGCATGAAGAAGCTGCTCAACGATCCGCGCCATGTGGTGCGCGAGATGCTGGAAGGGCTGTGCGACCTGCATCCGGGCCTCGCGCTGCTGGAAGGCGAGGATGTGGTGGTGCGCGCGGGGCTGCCGGCGACCGCGAATCGGCCGGTGGCGGTGATCTCCGGCGGGGGCGCGGGGCATGAGCCGGCGCATGCGGGGTATGTGGGGCCGGGCATGCTGGCCGGCGCGGTGGCGGGGGATGTGTTCACCTCGCCCAGCGTGGATGCGGTGCTGGCCGGAATTCGCGCCGCTTCCGGGCCGGCGGGCGCGGTGCTGGTGGTGAAGAACTACACCGGCGACCGGCTGAATTTCGGCCTGGCGGCGGAGCTGGCGCGCGCCGAGGGCATCCCGGTGGAGGTGGTGGTGGTGGCAGACGACGTGGCGCTGCATGCCACGGTGCCGCCGGAGCGCCGGCGCGGGATTGCGGGCACGGTGCTGGTGCACAAGCTGGCCGGGGCAGCGGCGGAAGCGGGCCAATCCTTGGCCGAGGTGGCCGCCGTGGCCCGCGCGGCGGCGGCCGAGCTGGGCAGCATGGGCGTGGGGCTGGATGCCTGCACCGTGCCGGCGGCAGGCAGGCCGGGATTCACGCTGGGGCCGGCGGAGATCGAGCTCGGCCTGGGCATCCATGGCGAGCAGGGGGTGGAGCGTGCGGCGCTGGCGCCGGCGGATGCACTGGTGGAGCAGATGCTGGGGGTGATCCTGGCGGACCGGGGGTTCGTGGCCGGGGACCAGGTGGTGCTGCTGGTGAACGGGCTGGGCGGCACCCCGCCGATGGAGCTGGCGATCGTGGCCCGCCGCGCCCTGGCCTTCCTGCGTGAGCGCGGGCTGGTGGTGCAGCGGGCCTGGGCCGGGGAGTTCCTGACGGCGCTGGAAATGCCGGGCGTGTCGCTGTCGCTGCTGCGGGTGGACGATGCGCGGCTGGCGCTGCTGGATGCGCCTTCCGGGGCGCCAGCCTGGCCCGGCGGCGGCAAGCTCGCGGCGCGGCAGATGGTGGCGGGAGTGGCGGCGCCGGTGGTGGCCTATCCGCCGGCCGGGCCGCTGGCGCCCGCACTGCGGCGCGCGGTGCTGGCGGTGGCCGATGCGCTGGAAGCGGCGGAGCCCCGGCTGACGGAGCTGGACAGCCGGGCGGGGGATGGCGACCTGGGCGTGAGCATGGTGCGCGCGGCCGAGGCGCTGCGGGCGCTGCCGGAGGGGGCGTTCGCCAACCCGCCGACGCTGCTGGCGGCAATGGCCGATGCACTGCGGCGGGCGATCGGCGGCAGTTCCGGGCCGTTCTATGCCACGGCGCTGATGCGCGCGGCGCGGGCGCTGCCGGTGGCACCGGGCGTGGCGGACTGGGCCGCGGCGTTCCGGGAGGGCGTGACGGCGGTGGCCGCACTGGGCGGGGCGAAGCCGGGCGACCGGACGATGCTGGATGCATTGCTGCCGGCGGCCGAGGCCTTCGCGGCGGCGGCCGGGGGTGGGTTGGGTGCCGCGGCGCGGGCGGCGGCGGAGGCGGCCGAGCGGGGGGCGGAGGCGACTTCCACGATGGTGCCGCGGCTGGGGCGGGCGAGCTATCTCGGCGCGCGGGCGGTGGGGGCGCCGGATGCTGGGGCGGCGGCGGTGGCGGTTTGGTGGAGATCGCTTGTGCCGCGTTGACCCATGCCCGTATTGCCGGGCGTTCGGGTCCGCGACTATCGTTCCCGCAAGACGCTCGGATCGGCCGGGCATCCTGGAAATGTCGGCTGAACGGCCGGCTGGCTCTTTCCCGGGAGATGCCCAGATGCGCAAAATCTTAGTGGCTGGCTGCGAGCAGGAAATATCGTCGTTCAATCCGCATCCCAGCCGGTATGAGGATTTCGCGGTATTGCGCGGCCGGGCGTTGCTGGAGGCGCATGCAGGCGCTGATACCTGCATTCGTGGCGCCATCGACGTTCTTGGCGCCCGGAATGACCTGGAGTTGGTGCCGGTCTATTATGCGTCGGCCTGCAGCGCCGGGCCATTGTCGCAGAGTGGCTTCGAGCGTCTGGCCCAGGAATTCCTGCAGGCGATCGCCGGTGCGATGGGTCCGGATGTGGCGGGCGTGTATCTTTCGCTGCATGGCGCGATGGGGGCGATCGGCGAACTCGATCCGGAGGGCCATCTGCTGCAGGGCACGCGCACCATTGTCGGGGCGCATATCCCGCTCGTGACATCGCTCGACCTGCATGGCGTGTTGACCGGCCGCATGCTGTCGAACTGCGATGCGATGGCCGTGTACCACACCTATCCGCACAACGATTTCACCAGCACCGGCCAGCGCGCGGCCCGGCTGCTGGAAGCGATCCTGGATCGCGGCGCCCGCCCCGTGATGGCGCGGATCTTCATGCCGGCGCTGGTGCGGGGCCCCGAGCTGGTCACCGCCACGGGCCTGTATGGCCGCGTGATCGACCGGGCCAAGGCGATGGAAACCGGCGGCGAGGCGATGTCGGCGGCGGTGCTGATCGGCAACCCGTTCACCGATGCGCCGGAGCTGGGCTCGCAGGCGCTGGTGGTCACCGACAACGACCCGGACCAGGCGCGGCGCCTGGCCACGGAACTGGCCGACGCCTTCTGGGCCGACCACGACAAGATGGTGGCGGAGCTTGTGGGCCTGCCCGAGGCGATGGCGGATGCCGCCAGCCAGAAGGGGCCGGTCACGTTCACCGATGCCGCCGATGCCCCCAGCAGCGGCGCCTCCGGGGACAGCAACACCATCCTCGCGGCCCTGCTCGCATCGGGCTATCGCGGGCGGGCGATCATGCCGATGGTCGACGCCCCGGCGGCGGCCCGGGCGCACGCGGCGGGTGTGGGCGCGCGCGTGCGTGTCTCCCTGGGCGGCACGATCGATCCGGCGCGGTTTCCGCCGCTGGAACTGGAGGTCGAGGTGGAACGCCTGGGCGACGGGGAGTACCTCCACGCGTTTTCAGGCATGCCCGCCCATGCCGGGCCGACGGCGGTGCTGCGGCACGGCGACATCCGCATTGTGGTGGTCACGCATGCGGTGTTCATGATGGACCGCGAGATCTTCGTGGCCCACGGGCTGGACCCGGAACAGGCCGATATCATCGTGGTCAAGTCGCCCGGGGCGGCGCTGCGCTACTTCACCTTTGCGCGCAGGAATTATGTGCTCGACATTCCAGGCGCCACATCGGCAAATCTCCGGAGCCTTGGCCACCGTGTCTGCCCGCGGCCGATGTTTCCGCTGGATGATGACGTGGTCTTCCACCCCAAAGTTGAGATTTTTCCGCGCGCGTGCGCGTGACGGCGTGATGGCAGCCCTCACATTCGTCGATTGCGCCGAAGGCCCCGCGCGCTTTTCCGGGGCGCCTACATTTCTTCGCCGGTCTGGTGGCAGGCGCTGAGCGGGCGCCGTACCGACGGCCGCAAGGGTCGGCAGCCGGCGGACAGGGTATGCCTGCGGCAGATGGTGGCGTGGCTGGGGCGGCGGCGGTAGCGGTTTGGTTGCGCGTATTGGATCAGGGACAGGGTGTTTAGCGATCTTCTTGCAGGTGTTGCCTGTTTATATCGTATAGTATATAAATAAATTCTTATTCGTAATAAATTATTATTCAGGATGGCAAATGCAAAGTGAAAAATACGATACAGCAATAATATTCTCCGTTTACCTGCTTCTGACTGAATCGGGGAGTTGATGACATCTAAATTTCGAGCGAAATTGAGGAAAGTGAGTCGTATTGATACCGTATTTTCTTAAAAATAGTAAAAAAAGATTAAATTTCACAAAATTATGATTTGTCGAAATTAGCAACAATACCCTTGACCGAAGCGCCACGATCCGCCAAAACCCCCAACGAGTGTGGAAGCTCATAGCTGCAGCGTCACGTCACGCACGACGACACCCCTTGGCATCCGGGGGCCGTGCGATATGTCCAGGGCAGGCAACTGCCTAAAGGCGCACGGGCACGACTGTAGCCGTGCTTCCACCCCCCGGAGTTGAGGGCAGTGTGGAAGCTGCTCTTGATCCGATCTTAAATGCTACAGGAGGCTGGAATGGATGAAGATGCAAAGCTGATCTAGAGCGAAGCTCTGGGTCAGCTTGAGCAAAATTGTATGGATTCCCTTAGAATTGCCTATCTATTGAGCGCTTTAGGGGACGGTTCCTCTCTTGTGGAACCAGATGCTCTTACGTTTGTTGAAGAGGCTTCCATGCGCAATGCCCTCTCGTCCAGTCGGGCGGTGAAGCTGTTGGTGGCTGCGCTGGAAGGCGAACACTCTGAAAAGAAGGAAGACTTGTAGGGTCAGCCAGATACTGATCCGCTGTTGAGATGACGAGATTGCAGGTTTATCAATATCCCTGACGCACTCGTTAAGTAAAATTGTGCTGCGGCTTGTGCCAGTCCGCCATGATGTTGACCCACGAAGCGCGGGTCAACGTGGACCGGCCTGTGTGTTTGCTTTGCGCGCGGCCGCCGGCCAGCCCCACGCGCGATACCAACCGGAGCAATGGGTGGAAGCGCCAGCCATTGCACGGGTTGGAACAAGAGTGTGGCAATCCAGCACACGCCTGGGTCAACTCTTTCCGCTCATGGAGCGGAAGGCACTGTTTCTTCTGGGCGCGTGGGGCCGTGTGTCCCTGCCGGGCTATGGTCCCCCGATCGTCCCGGCCCCTCGCAGCGCCTCGATCTCCGCTTCGGAATATCCCGCACTTCGCAAAATCTCGCGGCTGTGTTCGCCGTGTTCCGGGTGGCGCGTGGCGGGAACCTTGTCTTCGCCGGTGATGGTGAAGGGGCTGTCGATGGTGAGGAAGTCGCTGTCGGCCATCGGCTTGATGATCCCCGCCGCGCGCGCCTGCTCGTCTGCGGCCGCTTCCTCCACCGTGCCGACGATGCCGAAGGTGAGGCCAGCGGCATCCAGCGTCTTGCGCCAGTGGGCCAGCGGGTGCTGGGCGAAGGCGGCGTCGAAGATCATCTGCAGGGCGCGGGCGTTGGTGCGCCGCGCGTCCATGTCGATGAAGCGGGGGTCTTCCACCAGTTCGGGATGGCCGACGGCCTTGGCGATGGCGGGCCATTGGCGCACTTCGCTGGTCAGCGCCAGCAGGAAGTGCCGACCGTCCCCGGCGGTGTAGAGGCCGCCCAGCGCGCGTTGGGTCTGTTCGCGCGGCGGGCGGATGGGGGTGGGGGCGCCGACCAGCGCGGCCTGCACCAGGAAGGCGTTGGACCACATGCCGTTGGCGAGCAGGGAGGCGCGAACCTCGCCACCCCGGCCCGTCCGCTCGCGGCGCAGCAGCGCGGTGACGATACCGGCGTAGAAGGCCATGCCGGTGGGGTGGTCGCCCATGCCGGCCACGGAGCCTGCGGGCAGCACGTTCGCACCGGACCGCACCTGGTCCATCAGACCGGAGCGCGCCCAATAGGCGGTGAGGTCGAAGCCGGTCTTGGCCGCCTCCTCGCCCTCCTCGCCATAGGCGGTGAAGGAGCCGTAGATCAGGCGCGGGTATTTCTCGGCAAAGTCCGCGTAGCGCACGCCCAGCCGCTCACGCACCGGCAGCGGCAGGTTGGTGATGAACACGTCCGTCGTCGCCAACAGGCGATTGAGCACCGCCTTGCCGGCCGGGGCCTTCAGGTCGATCGCCAGGCCCTTCTTGTTCCGGTTGTCCGTCATGTAGGGGTAGTTGTGCGGCGACACCGGCAGGCCCGGGCGGGTGTGCGCGTAGCGCCAGGGCTCGCCTTCGTTCGGCGCCTCGATCTTGATCACCTCGGCGCCGAAATCGGCCAGCACGGTGGCCGCGGTGGGGGCGGCGATGTAGCTGGCGCAGTCGATCACCTTGAGGCCGGCAAAAAGCGGCGCGTCGGCGGCCATGCGGCGAACTCCTTGGTCGTTTCTTTTGAGGGCCCGTTTCCCCCGGTATCGTGACCCGGCTTCGGGCGAAGTCAATGCGCGGATGTTGACATCCGGCACGCATCGTCGGCGGAATCAGGTTTCCGCGCTGGCGGAGGGGGAAACATGTCGGCAAGCGAAGCAATGGCACGGGCGGCGAGCACGGTCGGCGCGATCGATTGCGACCTGCATCCTGCGGTGCCGAATGCCAAGGCGCTGATGCCCTACATGGACGAATACTGGCGCGAGCACATGCTGCGCCGCGGGCTGGACAGCGAGAACTACGACCTGATGGCGTTTCCGCCGGCCGCCCCCATCAATGTGCGCCCGGATTGGAAGCCGAAAACGGGCCTGCCCGGCAGCTCCTTGGCCACGCTGCAGGCCCAGGCGCTGGACCCGCTCGGCGTGTCGCTCGCGATCTGCAACGTGCTGCACGGCGCCCAGGCGGTGATGAGCGAGGATCTCTCGGCCGCGCTGTGCCGCGGCGTGAACAACTGGGTGGCGGGCGAGCTGCTCGATCGCGACCCCCGGCTGCGCGCCTCCATCCTGGTGCCGCAGCACAGCGGCGAGCTGGCGGCCGAGGAGATCGAGCGCCTGGCGGGCGACCGTCGCTTCGTGCAGGTGCTGATGCTGGCGATGGCGGAACTGCCGCCGGGGCGCCGCCAGATGTGGCCGATCTATCGCGCCGCCGAAAAGCACGGCCTGCCCATCGGCCTGCATGCCGGCTCCACCTTCCGCCATCCGCCCAGCGCCGGCGGCTGGGGCTCCACCCTGCTGGAGGACTACGTCTCCTACGCGCAGGGCATGTCGGCGGCGCTGAATTCGCTGCTGGTGGAGGGCGTGTTCCAGAAATTCCCCGACCTGAAGGTGGTGCTGATCGAATCCGGCGTCACCTGGCTGCCGGCGAGCATGTGGCGGGTGAACAAGACCTGGCGCGGCGTGCGCAGCGAGGTGCCATGGCTCAACCGGCTGCCCGCCGACATCATCCGCGAGCGTGTGCGCCTTACCGCCCAGCCGCTGGATGCGATGGACGGCGAGGCGCTGGGCCGCGTGCTGGACCAGCTGGGCAGCGACGACATGCTGCTGTTCGCAAGTGATTATCCGCATTGGCACTACGATGGGAGCGATCCCGTGCCGCCGGGCATCCCGCCGGCAATGCTGAAGAAGATGATGGTCGATAACCCGCGCGCGACGTATTCGCGCCTCTAAGAAAGGAAGGACGTTCTTTTTTGAAAAAAAGAACCAAAAAACTTTTCCGACCTTGCGCGCGTGCCGGCCGCCTGGCGCGCGTGCCAGTGAATGAAGTTTTTTTGCTTCTTTTTGTTCACAAAAAGAAGAATCCTTGCCAGGAGACGACGCCATGAACGTGACTCTCCGCGAAACCCGCCTCGATACGCCCGGCCGGCAGTACATGGGCTTCGTCGATTGCGATGTGCATCCGTTCTTCCGCACCCCGGCGGATTTCGATCCGTGGCTTTCGGCGAAGTGGCGCGAGCACCGCGTCACGGTCGGCAACCGCTCCCGCCAGCCGCTGCACAAGGGCTCGCTCTATCCGCGCATGTCCCCGGGCAACGGCATGCGGATGGATAGCTGGCCGAAGGATGGCGGCCCGCCGGGCAGCGACCTCACGATGATGCAGGAGCAGCTGCTGG
>JBIKOJ010000275.1:0-5729 GCA_044358135.1 Acetobacteraceae bacterium | reverse complement strand
AGCACCACGGCGAGCGAGACCACCGAGACGTTCGGGGTGGGCACGCGCATGGAGGAGCCGTCGAGCTTGCCCTTCAGGTCCGGCATCACCAGGCCGACGGCGCGCGCGGCGCCGGTGGAGGTGGGGATCATGGAGAGGTTGGCCGCACGGGCGCGGTGCAGGTCCTTGTGCAGGCCGTCCTGCAGCATCTGATCCGAGGTGTAGGCGTGGATGGTGAGCATGTAGCCGCGCTCGATGCCCCAGGTGTCGTGCAGCACCTTGGCCACGGGCGTGAGGCAGTTGGTGGTGCAGGAGGCGTTGGAGATGACCGTCATCTCCTTGGTGAGCGTGCCGTGGTTCACGCCGTAGACGATGGTGGCGTCCACGTTGTCGCCGGGGGCGGAGATCAGCACCTTCTTGGCGCCGGCCTGGAGCAGGGCGGAGGCCTTCTCCTTGCTGGCGAAGATACCGGTGCACTCCATCGCCACGTCCACGCCCTGGTAGGGCACCTTGGTGGGGTCGCGCTCGGCGGAGACGGTGATCGGGCCCCAGGTGCGGCCGTTGTACTTGATGGTGATCTGGTTGCCGTTCACTTCCACTTCGCCGGGGAAGCGGCCGTGCACGCTGTCGTAGCGGAACAGGTGGGCGGAGGTCTCCACGCTGGCGAGGTCGTTGATGGCGACGCACTCGACATCGGTGCGGCCGCTTTCGACCATGGCGCGCAGCACGAGGCGGCCGATGCGCCCGAATCCGTTGATCGCGACTTTCACTGCCATCGAATGGTCCTTTCCTGTTTCACCCGGTAGGCCGGGTGGTGCCGCGTGGCTGCGGCGGAATTATGTCCAAACGGTCCGGATTACCCGCCGACCAGCTTGCGCGTGGCGGCGGCGGCCGCTTCGGCGGTGATGCCGAAATGGCGGTAGAGCTCGCCCTCCGGCGCGGAGGCGCCGAAGCCCTGCATGCCGATGAACACGCCGTCCGGGCCCAGCCAGCGGTCCCAGCCGAAGGAGACGCCGGCCTCGATTCCCACGCGCGGGGCCTCGCCGAGCACTTCGTCGCGATAGCCGGCATCCTGGGCGGCGAACAGCTCCCAGCAGGGCAGGGAGACGACGGCGGCGCGGATGCCGTCGGCGGCCAGCAGCTCGCGCGCCGTCATGGCCAGGGCGACTTCGCTGCCGGTGGCGATCAGCGTGGCCTGGCGGGCGCCGCCGGTGGCCTCGGCCAGCACGTAGCCGCCGCGGGCGCAGCGATTCTCGGCGGTGTCGCTGCGCAGCGTGGGCAGGCCCTGGCGGGAGAGGGCGAGCAGGCTGGGCCCGTCGGTGCGGCGGATGGCGAGTTCCCAGCACTCGGCGGTTTCCATCGCGTCGGCCGGGCGGAACATGTGCACGTTGGGCATGGCGCGCAGGCTGGCCAGGTGTTCCACCGGCTGGTGGGTGGGGCCGTCTTCGCCCAGGCCGATGCTGTCATGCGTGAGGACATGGATCACGCGCTGGCGCATCAGGGCGGCCAGGCGCAGGGCCGGGCGCATGTAGTCGGTGAACACGAAGAACGTGCCGCCGTAGGGGATCACGCCGCCATGCAGCGCCAGGCCGTTCATGGCCGCGGCCATGCCGTGCTCGCGGATGCCGTAATGGATGTAGCGCCCGGCGTAGTTGCCGGGGGTGACGAAGCCCATGCCCTTCACCAGGGTGAGGTTGGAGCCGGTGAGGTCCGCGGAGCCGCCGACCAGTTCCGGCAGGGCGGGCACCAGGGCCTCCAGCGCCTTCTGGCTGGATTGGCGGGTGGCGAGCTTGGGGCGGGTTTCGGCGATGCCGGCCTTCAGCTCGGCCACCGCCTCGTGGAAGCTGTCGGGCAGCTTGCCGGAGAGGGCGCGCTCGAACTCGCTGCGCTGGTTGTGGCGGGCGAGGCGCTTGAGCCAGCCGCGGCGCGGGGTGGCGCCGCGGGCGCCGGCGGCGCGCCAGGCGGTGCCGATCGCCTCGGGCACCTCGAAGGGCGCGGCCTCCCACCCCAGGGCGGCCTTGGCGGCGGCGGCTTCGTCCTTGCCCAGCGGGGCGCCGTGGCTGCCGGCGGTGCCGGCCCTGGTCGGCGCGCCGAAGCCGATGATGGTCTTGCAGGCCAGCAGCGTGGGCTTCTTGGAGCGCATCGCCCAGGAGAGGGCCGCGGCGATCTGCGCGGGGTCGTGCCCATCCAGCTTCTTCACCGCCCAGCCGGCGGCAGTGAAGCGCTTCAGCTGGTCTTCCGAGGTGGAGAGGTCCGTGCCGCCATCGATGCTGATCGCATTGTCGTCCCACAGGACGCAGAGCTTTTCGAGCTTCAGGTGGCCGGCCAGCCCGATCGCTTCCTGGCTGATGCCCTCCATCAGGCAGCCATCGCCGGCGATCACCCAGGTGCGGTGATCGACCAGGGATTTGCCGAAGCGGGCGGCCAGCATGCGCTCGGCCAGCGCGAAGCCGACGGCATTGGCCAGGCCCTGGCCGAGCGGGCCGGTGGTGGTTTCGATCCCCGGGTGCTCGCCGAATTCCGGGTGGCCGGCGGCGGGGGAATGCAGCTGGCGGAAGCGCTTCAGATCCTCGATGCCCATGCCTTCCTGCCCCGTGAGGTGCAGCAGGCTGTAGAGCAGCATGGAGCCGTGGCCGGCGGAGAGGATGAAGCGGTCGCGGTCTGGCCAGCGCGGGTCGGCGGCGTCGAACTTCAGGAAGCGGGACCAGAGCACAGTGGCCACGTCCGCCATGCCCATGGGCATGCCGGGATGGCCGGATTTCGCCGCCTCCACCGCGTCGATCGACAGGGCGCGGATGGCATTGGCCATCTGCCGCTCCGGCGTCATTGGCCGGGCCAGGATCTCGGCCTGGGCCAACAGGGCCGGATTATCGGCGTTCACCTCGGCGATCGATGCCATGCAAGCTCCTCCACGGGCGGGGGTCTTAGCCCCCGGGGGGGCCTGCGGGCAAGTTCGGGGGGCTAGCCCGGCGTGAGGGTGTGGTACTTGCGGGCGAAGTACACCAGCGCCTCGCCGGGATCGCCGGCATGCACTGCATCCACTTCCAGGAAGAACACGGTGTGGGTGCCCACCTCGCTCACCTGTGCCACGCGGCATTCGAAGGAGACCAGCGCGCCGTGCAGGGCGTAGGCGCCGTTGGCCAGCGTGGTCCATTGCGCATTGCCGAAGCGCGCCTCGTAGTCGCCCTCGCCCATGCCGGCGAAGATCGGCGACAGGTGCTGCTGCGGGGCGGCCAGCACGTTCACGCAGGCGGCCTGGTTCAGCTTCAGCGCCTCGTTCGAATCGCTGCTGCGGTTGAGGCAGACGAGCAGGGTGGGCGGCGAATCGGTGACGGAACACACCGCGCTGGCGGTGAAGCCGCGCTTTCCGCCCGGACCGTCTGTCGTGATGATGTTCACCGCGGCGCCCAGGCGGGCCATCGCGTCTCGGTAGGCTTTCTGATCGACCAACACCCGGCTCCGCATTCTGTCCCCGGCCGGATCATGGCCTGTCTTGGCGCCGAACCCAAGCGGGGGCGCTTGCCGGGCGGTGCTGCACCGCGCGAAGCTGCCCGCCCGCCCTGCCGGAGCCCGCCATGAACCAGCTCGCCCCCACCGCCCGCCCGATCGACCCGCGCTTCGCCGGCGGCGCTGCCTATAGCCGGGGAGGCTTCGTGCCGGTGGGCGAGGCGACGGTTTCGGTGCTGGATTTTGGCTTCACGCGCTCCGATTCGGCGTACGACGTGGTGCATGTGCGGGATGGGGCCTTCTTTCGGCTGGATGTGCATATGGAGCGCTTCGCCGCCTCGATGCGGAAGCGCCGGCTGGCCCCGCCGGAGAGCCTGGCGGAGATGGTGGCGATCCTGCACCGCGTGATGTGGCTGACGGGCTTGGCCGATGCCTATGTGGCGATGGTGGCGGTGCGCGGGCGGCCGAAGCCCGGGATGGCGCGGCTGATCGCCAATTGCGAGAACCACTTCATTGCCTATGCCATCCCGTGGGTGGATGTGCTCTCGCCCGAGGTGCAGGCGCGCGGCGGGCACATGTGGATCGCCAGCACCCCGCGCATCCCCGATGACAGCCTGGATCCCACCGCCAAGAACTACAACTGGATGGATTTCAACCAGGGGCTGATGGAAGCGCAGGACCACGGCTTCGACACCACCGTGCTGTGCGATGCCGAAGGGCTGGTGACGGAGGGGCCGGGCTTCAACGTGTTCGTGGTGAAGGGGGACATGCTGGCCACCTCCGGCCATGGCGTGCTGCAGGGCATCACGCGGCGCAGCGTGCTGGAACTGGCGCCGGAGCTGGGCCTCACGCCGCGCGTCGGCCCGATCACCCGCGCAGAGCTGGAGGAGGCGGACGAGGTGTTCCTGACCAGCACCGCCGGCGGTGTGATGCCGATCAGCCGGGTGAACGGGCGGATCATGAACAACGACAGCCCCGGCCCGGTGTCGCGGCGGATGAAGGACCTGTATTGGCTGGCGCATGGGCGTGAGGCGTGGCGGACGCCGGTGCGGGATTGATGAAATAAGCGCTGGAGTAGGTCAGTAACCCACTCCAGCGCATATTCATTTCGAACGTTGGTGAATCTCCGGTGTCGCACTAAGCGCGAAAAAGCCGGGCCTTCACATCCAGGGGATTGGGGTTTGCTGGGTTGCGGAATGCATACAATTTGGCATTTTCGCCGCAAACACATACGTCGCGAACGTAGCTGACGTTCCACGTCCCCATTCCCAACATACGATTTTGTTCAATCGCAGGCTTTACCACACTGGCGAAGTGGTAGCCGTCCTTTTGGCCATTGAACTGTCTGCGCTCATAGGAGTAGCCACGGACCAAATTGCCCCCCCGCAAGTTCATTGGGAACAATAGGCCTCTGATTACTGGTAACAATGTTGTCGATCTCTGCCCAGTTGACATCCTGGGGATGACCGAGCTTGGAACTGTCGGACAGGCACGGGAGTCGATCGACACCATAGTAAGCTCCGCTCTGGGCATGAAGAAGTGCGCCAAAGGTGCGCTGGAATTCGGCGCCGTAAGAAAATTGCGCATGAGTGTCAGATGAATCCCGGTACGAAAAAAGCGCCTCCGTGGATTTAGCGAAGGCTTCAATGATACTGGCAGTTTGGGGGTTGAATATTGCCTTAGCTAGGGATACCACTCCTGAAATAAGAGCGACAATCCAGGTCGCAGCGTTTGCGTTGTTTGAATACAACAGGGTGCTGCCAGGGACAACCACCGTCAGCCCGGTGGTCATCCCTGTTGCCAGAAGGCGCCTGCGTGAGATGCCGCTGGCAGCGGTGACGCTTGGGCCGATATATCGAAGTTGGTTGTCCATCCTCTGACCCTCCAGGTCGTTTTTATTGCATTATCAGAGCCAATCCGAGGTGATTTCTAACTGGGTTACAAAAGCATAAATTCAACGCGACGACAGTCTGATTTCATAGATGAATTGAGTGTTCGGCGATCGTCCAGCAACGAATTACGAGCGACAAGACCCTCAATCTAAACAATTACAATTTCCGTCAGAATGCCAACATTCTGCCGCCTAGGTCTAAAATGCGTATCAGATGCACGCGGAAAGCATAGGAGACGTCACGTTCGGGCTGATCGGAGGGCGCCCGATAATTCCACGTCGACCGCTAGAGCGGTTTCCGATCATTCTGCGTCATAGCCTGCAGCGGCGAAGTAGTTGGTACACTCTTCGGGTGTGACGGTGTTGATGATGCGCCCGATGGCGTTCCAGAGCCCGTCGATGGTGCGCTCAG
>JBIKOJ010000274.1:0-5746 GCA_044358135.1 Acetobacteraceae bacterium | reverse complement strand
ATAGGCATGCGGCGGCGGAGCGGGGGAGGACCCCGTTCCGCCGTTTTCGTTTGTGCGGCGGGCGCGGGCGCGGGCGTGGCGGGTCCCGGGCCTGGCACGGGCGGGCGGGGGGCATGGGGGCGGGGTGGGAGGGGTTGCGCGGCGGGGGGCGGTGGGCGAGGGCGATCAGGATTTCGTCGGCGCCGCGGGCGCGGGTGGGGAGGAGGACGGAGTCGTCCTGTTCGGTGGCGGCGGCCAGGGTGGACAGGATCTGGCGCAGGCGGGGGGAGAGGGAGAGGACGCGGCCGAGGGCGACGGCGTGGGGGGAGCGGGCGAAGAGCAGGGCGAGGAGGTGGAGGAGGATCAGCTGGAGCGGGCCCGGAATGCGGACGCAGTTCTCCCACCCGGCCACGGGGGCCGGGACGAGCGGGCTGACGCGCAGCTGGGGCTCTGTGGGGATTGCTGACATGGAGACATACTAACAGAGACGGGTGTTCCGTTGCAAAGGAATTTTTGCATGGCTGTTAGATGTCGAAGTGGTCGCGGATGCGCTGGGCGGTTTCGGTGGGGGTGAGGGTGGCGGTGTCGATTTCAAGATCGTAGGCGACGCCCTGGTGGACGCGGCCCCATTGCCAGCGGGCGAGGCCGAGTTCGCGGTCGCCGCGGGATTTCTCGCGGGCTTCGAGGACGGCGAGCGGGGCGTGCAGGGCGACGAAATGGAGGCGGTAGGGGGCGAGGAGCGTTTTGTAGGCTTCGGCCTGGTCGGGGGAGGTGAGGACTTCGTCCAGCACCATGGCGTTGCCCTGTTCCGCGAGGGCGACGATGGCGTGGCGCATGCCGGCGAGGGCGCGGTGGAGGATGGGGCCGGAGTGGATGGCGATGCCCTGGTCT
Source organism: Acetobacteraceae bacterium (assembly GCA_044358135.1). Taxonomy (GTDB): domain Bacteria; phylum Pseudomonadota; class Alphaproteobacteria; order Acetobacterales; family Acetobacteraceae; genus CAMDGX01. The sequence continues at coordinate 4,876 of JBIKOJ010000274.1, read as the reverse complement.
GGGGTGCGCTGGAAGAGCAGGCCTTCGGGGTGGGAGAGGTATTTCTCCGGCAGCATGTGGATGAACGTATCCATCGCGACGTGGAGGAGGGGGGTGCGGGCGATGGATTGGAGGGCGCGGGCGGTGGAGGATTTGCCGACGCTGCCGATGCCGTTGAGGAGGATGATGACAGGGGGCATTCTGTGCCTTTCGGGAAGGAGGCAAGCAAGCAAGCAAGCAAGCAAGTAAGAAAGGGGCCACAGAGGCACAGAGACACAGAGGAGCAAGGCAAGGGAGAAGCAAGTCAGATGGCGGAACCGCTTCGCGTTCCGCCCTATATCGGGTATAATTTAATGAAGTTTTTTTTGCTTCTTTTTGTTCACAAAAAGAAGATTCTTTCTTATGTGCCGACGAACGCGTTGAAGGTGATGAGCGTATAGGTGTCTTTCACGCCGGGGATGGTTTGGAGTTTTTCGGTGACGAAGAGGCCGGTGTCTTGGGTGGGGGCGAGGTAGAATTTGCCCAGGAGGTCGTATTGGCCGGAGGTGGAGTGGAGCTCCGAGAGTTCCTCGATGCCGTCCGCGGCGGTTTGGGCGACCTTGTAGGCTTGGCCCATCTCGCACTTGATCATCACGTAAATCGCACGCATCGGGCTGCTCCGGGTTGGACGGGCGCAGCATAGCGCGGCGGCTGCCTCGCGGAACAGGCGGGGCTGTGCTACCGGCGACGGGGTTGGCTGGAGGGTGCGGCGTGAAGAACCTGACGCGCAAGCGGGTGCTGGTGACGGGCGGGGCGGGGTTCGTGGGGTCGCATCTGTGCGAGCGGCTGGTGGCGCGCGGCGACGATGTGCTGTGCGTGGACAACTACTTCACCGGGCGCAAGGACAACATCGCACATTTGCTGGGGCTGCCGAATTTCGAGGCGATGCGGCATGACGTGACGGTGCCGCTGAGCGTGGAGGTGGACGAGATCTACAACCTCGCCTGCCCGGCTTCGCCGGTGCACTACCAGGATGATCCGGTGCAGACGACGCGGACCAGCGTGCTCGGCGCGTTGAACATGCTGGAGCTGGGCCGGCGGCTGAAGGCGAAGGTGCTGCAGGCTTCGACCAGCGAGGTGTATGGCGACCCGACGGTGCATCCGCAGACCGAGGATTACCGGGGCAATGTGAGCACGACGGGGCCGCGCGCCTGCTACGACGAGGGCAAGCGCTGCGCGGAGACCTTGTTCTTCGATTTTCACCGGCAGAGCGGGGTGCGGATCAAGGTGGCCAGGATCTTCAACACCTATGGGCCGCGGATGCATCCGGATGACGGGCGGGTGGTTTCGAACTTCATTTTGCAGGCGCTGCGTGGCGAGGACATCACGCTGTATGGCGACGGGCAGCAGACGCGCAGCTTCTGTTTCGTGGACGACCTGGTGGAGGGGTTGCTGCGGCTGATGGACAGCCCGGATGCGGTGACCGGGCCGATCAATCTGGGCAATACCCACGAGATAAGGGTGCGGGAGTTGGCGGAGGAGGTGCTGGGGCTGACGGGATCGGCCTCCATGCTGGTGTTCCGGCCGTTGCCGCAGGATGACCCGATGCAGCGCTGCCCGGATATCACGCGGGCGCGGGCGACGCTGGGGTGGGAGCCGCGGGTTTCGCTGCGCGAGGGGCTGTCGCGGACGGTGGCGTATTTCCGCCGGCTGGTGGAACAGGGTGCGGACGTTCCGGCGGGGTGACGCGGCGCGGGGGCATGGGTATCGTGCGGGCCATTATGTGGGTTGGGAGTGGACGATGAAGGCGAAGTCGGGCGGGAAGCCGGGGGCACGCAGCGGCGGGCGGCTGATCGCGGATGCGCTGGTGGCGCAGGGGATCGAGCAGGTGTTCGCGGTTCCCGGCGAGAGCTACCTGGATGTGCTCGACGGGATGTATGCGGTGCGGCAGCGGCTGCATTTGACGACGTGCCGGTTCGAGGCGGGCGCGGTGAACATGGCCGAGGCCTATGGCAAGCTGACCGGCAAGCCGGCGGCGGCGTTCGTGACGCGCGGGCCCGGGGCGTGCCATGGCGCGATCGGCGTGCACACGGCGATGCAGGATTCGACGCCGCTGCTGCTGTTCGTGGGCCAGATCCCGTTCGAGGAAACCGACCGCGAGAGCTTCCAGGAGGTGGATTATCGCCAGATGTTCGCGCCGCTGGCGAAGTGGGTGACGCAGATCGACGATGAGCGCCGCATTCCCGAGCTGATCGCGCATGCGGTGGATGTGGCGGTTTCGGGCCGGCCGGGGCCGGTGGTGATTGCGATCTCGGAAGAGATGCAGAAGCGGATGGCCGATGTGCCGGATCTGGGCCCGGTGGCGGTTTCGCCGGCGCATCCGGACCCGGCGGCGATCGCCAGGATGATGGCGATGATCGGCAAGGCCAAGCGGCCGCTGGCGATCCTGGGGGGCTCGCGCTGGAGCGAGCAGGCGCGGGCGGATATTCGCGAGTTCCTGGTGGCCAACAACATCCCGACCGCGGTGAGCTTCCGGCGCCAGGCGCTGTATGACGGGACGCGGGACAACTTCGTGGGCGACCTGGGCGTGGGCAGCGACCCGGCGCTGGTGGCCAAGGCGCGCGAGGCGGACCTGATCCTGGCGATCGGGACGCGGCTGGGTGAGCCGGTGAGCCAGGGCTACACGCTGTTCGGGGCCGGGCATGAGGCGCCGATCGTGCACATCTATCCCGAAGGCGGCGAGATCGGGCGGGTGACGCGGCCGGCGCTGGGGATTGTTTCGGATGTGAATACGTTCGCCGCGGCGGTGGCGGGCGAGCGTTCGGCGCGGATGCCGTGGAAGACCTGGACCAAGGAACTGCGCGCGATTCGCATGCAGGGCCTGGCGCGGCAGGAATACGAGGGGCTGAACCTTTCGGACGTGATGCACACGCTGGCCGGGTTGCTGGAGGACGATGCGATCCTGACCTGCGATGCCGGGAATTTCGCGACCTGGCCGCCGCGGTTCATCAACTTCAAGGACAACCAGCGCTTCATCGGGCCGACCAACGGGGCGATGGGGTATGGCGTGCCGGCGGCGATCGGGGCGGCGATTGCGTTCCGCAACCGGCAGGTGGTGTGCTTCGTGGGCGATGGCGGGTTCCTGATGACGGGGCAGGAGCTGGCGACCGCGTTCCACCATGGCGTGGCGCCGATCATCCTGGTGTTCAACAACGCGATGTACGGCACGATCCGGATGTACCAGGAGCGGACCTATCCCGGGCGGGTTTCCGGCACGGCGCTGACCAACCCGGATTTCGCCAAGTTCATCGAGAGCTTCGGTGGGCATGGCGAGGTGGTGGAGGAGGCGTCCCAGTTCGCGGATGCGTTCAAGCGGGCGGCGGCTGCCGGCCGGGCGAGCGTGATCGAGCTGCGGATGAACCCGGAGCAGATTACCTCGCGCGGGACGATTGCGCAGCTGCGGGGTGGGGTGGCGGTGAAGAAGAAGTAAGGGTCTTCTTTTTCTGAAGAAAAAGAAGCAAAAAGACTTTTATCCGTTTGCGGTTCACGGCGCCCGGTTATCCCCACGGAGGATCGGGCGCTTGCCATTGGCGGACGGATAAAGTTTTTTTGCTTCTTTTTGTTCACAAAAAGAAGAGTCTTTCTTTCTTCCCTGGCTTGGCTAGAGTCTGGGTTCGAGCCTGGAGGTTTCTGATGTCTCTTCCCCCGATGCGTTTCGTTGCCACCGGCGACAGCTTCATCACGCGGCGGCTGGCCTCATCCGAGGCGTTGTGGCAGCTGGCGGACATTGTGCGCGATGCGGATGCGCGGTTCACGAATTTCGAGGTGTTGACGCCGGGGGATGCGTTTCCGTTCGCGGTGAGCGGGGGGACGTGGGCGAAGGCGCCGGAGGGGGTGATCCACGATCTGCAGACCATGGGCTTCAACATGCTCACCTGGTCGAACAACCATACGCTGGATTACGGGTATGAGGGGTTGGCGAATACGCGGGCGGCGTTGGATCGGGCGGGAATTCTGCATGCGGGGGTGGGGCGGAATTTGGCCGAGGCGGCGGCGCCGCAGTATTTGGAGTGCCCGCAGGGGCGGGTGGCGTTGATCGGGATTTGCTCGACGTTTCATGAGACGTCGGCGGCGGGGCAGCAGCGGCCGGATGCGATGGGGCGGCCGGGGATCAACATGCTGCGGTTCACGACGACCTATACGCTGCCGCGCGAGCAGCTGGCGGCGCTGGAGGCGATTGCGGGGTCGTGCGGGGTGAATGACGGGCACGCGATGCGGGTGAAGGCGGGGTTTGGGCGGGCGCCGGAGGCGGGGACGGTGCTGTTCGGGGCGCATACGTTCAAAGAGGGGCCGGCGGGGGTGGTGACGGAGGCGAACAAGGCCGACGTGGCGCGGACGCTGGCGGGGATTTCGGAGGCGAAGCGGCAGGGCGACTATGTGCTGGTGAGCCTGCATGCGCATGAGGCGCTGGGGACGGACAAGGCGGTGCCGGCTTCGTTCCTGGTGGATTTTTCCAGGGCCTGCATCGATGCGGGGGCGCATGCGGTGATCGGGCATGGGCCGCACGTACTGCGTGGGGTGGAGATTTATAAGAAGCGGCCGATCTTCCATTCGCTGGGCAACTTCATTTTCCACAACGAGACGATTCCGCATTTGCCGCAGGATTTCTACGAGAAGTTCGGGATGGGGCTGACGGAGAACGTGGCGGATGCGATCGACAAGCGGTCGGACGGGAATACGAAGGGGTTCGCGGCGGATCCGTGGGCGTGGAAGTCGGTGGTGGCGCGCTGGAACATGGTAGGGGACGAGGCGAACCTGATTGAGCTGATTCCGGTGGAGCTGGGGTTCGGGGTGGAGCGGTCTCGGCGGGGGACGCCGCGGCTATCGGAGGATGAGGATATCCTGCCGCACCTGGCGA
>JBIKOJ010000101.1:0-19264 GCA_044358135.1 Acetobacteraceae bacterium | reverse complement strand
CAAAAGATTGTTTTAGTTCTCATATCGCATGTTTCGGTCTGACGAAGACTTCGCGTTGATCCAGTTCGGTTAACAACCTGTGGCTAATTCGCCGCCAGGGGCCGTACAGGCAGGGTTTCCAGAGTGTTTGACCCGGCCGTTGGCGTGCGAGGTTGCAGGAATTGCTTGTTGATGATGGGTTGAAGAAAATTCAAACTCCTAGCGCGCATTATGGGCCGTGTGTTCATGAGAAATTAGTACATCGACGATTGCCGGCGCACAGTATCGGACCACGTTGACCAATCACGTCGTTAGACCCAATTTGGCATCTTGTCCGGCATTCCGGTTTTAATCAGATGCGTGATCCCAAATGACCCTTGCTCGCAGTTGTCTCCTGCTGCTCCCCTTGTCCCTTGCCGCTTGCGGCCAGGAGGCGGCGTCGCCGGTCATCTACCCGCCACCCAACTACGACTACCTCACCAAGATCGAGTTGAATGTCGGGCGCATCGACATCGACGACGGCTGGGCGCCGCGCGGTGCCGGGCGGCGGGTCGAGCACCTCGCCCCGCGCGCCCCGCGCGAGGCACAGCGTCGGATGGCCGAGGACAGGCTGGTGGCCGTTGGCCGCAGCGGCCGCGCCGTATTCGTGATTGAGGATGCGTCCATCGTGCGCGGTCAACATGACTATGAGGCCAGTCTCGCTGTGCGCTTGGACATCGCCGACGATGCAGACAACCTGCTGGGACAGGCGCCGGCGCGTGTGGTGCTGGTGCGCCCCGTGGGTGGTGAATCCGAGCGCGCAATGCGCGACGACCTCTACGTTCTTGTGCGCGATCTGATGGCCGAGATGAATGTGGAGTTCGAGTACCACATTCGCCACTCCCTGCGCGGTGTGTTGCACCAGGCCACCGGCATCGCGCCGGAACCGCGGCTGGTGGCTACCCCGCAGCTGAACCGCTCCGCGGCTGCGCCCGTCGTCCCTGCCGAGCAAACAGACCCACCGAAGCCAGTGTCGCTGCGTGATGCCGTTCCGGGCGCGCATCCGGAGCCACGTCCGACTGCGGTGCCGAAGTCGCCAGCGCAGCCCGCCCTGGCAGCAACGGACCAGCTAACGGAGAAACAGGCGGTCGCGCCTGAACCTAGGGCGTTTGTGCAGTTCGCAGTGGCTGGCTCCGAAGCCGCGGCACCCGAACAATGGGAGCGACTGCGGCGCCGGCTGGGCGTGCTGCTACAGGGGCGAGACACCTTGACGGTCCCGGCCGAGGTGGGTGGGCGAACGGTGTGGCGCCTTCGCACACCATTCTCCAGCACCGTGGAGGCAGTGTCGTTCTGCGAGTCGGTGAGGGTGGCGGGAGCGGCGTGTTGGGTGGCCGTAGGCAAGCCGCCAGCCCCAGAGCGGCCGCCGACCTGATGGACGGCTGGGCATCGCGCCATCCTTCTGCCTTCGCGCGCCGCTCACGCAATGCGATACACCACCGCGGGCAGCGCCACGGTGGCCGGCGGCGGCGGCGGCCAGGTTGCTGCCCAGGGCTTCAACACCGCCTCGCTTGCCGGCAACGGGCTTGCGATGGCGGCGCAGCAGCGCTCCGACGGGCTGAACGCGATGGAGACCGGGTTGCAATCGGACAACCGCGCGCTCGCGTTCTCCGCCAACAACAACGCCGCCAATGTGGACCCGACGGTGCGCGACCTGGGCCAGGTGGCCACCGTGGGCCTGAACACTCTCGCCCTGTCGGGCACCGGGGCCACCACCCTGTCGGGCATGCAAAGCGTCGCCGGGACGGGCGGGCTGCCGCGGCCTGTGGTCGCGAACCAGGTTGCGGCCTCCACCATCGGTGCGGGCGGCTTCATGCCCGATGCCTCCGGCGCGGCCTGGGCCGGCCTGGCCAGCACCGTGGCCGCGGGCATGCCGGCGCCGGACAGCTACACCACCAGCGCGCTGCTGAACCAGGCCGGCGGCACGGCGCAACGCGGCGCCGGCGATGTGGGTGTGACCTCGGTGTCGCAGTCGCAGGCCACCAGCATGAACAGGGCGTCGGCTACGGGCGGGTCGCTCGGGTTCGGGCCTGCGGGCTTCAGCCAGGCCACCGGCGTGGTGGAGCTGGCCACACCGATCGATCCGGCGACGGCACCACCTGGGCCGACCTCACCGCCATGGCCTCCGGCGCCAAGCTCAGCTGGAGCGGTGCCACGCTGAATGCCGGCACCAGCACCATCCGCCTGCGGCTGCTGGACCAGGCCGGCCATGACGGCAACACCGCCAGCCGCGGCTACACGCTGGCGACCACGCCGCCGCCCGTGCCCACCGACTTCGATATCGCCGCCGCCACGGATACCGGCGCCAATGACCGCACCACGGCGCACAACCTGCCCATCATCGGTTTCACCTCGGCAGCCGGGCTTACGATCTCTCTTGCCGGTCCCGCGGGTGGCGTGCTCACTCCGGGTGGCACCGGGCACTACCAGCTGGCCGCTACCGGCGCCCGCTACACCGTGACGCTGTTGGACACGAAGCTGGCGCAGGCGGGGCGCCAACCCTTCGGCACCTATGCCAGCGGCAAGGCCACCGGGAACGCCACGGACCTCGCCGATGGAACCTACACCCTCAGCGGCACCGACCTTGCGGGCAACCAATCCACGCTCGGCAGCTTCGCCATCGACACCACCGCCCCCGCAGCGCCCACCGATCTCGACATCTCCGCCGCCACCGACACCGGCACGAACGACCTGCGCACCTGGAACGGCCGGCCGGTGTTGACCTTCACCGCCGAGAGCGGCCTGTCGGTGGTGCTGACGCGCAACGCCGCCGGCCGCATCAGCCGGATCTCGGGCACCGGCGAACCCGGCCTGCGGGTCGATCTCCGCGATGGCACCGCGACCATCGGATCGGCCACGGTGGGCGTGACGGGCAAGTGGAGCTTCCTGCCCTCCACCGCCCTCGCCTCTGCGCCGGCGGTGGTTGCATCGCAGACCGACTATGCCGGCAATGTCGGCGTGGCGGTCGCGGGCACAGGGGCCACCTACATCGTGCCCACGGCCCGCAACGTGTCCCTGCGCAATGTCGGGACGAATACGGTGGTAAGGCTCGATGCGGGGAGTGCCGATGTGTCTCTCGACCTTGGCAGCGACCCTAGCTGGCGGCTGGATCTGATCGGGGTCGGCGGGACCTTCGCCAATGCTGCCGCGGTGCGCAGCGCGCTGGTCTCGGAGGGGAGCGGTGCGCGCCTCTCTCTGCCTGGTGGTGGTACGGTGCATTTTACCAACATGGCGCCGAGCAGCGCGCTTTTCGACAGTGTGCACATCAGGCTGTGGTAGTGCCGAATGAAGCGTTCTGTGTGGCGGCCGGCAGGCGTTTGATCCGGCCCCAAGGCGCAATCGGGAACAAGCCCCGGGCCGGCGCAGCAAACCCCTACGGCAACACGGGCCAGTTGCCGCGATGACGCCCGGAAAAAACAAACGTGAGGTGGTGCACCAGTCGGGCTCGGGTCATCCGCCGCACTGCACGCCTTGCAGGAGGCCGATAACCATCCTCCGCTAGGGCGTACGCAGAGTGCTGGCACCGATCGCCATGGTGGTGGGGCTTGCCCGAGCCTGCAAGGAGGGTGGCACATTGCGCGCCGGGCCTGCGTTGCTGTCCCACACCTCCATCCTCCCGTGATGGGAGTCGCTGGAATCCGTGCCTTCGATCAGGACCAGTGCGCTCGGCCGGGAGCCGCACTGCACGCAACGCAAGCGGCTGGCCACCTGCCCGACGACCGCGGCCGGCTGATGCCTTGCTGTGCTGGCGAGGGACATCGACACGACAGTCCGGCATTGCAGGCAGCGGCCCGCGATGCGGCTTTCGCTCACGGCAGCCAGCGGTAGGAGAAGTGTCGAGGAGCGGACTGCAATCAGCACAGGAGATCACCCGGTTGCATAATGATGAGGGGGCCTTGCCGAGGCGATCCTGCCTGGCCGACCGTTGATGGAGCCCCGGGCGGGCAAGATTATTATTTTCAGGGGAAAAATCAATTCCAAATTTGCACAGAAAAAACGCCTTTCTACTTCTGGATTAGGCGAAGGAGATGGTGCAGCGGCACGTTCAGCAAATGCTACTTTGTCGATGGCGATTAGGAGCACGTCGGCGGACTCACGACAGGATATTGTTGTACGGATGTCGCCACGGAACACCCACCAGGTGGCTTCAGCGCCAGGTCGGCTGCCGTCCGCCGGTGTCCTGCGATTTTCGCGGAATCGACAGGTAGCTCTGTTCTCGCTCCGGAACTCCTCGCCCGGCGCGGTGGCGCGAGCGAAGTACGAGACTCAAGGAGCAACGGATACGCCCGAAACGGCCCCCGTGACGGTTTCCTGAACATGCGGCTGCCAGAAGGACCTTTCGCGACCTCTTGAGAGTTGCGCCGAGCGCTCGGTTTGCCACTCTTGGTTGCATGGAATGAGGAGGCGGGCTTGCGGTCTGGGTGGCTCACGATGTTGGCGCTTGGCTTGGTGGTTGGGGGGTGCACTCAGGGAGAGGGCGCTGGCCGCATCATCGATCTGCGGCGCACGAGCGCGGAGGCGCGGGACCTGGCGCAGATGTGCCAATCCGCCCGCAGCTCGGAAATCTACGAAATCAACATCGGACGCGAAACGGCACTGCGCATGAGCAGCGACGGCGCGTGCGCCTTTTCCCTGTTCCGGATCACGGATGCGGCCGGGGTGGTGCGGGCACGCGGTTCCTACGACGCCGCAATGATCACGATGCAGCCGACCTCCGGCGAGTTGAACTTCGTAGCCACGGAGAGTGCCACCTGGGTGGAGTATACGCCCCGCCCCGGCTTCGTCGGCGAGGACCGGTTCGCATTCCGCCTCGTGCCAGGCAATGGCGTCTTTCCGGTGAAGGTCGAGGTCCGGGCGCCGGTTGTGGCACCGGCACCCTTGCGGCCCAACCCGAGCGAACTGTTCATTCGGTTCGACCTCAATCGTGCCGAGCTGACCGCAGAGGCCCGCCAGTCGATCGAGCGCCTGCGGGACGTGCTGACCGATCCGCGCTTCGCGCAATGGAAGATCGATCTGGCCGGCCACACCGATGCCTCGGGCACGGAGGGCTACAACCTGCGCCTGTCCGAACGCAGGGCAGAGGCCGTGCGGGACTATCTGGTGGGACAGTTGGGCGTGGCTCCGGCGCGCACGAATGTCGCTGGTTATGGCCGCGCCGTGCTCCTTGACCAGGATCGCCCGCTGGATGGCACCAATCGGCGAGTGCGCCTGACGCTGCGGCGAAACATGCATACAGAGGCGAGGCCGACGCCATGATGAATGATGATGCAATCCGGCCCACGCGGCATCTGTTCTGCCTTTGGCTGATCGCGGTCCCGCTGTTGGTCGGGGGGATCCCATCCAGCGTGCTCGCCCAGGGATATGGCGAACAGCGTACGCTGCCGTTCCGTATCCATGGCTATGACCGCACCACCCAGGAGGTTTATCGCCGCCAGTTCTCCGGCCAGGCGATGGCGGGCTCCGCCGCGGGCGGCTCATCCGCCGCATCCGGGTCCAACAGTTCCATGGTGCCGCAGAAGCAGCAGAGCGGCGCATCGCAGAACAACGTTGTGGAATACTACGACTATCGCAGCACGAACGTAACGCTGAACGGCAACGGCAGCTCTGTGTCCACCGGTGGCGTACTGAATGCTGGGCAGGATTCCACAGGCACGTCGCAACTGCTGAACAATCAGTCTGATTCCGCCACGGGTGGCGCGAGTGCACTGCCGCGAACGTTGCCCTGAGAGATGGGCATCCCGATGGTCAAAATCGACCGACAACGGGTTAAGCGGTCGCGAAGTGGCGAAGCCGTTCGCGCGGCAGTGGTGGCACTGGGCGCGATCGGATTGGCCGGGTGCACGACGTGGACCCCGAACTTCAGCAATGTAACGCCGATCACGGGCCCGGCGCCCTACTCCAACAGAACGCCGATGCATTCCGCGCTGGTGTGCCTGCGCGCAAGCACAAGCGCCACGCCGGATGTTCGCCTGGGCGTGGCCGACTTCGTCGATGGGAGCGGCGCCTCCTTGGGCGATGGCGACGTGAATGGGCGCTACTTCAGCCAGCGGCCAGACCTGATGATGATCGTGGCACTCGCCAAGACCGGCGTGCGGCTGGTGAACCGCACCTCCACGGCGGTCGCGGAATGGGAGATGCGCCAGGCGATGGATCGGCGCCTGGGTGAGGGCAAGCCGGTGGTGGTGGGGCAGACGCGCTTCGACTATCGGCCGGTTCGCGCCGGCGAGTTCCTCGGCTCCACCTACTACGTCAACGGCGCGATCACCGAGATCAACTGGTCGGTCAGCAGCAACGTGGAGGAGGCCGGATTCCTGGGCGCCACCGCTGGCCGGCGCACCTACCGCGTGTCGATCGCCATCGACATGGTCGTGACGAATTCGCTCACCACGGAGGTCGTCTTCGCCCGGTCCTACAGCAAGCAGCTGGTGGGCTATGAGTCCGGCGCCGGTGTATTCCGCTTCGTCGAAGCCAGCATCATGCCGAAGTCTCGGGTGGAGCTGTTCCAGGCCAATATCGGGCAGAAGCAGAACGAACCCGTGCAGGCCGCGCTGCGCTGGCTGGTGGAGCTGGCGGGCTACGAGACGGTCTCGGCTCTGAGCGGCGGCGATGCGCGGTGTGACGCGCTGGTGCCTGGCCAGGGCGGCGATGAAGTCGAAGACGACGATGCGGCACCGTCCGGCCCGCCCGTGCAGGCGCGCGCCACCGTGCCGGCCGAGCGCGGGATGCAGGCGGTGCGACCCGCTGGAGGCCGCCCGCCGTTGCTGGCGGTGCAGCAGGCCCCGGCCCCGGTTGCGGAGCCCGTGTCATCAGCGCCGATGACGCCACCTCAGGCGCCCGTGACCCCGGTGGCGCGTAGCAGGGCGGTTCCGATTCCCGAGTATGGCAGGCCGCCAGCCTTCGCCCCGGCACGCGGCGCCAGGCCGGCCAGCGCAAGCGCCCGGGCGACCGGCGATGGCGCCGTGGCCGCAGACAGCATGCCCGTGCAGGCCGTGCCCGAGGCGCGCAGTGTTGCCGACCGGGACGGCCACAGGCTGGCCCCCCCGGCCGCCGTGTCCGCTGCATCCGCGCCGATGGCCCCGCCGCCGGCACCCCAGGCCGCGCTGGCGCGGTCCAGGGCGGTGGCGATGTCTGCCGCTGCCGGGCCCTCAAGCGCGGTTCCCGCGTGGCTTGTCCGAACGGCCGACCCCAGAACGCGGGCGATCGAGGAAGAGGCTGTGGCCGCGTACACCTTGGCCGCGCCCGACGCGCAGGCCGGGGCAGACCGGGACAGTCACGCGCTTCCGCCCCCGGCCCCGGAGCACCGTGGCATCGACCGCAGCGAGGAGCCACAGCCGATCCAGCCCCGCCAGCCCTCGGGGCAACGTGCCCTGCTCGCTTCGTTCCGCATGTGGCTGAGCCAAAGTGCCGCGCCGCCCACCCGCAACGATTGGGCCCACGCCAACCTGGCACCGCCCGCCGCCAGCTCATCTGATGAGTAAGCCAATGACTTCAGGATACCCTGGCACCCGGCCACAAGCCGCTGCCATCCCGACCGTGCGCGGCATCCGTTGGGGGCACATGCTGTCCCTGGCCGTGCTGTTGGCGATCCCGGCCGGCACGGTGCAGGCCGCGGGCAGCCCGGCCGCCACGCCCGACAGCTGCGTCGGTAATGTCTGCGGCGACCTGCGGCCGGTGCTGAACCCGCCCTTCCCGACGCCCACCGGCATGTTCTTCCCGGAAATTCAGATGCGGGCCGCGCAGGCCCCGGCACCGCAGCAGCGCCCGGCGCAGGTGCAACTGGCCAGCATGACGGTAACGGGGGCCGGACGCATGCCGACGGTGCGCCCGGGATTCGTGCCCGTGCAGCAGCGGGCACAGTCGCCCGCACCACCCCCCGCTCCCGCCAAGCCCGCCCCCGAGGCCCGGCCGCCGGAGCAGGACCGCCGCGGCATCGACAGCTGGTTTGCCGAATGTCCGCAGGGCCAGGCAACGGGATGCCGCATCCTGCGCCGGGCGCCCGGCTCGGATGGCAGCCCGGGGGTGACGGTGATCGTGGCTGCCGATCCGCGCATGCCCGGCCGCAACCAGGCAACGCTGGTGCTGCCGCTCGGCATCGCCGTGCGGGAATCGATCCCGATGCTGCTGGACGACCGCTTCGTAGCACTGGTGCCGATCGAAACCTGCCTGCCGGCAGGGTGCGTCCTCACCGTCGCGCTGCCGCCGCCGATGGTGGCGGTGCTGCGCTCGTCCACCACGCTCAAGTTGCTGGCGCCCACCCCCAACGGCCAGACCATTCCGTTCACGGTTCCGGTCAGTGGCTTCGGTGACGCCTACCAGAAGGTGGCGGGCTGACGATCCGCCCTGCCTCACCGGCATCGCGCCCTGGCCGACTCTGCAGCGGCGCGCTGCCACCGCACCCATCACGAACAGAGGAAAGTTTCTTCGATGAAGTTCCGAGATAACCTTTTGGCGGCCTCCGCCCTGGCCCTCGTGGCCGTGGCGCCGGCTGCCTGGGCACAAACCACCGTGGTGGTGCCCCAGCCCGTGGCGGTTGCGGTGCCCTACAGCCAGGCGCCCTACAACAACCCCTACGCCTACAACAACGTCGGCTTCGGCTACGGCTACCGCGCCCCGGTCACCGTCTCCACGGGCGGCACCGGCGTCACCGCCACCGTTCCGGCCTCGCCCACCGCGGGCACCATCGGTTCCGCGCAGTGGACCGGCCTGGGCGGCAACGGCTACACCTTCACCTCCGGCGTGCAGAACCCCGGCGGCCAGGCCTACACGCTGGGCGGCGCCAGCCAGTCCCAGCTGGGCGCGACCCAGGCCTATCAGACCGGCGTGAACAACCCGGGCGGGGCGGCCCAGGTGGGCGGCGCCAGCTACCAGAACGCCACCGGGCAGGGCTACACCACCGGCGCGGCCTTCGTGAACGCCACGGGCGGCGGCTCGGTCAGCGCATCCGGTGCACAGGGCGCCGCGGGCCAGACCTACGCCGCCAGCGCCGGCATGGCCAATCCGTGGGGCAGCGGCTCCACCGCGGGCAACGGCTCGCAGACGGCAACCGGCTCCGCCTTCCAGGCCAATGCCGGCTATTCCGGCGTGGCGGGCGCGGGTGCGGCCACCGGCACCGGTTCGCTCTCCTCCACCACCGGCAGCCAGTGGGGCGGCACGGCCAATATCGCCAACCCCGGCGGCTCGGCCTTCTCCACCGCCTCCGGCACGCAGAACGGCGCCATCACGGGCACGACCGGCACGGCCGGCGCCACTGGCCCCGGCTATGGCTTCATCGGCAGTGGCAGCAACACCGGGGCGCTGGGCACCACGGTGGGCAGCGTGAGCGGCGCCAACTCCGGCGGCATCGCCTACACCGCTGGCGTGGGCGGCGCGGCTGCGGCCAATAACGGCTACCTGCTGGCGGCTGGCCCTGCGCTGCCCTCCGGCTGGTACAGCGCCGGCTCGCAGCTGACCACGGGCGGCTACTATTACGGCGGGCCGGTAACGGCGATGCCGGCGGTAACCGCGGCCGTTCCGGCCCCGGCTCCGACCACCAATTACATCGGGGGCTATATCGCGCCCGGCCTCGGCGTCTATGCGCCGCAGGCCTTCGCGTATGCGCCCGTTTTCTATGCGCCCACCGCATTCGTCCCCACTGCAGCGCCGGTGGTGACGTATGGCCTTCCGTTTGACGCCTACACGGGCGGCAACAATGGCGGCGGCAGCGGCGGCATCGGCGGCGGCAACTGAAAACCAGCCTAGCCACGTCTACGGCGCCGCCCCGGTGGGGCGGCGTGACTTCCCAAGCAACCAACCCAGAGGCTGACATGAAGATGACATCGACGCAGCAGCGCGTGTTCGCTGCCGCCATCGCCGTTGCGGTATGGGGCGCTGCCTCCTCCGCACAGGCACAGACCATCGTGAACCTGACCAACCTCGACCCGACGTCGACGACGGGTTACGGGCAGAACCTTAACGCTACGGGCACCACAACTACGAACGCCGCCACGAACCTCGACCTGCTCAACTCCACCACGGCGCTCACCAATGGCGGTCTGTTCCCTGGGGCGGTGAGCAACCAGAGTCAGGCCGCCTACAACCAGCTGAACACGATCGGCATCAACGCCAACGGCACCGTGAGCCCGGTGATCCTGGGCAACCAGACCCCGGTTGCCGGCTCGCCGAACCAGGTGCAGATCAACACGATCACTTCGGCCTATAACGGTGCCTTCACGCTCGCGACCAAGGGCACCAACAACATCGAAGGCGCGTCTTCGACCACGATCAACAACATCAACGCCGCGATCTCCAGCGCAGTGAACCCGATCGTGGGTGGCCTGAACAACGGCCCGTGGACCGGCGGCTATGGCGGCGCGGCCAGCGGTGCGTCCGTCACGGCCAACCAGGTCGGCGTGAACACCATCAACGGCGTGGGCGCGACCTTCGCCGATGGCACCAACATCGCGCTGAGCCAGCTTCCCGGAGCGCCGGACCCCGCCACCGCTGTGGTTGGATCCCCGGTGGGCACCACCCCGGTGATCCAGGGCGGGGCGCTCAACATGAGCACCACCAACACCCTGCTCGCCTACTCCACGGCTGGGACCGTTGGCATCAACGGCAACAACGGCGTGGACACGGCCGGGGCCCCGGTTCGTGGCAACCAGTCGGCGGTGAACACGTTCAACGCCTCCACCCTGGTCGGCACCAACCTCTCCGTGGGTGCGCAGCAGCTGGCGGATGGCCTGAACGCCTACCAGTCCGGCATCGGCTCGATCAACCGCGCCCTGGCCTACTCGCCCGGCAACCAGGCCGCCAACATCGATCCGTCGGTGACCAACCTGAACCAGACCGCTTCGGTGGGGATGAACGCCCTTAACCTGCAGCAGTCCGGCACCACGGCCACCAGCACCACGCTGTCCGGCCTGCAGACCGTCGGCTACAACACCGTTGCCGCCGGCGCCCTGACCGGCAGCGGCACCGTTGGCGCCGGCGTTGGCTCCGCCCCGATCGCCGTCAGCACCAACCAGATCGTGGCTTCCACGGTTTCGACGGGCGGCTTCATGCCGACCGCCACTGGTGCCAATGCCGCTGCCATCGCCGCTAATGCAGCTGCCGACTGGGCCGGTCTCGCCGGCACCACCGCCAGCGGCATGCCGATGCCGGGCTCGTCCGCGATCAGCGGCACCAGCGCGCAGAACGGCTCCGGCTTCCTGGGCGGCTCGTTCAACCCGAACGTGACGACTGCCACCAACCCCTACACCGCGCTGAACGCCGGCACGGTGAACGTGGCCAATGCCGCGCAGGCCGTGAACCTCACGAACAACACGGTTTCGGCCGGAAGCGCCGCCAACCCGATGAACGTTACGTTCGGGCCGGCCGGCTTCGAGCAGCGCACGGGTGAAGTTGGCATCGCCAGCAACACCTCGGGCAGCCAGACCAGTGGCCTGACCACCGGCCTCGGCAGCTCGGTCACCTCGCCGGGCGGCCTCAGCAACGCGCAGGCGTTGACGGGCGTTGGCTCTTCCAGCATCAGCGCGCTGGCACAGAGCTTCCAGACGGCGAACAACACGTTCCAGGGCAGCGGCGATGTCAGCGGCTCGCTGACGCAGGCTTCCACGGGCGTGCGCTTCAACGCGGCTGAGATCGTGTCGGGCTCCACCACCACCCCGGCCATTGGCAGCGTGAACGGCGGCTCGGGCCTTTCCACCGGCACCGCCAACAACGTCTATAACCTGAACACCGCTGGTGCCACCGGCTCGGCCCTCAACAACGCCGTCGCCGGCGCTGTCTATGGTCCGTCCAGCCTGACCAATGTCGGCCAGACCGGCACCACCTATGCCAACATCGCCGCAGCGACCGGTACGATCGACACCGCCGCTTCCGGCACGCTGGCACAGAGCCTGGGCGCCATCAGCAACTACACGGGCGTACAGAACTCTGCGGTGGCAAGCACCGTTGCCTCCGGCAACGTGGCCGCGACCAACACCAACCAGAGCCTGAACGTCACCGGCAACGCCGTGCAGGCCGCGCTGGTGAACGGGTCTATCGCGCAGGTGGCCGAAGGGTCTGGCACCATCGCCAACCCGGGTTCCTATGGCTCCACCAACGCCGTCCTCGCCTCCGCTGGCAACGGCCAGTACTCTGGACAGGGCAGCGCGGCGCTGAGCGGCACCACGCAGACCAACACGACGACGCTGAACGCGATCCAGTCCACTGGCGCGCTCGGTTCGTCCACGGTTCCCGCGGCGTTCGCACAGCAGAACGGCACGGCAACCACCCAGCTGGGCGCGGCCGCGTTCGCGGCCGGCACGTTCGGCGTGAACTCGGCCATGGCCGTTCCGTCCAACCTCGCGGTGGCGCAGACCGCCAACGGGGCGGGCGCTTCGGCGACGGCCAACAACACGACCCAGGTGGCGCGCCTGAGCGTGAACAGCCTGACCGGCGGCACCGCTGCCGGCACGGGTCTGACGGGCAGCGCGACGCAGGTGTCGTATGGCCAGACGACCTCGATCGGCAACCAGGCGCTGGCCTATGCGGCTAACTCCGCAAACGGTCCGGTCATCGGTCCGATCACCACCAACCCGGCGAGCAACAACCCCGTCGTCGGCGGGACCATGCTGGGCGCGCAGGGCGTGATGGGCGGCAATGCAGCCCTGACCAACCAGCAGCAGCTGGCTGGCCAGTCGCTCAACACGATGTCGCTGGCCGGTTCCAACAACGGCAACGTGAACCAGGCGACCTTCGGCGCAACCAACCAGACCACGGGCAACCAGCTCTACGCCCAGTCCAACGGTGGCTACGCGCTGACCACCGGCGTGCAGTCGGCGACCAACGCGGTGAACGTGATCACCGCCCGGTGATTGCTGCCATCGTCTAACGGAACGGCCGTGCCCCGAAGGGGGTACGGCCGGACCTTTTTTAAGTGAGTGAGAGTTTCATGCAGTCTTGCGCGCGCACCCTTCTTGTTCTGCTGGCGATGTCCGGCGCTGCTCCGGCGGCTGCCCAGACGGTGATCACGCTGGACAACCTGGCTGGCCTGACCACGGGCAGTACCACGCTCGACCTGAACAACAACTCCATCGCGCTGTCGAATGGCGGGTTCCGCGCCGGCGCCGTTTCGCTGCTGGGCCAATCGGCGAACAACCAGCTGAACGTGTTCGACATGCTGAGCACCCCGTCTGGCGCAAGCGTGGCGAGCGTGTCGCCCCTGGCCGGGCAGATCCAATTCATCATGCGCACCGCCGCGGTGCCCACCTCGCTCACCACGGTGAACACCTCCGGCGCGATCGCCGGCGGCATCAACCCGGTCGTGGGTTCAACCACGCTCAATGTGCCCTGGACTGGCGGCTATGGCGGCGCTTCCGGCAGCGCGCTGGTCGGCGGTGCGCAATCGGGGCTCAATACGATCAACGGGCTTGCCACGGTGGTGGCGCCTGGCTCCACCGTGTCTCTGGTGCAGCAGGCCGGCCCGCTGGGGCTGCTGCCGCTGGCGCAGGCCGCCATGCTGAATGCCGCGGTGAGCAACACCTGGATTTCCTCCTCGCTCAATGGCGGCGCAAGCATCAACGGCGCCGCCGGTGGCGCCACGGGGCTGCAGGGCGCCGGCATCTCGGTGAACGGGGCGCTCATCTCCGGCGGAGGGGCGGTTGATGTTCAACAAGTGGGCGGCGTGAACCCCACGGCGTTCCAGGCCGTCAACCGTGTGGGCTCCTTCTCCAACATGGCGCTGACGCCCAGCTTCAACATTCGCTAGCGCCCCATCGCCGCGCGGCGACCTGTCCGGCCCATAGGTTCCCCGCCTTCCGCCGCGGCAAGGGGCCCGGATACGCCGCTACGGGGTGCCAGCCGCGGCCTGAAATGCCGCTGTAGGATGGCACGTAAATCCTTAAAATGTCGTATGTAGATGTGAGTAAAAAGTTAATATCATAATACCAAACAACGAAAGCAACCTATAGACATATAGACTTGATTAAGTTTGGTGGTATTGAAGGTTGGGAGGGATCTGGTGAATGATATGCTAGAGAATGCCGGCAACGATCCATTGGGTTCGCTCTCCACGGGCAGGGAGCGGATCCTCATCGTGGAGGATGAACCCGAATTCAGCAGCGAGCTTGCCACCATGCTGCGGCGCTACGGCTTCGAGGTGAGCGTGGTGAGCGACGCAGCGCAGATGGCAGACGCCCTCCCGGGCTTTGCACCGAACATCGTCATTCTCGACCAGTTCCTGCAGGACGTCGACATGCTGACGCGCCTCGCCCAGATCCGGACCCGATTTCACGGGGGGCTGATGATCCTCTCCGGCAACGACGAAATCACCGACAGGGTGCTCGCGCTGGAACAGGGCGCGGATGACTTCGTGGTCAAGACCACCCACTCGCGTGAGGTGCTGGCCCGGCTGCGTGCCTTGGCGCGCCGCAACGCCGCGGCCCCCGCAGCCCCAACCCCTGCCGAGCCACCGCCCCACACCACCCTGGATGGCTGGGAGATGCACATGGCGCGGCGTGAGGTGCGCACGCCCCATGGTGCTGTCGTGCCTCTGACAGGGCTGGAGTTCGATGCCTTCCAGATGCTGTATCTCTCCCCAGGGAAGGTGATTCCCCGCGAATGCCTGGCAAAGGAGATCCTGCAGCGCCACGTCTCTGCGAGTGGCCGTTCGATCGAGAACCTCATGTCGCGCGTCCGTGCCAAATTCGCGCCCTTCATCGCGGACAGCCCGCTGATCCGGTCCGTGCGTGGCAAGGGCTACGTGTTCCTGGGGTTTCCCTAAGCGTCCCGGGGAACCGCACCGGCCAGCTCCGCGCCTCTTCGCTGTGCTGGCGGACCATGCCGTCCATCAGGAACCAGCGGCCAACGGGTGCGGTTGCTGCTGAAGGCGTGGTCCTGGCCGGCGGGGCGCATTCTTGCGCATCCACGTGCCGTTGCACGAACCGCCAGCGGTCTCGCCGCATCCGTAACGATGCCGGTGCCCGCGGCGGCCCGGTTTGCGGGTTGCGTCGTCGAACTCGCGCCTGTCCGGGTTGGCAGCGAAGCTGCAGGCGAGCGTCCCGGCGCGTGTGCGCCGGCCACATCCCTCTGGGTGATGGCGACGGAGCGCACGGTGCCGGAGAGACCGTCAAATCAGTACTCCATGTCCACAATTGGCATGATGCGCCCACGACGCTTCTGAAAGCGAAACGCAAATCGCCAGCCAGGACGTTCGCAAGGCGTCACTGAGCGTCGCGTCCTCGCAACCGTTTCCGGGCTCTCCCATCTGTCCGCGTCCACCGGCGCCGCGTTGGCGTGCGCCGTTGCCGGGCCTGCGCGTCACCTCGGCCATCACCGCCGCCGCAATGCCCTGGGGGCTTCGAAGCGCCTTGGCATTTTCGCTGCGAAATGCTGCATTTCTCAGCATTTCGCACTGTTCGCTGTAAGGGGTTCTTTACCCGCATCCTATACTCGGGATTGCACAATGTAAGACGGCAACCGGCCTTTTCCCACCGACGACAGGATGGCTCGTGGAGGAATTTCCGCATCTGCCCACGCTGAATGTCGCGGCGGCGATCAGTGCTGCGGTCGCGGCCGTGCTGCTGCTGATGCATCGGCAGGAACTGCTCGAAATGCGTGGCCGCAGCTGGATCCTCTGCTTCGCGGCCATGAGCGTCGCCTTCATGGCGTTCGCGGTGCGGGGCTCGGGGCCGGACTGGGTGCCGATCGTCGTGGGCAATGCCATGGCTTGGCTGGCCTTGGCCGCTGCCTGGCATGGCAGCCGCCAGTTGCGGGCCGCGCCGTCCTGCGCCTCACTCGTAGTCGTACCGTGCCTGCTCTGGATCGGGCTGTGCACAACCTCGGAATTCTACACCTCGGAGCAGGTGCGGATCGCCACGGCAGGCGGCTTCGGGATCGTGCTGCTGTCCGGCGCGACGATCGAGGCCTGGATCAGCTGGCGCGCCACCAGGCTATCGAGCTTGCGGGACGTGGCGCTGCTGTTCAGTCTCTACTTTCCCTACTTCCTGTTGCGGTCCCTTTTTGTGCTGGTTGGGCAGCCTTCGGTAGCCCTCGCAATGGGCGGTTGGCTGGTGTTCGTGTCCGCCACGGCTATTCCATATATGATACTGGCGGTAACGCGCGAACGCGCCATCCAGACGCAGCGGCAACGGGAAGTGGATGGGCTGCGTGCGGGCCGGGCCGACATCGACAGGCTCTTGAAGGACCTGCCGGCCGTGGTGTTCCTGCGTGAACTCCTGCCAGACGGCAGTACGCGTCTGCTGTATCGCGGCGGGGATGCGGAGCGGGTCACCGGCTGGCCCGCCGCGGTGCTGGACCAACTGGACGATGTGTCTCAATTGGCCGTCAGCCTGACCGACGCGGAGCGTACGGCCTCGTACAAGAGAGCAATGGCCGGCGAAGTGGCCTCCCTGGAATACGAGATCAAGCAGCCCGGGGGCGGCACGAAATGGGTGAGGGCCATTGGCCGGGTCCTGGATCAGCGCCCCGACGGGCCCGTGCTCGGGGTGGGCCACATCGTCGATATCCAGGAACAGCGCAACGCGGAAGCGCGGGCGGCAAGTGCAGCGCGCCTCGCCTCGCTGGGCGAGATGGCGTTGGGCCTGGCGCATGAGTTGCGCCAGCCATTGGCCATCGTGTCCATGGCGGCCGAGAACGTGCTGGATGACATAGAGACAGGGGACCTGAAGGCCGCGGAGGCGCGGCTGCATCGCATCATCCGGCAGAACCAGCGTGCCTCCGACATCATCGACAACCTGCGGCGGTTCGCAACCGGCGCGCAGCACGCGGGGTCGGCGGAGCCGGTGGCGCTGCAGGAGGCGGTGGAGCGCGCGCTGCTGCTGGCGGGCGGGTCACTGCATGCCGCGGGCGTGGCGGTGGAACAGGACATCCCGTCGCCCTCTCCGGTGGCGCTGGCATGGCCCGGCGCCATCGAGCAGATGCTGGTGAACCTGCTGAGCAACGCCAACGATGCGATGGCAGCGCGGCCCCCTGGCACACGGCGGGTGCGCATCATCGCCGCCGCCGATCACGGGGCAGGGACCGTGCGCCTGGCGGTGTCGGATACCGGCGGCGGGGTGCCACCCCATATCCTGCCGCGGCTGTTCCAGCCGTTCGTGACCACCAAGACGCAGGACCGGGGCACCGGCCTGGGCTTGGCAATATGCCATGGCATGGCCAAGGCGCTCGGGGGCGGCATCGCGGCCAGGAACCAGGACGAAGGCGCAACCTTCACCATCATCCTGCCCGCCGCGCCACCACCGGCGCGCGATGCGGCGCGTTCCGCCGCATGACGTTCATGCACAGCCGGCCGTCATATCCCCCGGACAGCCGCCAACTGACGCCACACGACCCAGGCGTGCCGCCCAGGCACATGCTGCTGGTGGATGACGAACCCGAATTCCTCCAGGAGCTGGGTCCGTATCTGCGCGCGCGGGGATGGACCGTCACGACCAGCCCGGCGCCGCCAGAGGCGCTGGTGCAGCTCGATACGCACACCGACATCGCCGTGGTGGTGACGGATGTCCTCATTGCCGATCGCGATGGGCTCGAACTGGCACACCGGATCCTGCGGGAGCGCACCCGCCCAACGGCGGTTGCCGTGGTGGTCGTCACCGGTCATGGCGAGCTGCGCGGAAGCAACCCCACCTCGGCTCCGATGGAACTGCCGATCCTGTGCAAGCCTCTGGCCATGGGTGTCTTCATGGCAACGCTGGAAGCGGCAGCCTGTCGCGCGCACGCTGCACGCATGGCGGCATGCGGGAACCCGCGAGGGGATAGCCCTACATCCTGAACAGCAGCTCGCGACGATCCAACCTGTTCGTCCTGCCGGCGGCAACCAGGGGCCGTTGCGGAACGGGCTTGGCGCAGCACCGGCCCGAAACCGCTTCCGATCGGCCTGGGTTGCGACCCAAGAGAAAGAGCTAGGGCAGTTGCCGACCTTCCATCAGGTCGGCTGCTGCTCAAGAGCGGTAGCCGACCTGATAGGCTACCGCTCTAGCGGCCCATTCGCTCCAGCTCCTTGGCTGTCAGGGCGGGGCCGGCAATCCCGCCCTGCAGCTCGTCGCACCGCAGCTTCGCCAGGATCTCGCGCTGGTCTTCGGTCTCCACGCCCTGCGCCACGACGCGCGCGCCCATGGAATGGGCCACATCGGTCACGGCCCGGATCATGGCGATGCTGCTTGGATCATGCGGCACCCCGCGCACCAGGCTTGCATCCAGCTTCACGCAGTCGAGCGGGATCTGCGCAAGCAGGTTGAGGCTACCCAAGGTGGCCCCGAAATGGCTGAGCGCTATGGACAAGCCATCGTCGAACAAGGTGGCAAGGACAAGCAGGGCAGACTCATCAAGCCCGGACAGTGCCTTCTCGGAAATCGAAAGCTCCAGCTGCTCGGGCAGAATGCCAAACCGGTCCATTGCCATGTTGATGTTGTCGACCAGCGCCGGGCTGGTCAGTTGGAATGGCGTGAGGTTGAGCGAGAAGCGCATGGTGGTCGGCAGCCGCACCAGCACCTGTGCGGCTTCCATGATGGCCCACTGGTTCACCTCGCTCGCGATGCCGACCTTCTCGGCCAACCCCATCAGCAACGGCTCCGGGATCACCCCGCGTCGGCGATGCTGCCAGCGGATCACGACCTCCGCGGCGATCAGCCGCGGCGAGGCAATCCGGAAGCGCGGCACGAACCGCAGAGAAAAATCGCTGCTGGACAGTGCCTTCACGAATTCCCGGCGCAGGCCCCGTTGGTCGCGCACGGCACCCGGGAAGTCCACCTCCGGCAGTATCGCCGGCGCCGGCATGGTGTGCATGGCATGCACGAGGTCCACATGGCTTCCCGATGTTTCTTCAAGTATCAGCATGGGATATCTACTGGCCCTGTGTTGCCGCAATGCGGTCAGGCGCCGAAATCTGAACGCCACACACAACCTATCGGGGTGATGCGCTTCTGAACGTGGCTTTAGGTCGCCAAAGATAAAACTTGCTCTCACAGCCTCCGCTTCCATGCCGTGGCCACGCTGGATGTCGTCGCGCCACTCGAAACGGCCGCGGGCAGGAGATCCGCCCCGCTCACAGATCCGGGCGCCCCGCCGGGCGTCGAGCTGGCCGGCAGTTTCGCGAGCCTTCGCAAAGTTCGGAAAACGAGGTCCAGGGGCTCGGCCCCTGGCGGGTCTGGGCAGAGCCCAGCCTGGACTCATACCAACCCGCATCGACCCATGAAGAATGGGCCGATGCGGGCTGGTATGAGTCTTTGTTTTGCGCGCCGCCACCAGCCAGCCCGGCGCGCGATACCAA
>JBIKOJ010000100.1:0-19415 GCA_044358135.1 Acetobacteraceae bacterium | reverse complement strand
GCCACCCCCGCCCCGTATCTCCCCCGCCGCCGCGGCTGGCTCGGCGCCGTCACCGATCACCACGTCCGCGGCCACGCCGCCCAGATCGAGGCCACCCTCAACCACCCCGCCACCCAACCCCTCCTCGCCGCCGCCCCAGCCAGCGCCCGCGCCGCCCTCATCCGCACCCTGCGCGGCCCCGCCCGCCTCCTGGCGCTCGATCTCCCCCCGGTCCTGCATTTCCCCGGCCCGCCGCGCCCGCCCCGTATCCGCAAGCCGCGCCCCAGGCCCGAACGCCCCCAGGGCGTCCTCCCCACCGACCGCCCGATCCCCAGGAACGTCCTCGCCTTCTCCCGCTACAACCGCCGGCGATTCGGAAAAGGCGCCTGACCCCCCGCGCCGACCCACGACTCAATCGTTCCACTAACAAAATAATCGCAGGCACCCCAGCCCTGCGCCCCCCGCAATGGCGCAACCCAGGCCGAGCCGGCACCATCCCCGCCACGAAACCGTCACGAAGGCCCCCCGGCCGCATGTCCGGCACCCAGCCCGTCCCCAACCGCACGCTCATCACCATCAGCGTCATGCTGGGCAACCTCATGCAGGCGCTGGACAGCTCCATCGCCAACGTCTCCCTCCCCCACATGCAGGGCGCGCTCTCGGCCACGTCCGACGAGATCACCTGGGTCCTCACCAGCTACGTCATCGCCGCCGCGATCATGACAGCCCCCGTCGGCTGGATGGCCCAGCGCTTCGGCCGCCGAAACCTCCACGTCACCTGCATGGCCGGCTTCACCCTGGCCTCCATGCTCTGCGGCGCCGCCGAATCCCTCGAACAGATCGTCGCCTTCCGCTTCCTGCAAGGCATGTTCGGCGCCGCCCTCATCCCGCTCTCGCAAGCCACGATGCTGGACATCTACCCCTTCGAGAAACGCCCCCAGGTCATGGCCATCTTCGGCATGGGCGTCATGGTCGGCCCCATCACCGGCCCCACCATCGGCGGCTTCCTCACCGAGGCCTTCTCCTGGCGCGCCGTCTTCTACGTCAACCTCCCCTTCGGCCTGCTGGCCATCGCCGGCCTGCTCGCCTTCCTCCCCAAGGCCCCGCCCCGCGCCGAACTCCGCTTCGATTGGATCGGCTTCGCGGTCCTCGCCACCGCCGTCGGCAGCTTCCAGCTCATGCTCGATCGCGGCCAGGGCGAGGACTGGTTCCACTCCCCCGAAATCATCGCCGAAGCCGTGGTCGCCGCCCTCGGCCTCTACCTTTTCGTCGTCCACATGCTCACCGCGAAGGATCCCTTCCTGCCCCCGGGCCTTTTCCGCGACCGCAACTTCGTCTGCGGCGTCACCATGGTCTTCTGCACCGCCACGGTGATGCTCGCCTCATCCTCCCTGATGGCCCCCTACCTCCAGAACCTCGCCGGCTACCCGGTGGAGGAAGCCGGCAAGACGCTCGCCGCCCGCGGCCTCGGCACCGTGCTCGGCATGCAACTCGCCAGCCGCCTCGCCGCCCGCTTCGACCACCGCAAGCTCATGGCCGTCGGCCTCCTCAGCCTCGGCGCCTCGCTCCACGCCATGGCCAGCTGGACCCCGGATGTCGCCCAATCGCAGATGATGGCCACCCTCTTCGCCCAGGGCACCGCCATCGGCTTCGTCTTCAACCCCATGACCGTGGTCGCCTTCACCACGCTCCCCGCCCACCTCCGCCCCTACTCCACCTCGCTGCAATCCCTCTGCCGCAGCCTGGGCCAGGCCCTCGGTGTCTCCGTCACATCGTTCATGTTCGTCCGCAGCGCCCAGGTCTCGCATGAGGGCCTGGCCAGCCACATCACCCGCTTCACCCCGCTCCCCCCGATGCTCGATCCCACCACGATCCACGGCGCGGAACTCCTCAACCGCCTGGTCACGCGCGAAGCCCAGATCATCGCCTTCAACAACGATTACCGCCTGCTCTCCCTCGTCGTGATCCCCCCGCTCTTTCTCCTGCTCCTCATGCGCCCCCACCGCCGCCCGCAACCCCAGCCCCGCCCCGCCCCCGCCGAATAGGAACCGCCCCCGCCCGCCCCGCATTCCCCCACGCCACCACCGGGGAATGCCCATCCATGGCCCAACGCCCGATCTGGCACGGCCACCTCCGCCTCTCCCTCGTGGCCTGCCCCGTCACGCTCTACACCGCCACTACCACGGCGCACGACGTCCGCTTCCACCTGGTCAACCCCGAAACCCGCAACCGCATCCGCCAGCTGACGGTCGATGCCGAAACCGGCGCGGAGGTGGACCGCAAGGAACTTCTCCGCGGCTACGAGGTGGAGAAGGACCGCTACGTCCTGCTGACGGACGAGGAGATCGCCGCCGTCAAACTCGAATCCACCCACACCATGGATATCGAGCGTTTCGTGTCCGCCGCCGACATCGACCGCATCTGGTGGAACGACCCCTACTACCTCGTGCCCGAAGGCAGCGCCGGGCTGGATGCCTTCGTCGTGATCCGGGAGGCGATGGTCCACGCCCAGAAGCTGGCCATCGCCCGGCTGGTGATCGGCGCGCGCGAACGCGTGGTGGCGATCGAGCCGCGCGCCAACGGCATGCTCGTCAGCACCCTGCGTAGCCACGATGAGGTGCGCGACGACCACGACTTCTTCGACGACATCCCGAACCGCCGCAGCGATCCGGGCATGGTCCACATCGCCCAGTAGATCATCGCCCAGCTCGCCGGCCCCTTCGACCCCGCCGCGTTCACCGACCGCTACGAGGATGCGCTACGCGACCTGATCCGCCAGAAGCAGGACGGCGCCGAGCCCGTCACCGCCCTGCCGCCGCCGCAGGACAATGTGATCGACCTGATGGAAGCCCTGCGCCGCAGCCTGGAGGCTCAGCCGGAAGCAGAGCCGCCGAAGAAACCGCAGCGCCTGTCCCCCGCCCCCCGCCGCCGCGCGGCCAAGCGATGAGCGGCGGCCTGAAGGAGTACCGGGCCAAGCGCGACTTCGGCCGCACCCCGGAGCCGGAAGGCGGCGAGGCCAAGCCGGGCGAGCGCCTGTCCTTCGTGGTGCAACGCCACGATGCCACGCGGCTGCACTACGATTTCCGCCTGGAATGGGGCGGGGTGCTGAAGTCCTGGGCGGTGACCAAGGAACCCTCCATGGACCCCGCCGACAAGCGCCTGGCAATCGAGACGGAGGACCATCCGCTGGCCTACGGCGCCTTCGAGGGCAGCATCCCGAAGGGCCAGTATGGCGGCGGAACGGTGGAGATCTGGGACCGCGGCAGCTGGGCGCCGGTCGATCCCGCCCATGTGGAACGGGACCTCAGCCGCGGCGAGATCAAGTTCGTCGTCGCCGGCAAGAAGCTGCGCGGCGGTTTCGTGCTGGTGCGGATGAAGCCGAAGAAAGGGGAGAAGCGCCCCGCCTGGCTGCTGATCAAGGAGCGCGACAGCGTGGCCCGGGCCGCGGCGCC
Source organism: Acetobacteraceae bacterium (assembly GCA_044358135.1). GTDB lineage: Bacteria > Pseudomonadota > Alphaproteobacteria > Acetobacterales > Acetobacteraceae > CAMDGX01. The sequence continues at coordinate 15,984 of JBIKOJ010000100.1, read as the reverse complement.
GGCTGCCGATTTCGTACCGCCCCAGCTCTGCGTGCTGGTGCCCACCCCCCCGCGCGGCGAGGGCTGGGTGCATGAGCTGAAGCTGGATGGCTACCGCATCCAGCTGATCGTGACGCCGGACCACGAGGCCCAGCTCAAGACCCGCACGGGCCTCGACTGGACCGGGCGCTTCCCCGCCATCGCCCGCGCGGCGAAGCGGCTGCCGCCGGGCACGATTGACGGAGAGGCGGTGGCGCTGGACGAGAACGGCCAGCCGGATTTCGCCGCACTGCAGGCGGCGCTGGCCGGCGAGGGCAAGGCGCCGATGGTGTTCTATGCCTTCGACCTGCTGCGCGACGGCGAGGGCGACCTGCGCAGCCTGCCCCTGTCGGAACGCAAGGTGCGGCTGCGCAAGCTGCTGCCGCCCGAGGATGCGGTGCTGCGCTACCTCGATCATTTCCACCAACCCGGGGAGGCGGTGCTGGCCTCTGCCTGCAAGCTGGCGATGGAAGGCGTGGTCTCTAAGCGCCTCGATGCGCCCTACAGCAGCGGGCGGGACGGGGCGTGGCAGAAATCCAAGTGCCGCGGGCGGGACGAGTTCGTGATCGGCGGCTGGTTCGCCGGCGCCACCGCGCGCGGGCTGGGCGCGCTGCTGGTGGGCGCGCGGCGGGCCGGGCGGCTGGTGTATCTCGGCCGCGTCGGCACCGGGTTCTCGGCAGAGACCACCAAGCGGCTGCTGGCGCAGCTGCGGCCGCTGGTGCGGGAGACGACGCCGTTCCACGGCAAGGGCCCGGAGCGCGGCAAGGGTCTCACCTGGGTGGAGCCGGAGCTGGTGGCGGAGGTGGCCTATGCCGGTTGGACCGAAGCCGGGCTGCTGCGCCAGGCCAGCTTCGTCGGCCTGCGCGAGGACAAGCCGGCCGCGGAGGTGGAGCCGCCCGTGCCCTCAAAGCCCGCCCGCCCGGTGCCACCGATCTCCCACCCCGAGCGCATCCTGTGGCCGGCCATCGATGGGCACGAGGCGCTGACCAAGGGAGACTTGGCCGCATATTTCGCGGAGCATGCCAAGCGCATCCTGCCGCATGTCGCCGGCCGGCCGCTTTCGGTGCTGCGGGCGCCCGACGGGATCGAGGGGCAGCGCTTCTTCCAGCGCCACGCCATGTCGGGGCAATCACCGCTGATCGGCAGCGTGGCGATCGCCGGCCAGGCCAAGCCGTTCCTGCGCATCGACGACGAAGGCGGGTTGCTGGCCCTGGCGCAGTGGGCTGCCATCGAGCTGCATCCGTGGGGGGCGCGGGCCGAGGCGCCGGATGTGCCGGACCGGCTGGTGTTCGACCTCGATCCCGCCGAGGACGTCGATTTCCAGCGGGTGATCGAGGCGGCGCAGGAAATGCGGCAGAGGCTGGAAGCCTACGGCCTGGCCTGCTTCCCCAAGACGACCGGCGGCAAGGGTCTGCACGTGACGGTGCCGCTGGCCACGCCGAAGGGGGCGGTGGGTTGGCCGGAAGCCAAGCAGTTCGCCCGGCTGGTGTGTGCGCTGATGGAGCGCGATGCGCCCGATCGCTACACCACCAACATGGCAAAGGCCAAGCGCGTGGGCCGCATCTTCCTGGATTACCTGCGCAACGACTGGCTCGCCACCGCCGTGGCGCCGTGGTCCCCGCGGGCGCGGCCCACGGCGGCGATTGCCCGGCCGCTGGACTGGGCGGAGGTGGCGCCGGGGTTGCGGCCCGACAACGTGCACCTGGGCAGGAAGCTGGCGGCCGATCCCTGGCCGGAGCTCGCCGCCGCCGCGGTTCCCCTGCGCGACGCGATTGTGAGGGCCACCGCGCGCTGAACGATCCGGCGGCTGCTGCGTTACGGCTGGGACCACATGTTTGGGAGCGACCTTATGATGCGATCGATCATAGTGCTGGGCGGCCTCGCCCTGGGCCTGGCCGGCTGCAATGCCTATGACCCCGGGCAGCGCGCGCTGGGCGGCGGCCTGGTGGGGGCGGGCGCGGGCGCGCTGGTGGGCAGCGCCGTGGGCGGCGGGCCGGGTGCTGCGACGGGCGCCATCATCGGCGGCGGCCTGGGCGCGGTGGGCGGGGCGGCAACCACGCCAACACCGCCGCCGCGGGATCCGTACTATCGGGGGTATTAAGGGTCTTCTTTTTCTGAAGAAAAAGAAGCAAAAAGACTTTTCTGACTTGCACGCGTGCCGGGTGCCCGGCACGCGTGCAAGGTCATGAACGTTTTTTCAAAAAAGAACCGCTTGCTGAGCTAAACGACGGGCGAGGCCCCGCCATCGACATTCGTGGCCGTGCCGGTGATGTAGCCGCCTTCATCGGATGCCAGGAAGCAGGCGATGTTGGCGAATTCCTCCGCGCGGCCCATGCGGCCGATCGGGATGGGCGCGCCGGTGCGGGCGATGTGTTCTTCCAGCGTGATGTTCTGGCCCTTTGCCACCAGGGCGGCGTGGCCGCGGGCGATCTGGTCCGTCACGATCAGGCCGACGAGCAGGGCGTTGACCAGGATGCCGTGCGGGGCGCCTTCACCGGCCAGCACCTTGGTGAGCGCCATGCCGGCGGCGCGGGTGACATGGGTGGGGGCGCCGTTGGCCTTGGGCGCCTTGGCGCCGGTGTTGAGCACGTTGATCACGCGGCCCCACTTGCGCTCCTTCATCTGCGGCCAGGCCAGGCGGGCCAGGCGCACGGCGGCGAAGAGCTTGAGGTCCAGGTCGTCCTGCCAGATTTCGTCGGTGATGCTCTCGAACGGGCCGGTGCGGGACTGGCCGGCATTGTTCACCACGATGTCGATGCGGCCGAGGGCGGCCATGGCGCCGTCGTAGCCCTTCTGCACGCCCGCCATCGTGGCGATGTCGCAGGCGATGGCGGCGACCTTGCCGAGGCCGAGGGCTTCGAGCTGGGCCTTGGCTTCATCGAGCGGGCCCTGGCTGCGGGCGAGGATGGCCACGCCGGCAGCGCCGGATTTCAGGAAGCGCTCGGCCATGGCAAGGCCAAGGCCCTTGGAGCCGCCGGTGATGACGGCGGTGCGGCCGGTAAGGGAGACGTGCATTGGGTGGTTCCTCCTTCAAGTAAGTATTGTTCTTTTTTGAAAAAAAGAACCAAAAAACTTTTATTACTTTGCGGCTCGCTCTGGCGCGGGCGCAGGTGATAAAAGTCTTTTTGCTTCTTTTTCTTCAGAAAAAGAAGAGTCTTTCTTAGCTTGCGATGTAGCGCCCCTCCCGCGCCAGGACAACACCGCCCTTCATGACCAGCTTGCGCACCGGCCGCAGCGCCACGGCTTCGCCGGGGGTTTCGGCATCGAGCGCCACGAGGTCGGCCGAAGCGCCGACGACGAGGCGGTGGGCGGGCAGGCCGAGGGCTTCGGCGTCGGTGCAGAGGGAGAGCGCGGTTTCGATGTCGGGGTCGCTGCGGAAGCCTTGCTTCAGCGCGATGATCAGCGCGCGTTCCAGCATGTCGCCGGTGCCGAGCGCGTTCCAGAGGTCGCGGATGTTGTCGCTGCCGGCGTGGATGACCACGCCGCGGGCGCGCAGCGCGTGGACTGGTGGGACGATGCCGACGGAGGGGGAGGAGGTGAGGATATGGACGCCGGCTGCGGCCACGGCGTCGGCGGTGTGGGCGAAGTCGGATTGGTCGGGGGTGCCGAGGCTGAAGGCGTGGCTGACGGTGACGCGGTGCTGCATCCCGATGGCGATGGTGCGGGCGGCGATGTCGCGGAGCTGGGCGTTGCCGGCCGCGTCGCGGTCGTGGAGGTGGATGTCGATGCCACGATCGAAGCGCTGGGCGAGGTTGAAGACGATGTCCAGGTGGCCCTTGGCGTCGCCGTCGATGCTGGCGGGGTCGAGGCCGCCGACGAAATCGGCACCCTGGCGGAGGGATTCGGCGAGCAGGTCGGCGACCCCTGGTCGGGTGAGGATGCCGGATTGGGGGAAGGCAACGACCTGGATGTCTGCCTGGGTGGCGAAGCGCTGCTTGAGCTCCATGGTGGCGTGGAAGTTGGCCAGGCCGTAGGCGTCGTCGATGTCCGTGTGGGTCCGCAAGGCGGTGGTGCCGCGGGAGATCATCTGGCGCAGCAGGGCGGCGCCGCGTTCGCTGACCGGGGGCAGGGTGCGGCGGTGGGTGCGTTCGAACTCGATGCGCTCGCGCACGGTGGGGGCACCGCTGTTGGGGCGCCAGGGCAGGCCCCAGAGGGTCTTGTCGAGATGGACGTGGCCATCGACGAAGGATGGCAGGAGGAGGGCGCCGCCGAGGTCGATCCCGGTTCGGCCGGCGGCGGGGGTGATCGCGGCGATGCGGCCGTGTTCGATGGCGACATCGACCGGGGTGGGGCAGTGCGGGAGGCGTGCGTTGGCGAGCAGCATCGTGGCAGTGTGGCGGTTCCGCCGACCCGCGCCAAGGACGTTCCGATGCTGGACCTCGTGATCCGAAATGCCCGCCTGCAAGACAGCGCGGAGGCGGTGGATGTCGGCCTGCGCGGTGGGCGGATCGCGGCGGTGGGGCGGGGGCTGGTGTGCGATGCGCCGGCGGTGGAGGCGGGCGGGCGGCTGCTGACCGGCGGCCTGGTGGAGACGCATCTGCATCTGGACAAGACCTGCATCCTGGATCGCTGCCGGGCGGCGGAGGGCTCCGTTGCGGAGGCGGTGCGGGAGACGGCGGGGGCCAAGCGCGGGTTCACGCCGGAGGATGTGTATGCGCGCGGCCGGCGCACGCTGGAGAAATGCATCTGCGGCGGCACGACGCGGGTGCGCACGCAGGTGGAGCTGGACCCGGGGATCGGGATGCGCGGGTTCGAGGGGGTGGAGGCGCTGGCGCGGGATTACGCCTGGGCGGTGGAGATGGAGATCTGCGTGTTTCCGCAGGAGGGGTTGCTGCACAATCCCGGCACCGAGGAATTGCTGCTGGAGGGGCTGAAGCGGGGCGCGAAAGTGCTAGGGGCGGCGCCCTATACCGACAGCGATCCGCGCGGGCAGATCGACCGGATTTTCGCGATCGCGCGCGAGTTCGACGTGGATATCGACATGCACCTGGATCTCGGGGACGACCCTTCGCAGATGCAGGCCGAATACGTGTGCGAGGTGGCGGAGCGGTTTGGCTGGCAGGGCCGGGTGGCGATCGGGCATGCGACGCAGCTCTCGATGCTGTCGCCCGGGCGGCTGGCGGAGGTGGGGCGGAAGCTGGCGGGCGCTGGGGTCGCGGTGACGATCCTGCCTTCGACCGATCTGTATCTGATGGGACGCAACGCGACGCATGCGGTACCGCGCGGCGTGGTGGTGGCGGAGCCGTTGCGGGCGCTGGGCGTGTGCTGTTCGGTGGCGACGAACAACGTGCTGAACCCGTTCACGCCGTATGGCGATGGGTCGCTGGTGCGGATGGCGAACCTGTATGCCAACGTGGCGCATGTCGGCCGGCCGGGCGATCTGGCGGCATGCCTGGGCATGGTGACGGGGGATGCGGCGCGGCTGATGCGGCTTTCGGATTATGGCGTGGCGGTGGGCAATCCGGCCGATCTCGTGCTGTTCGATGCCGAGACGGCGGAGGGGGCGGTGGCGGAGATCGCGCGGCCGCTCTGGGGGATGAAGGCGGGGAGGATGACGTTCTCCGCGCCGCGGGCCATGCTGCATCCGCCTGGTTGAGGGAGGGGACAATGCCGCACATCACGGCCGACGATGGGGTGAAGCTGTACTACGAGGAAACCGGGCGCGGCTTTCCCGTGGTGTTCGTGCACGAGTTCGCCGGCGACTGGCGCAGCTGGGAGCCGCAGCTGCGGCATTTCGGGCAGCGCTACCGGGCGATCGCGTTCAATGCGCGGGGCTATCCGCCGTCGGAGGTGCCGGACGATCCCGGCCGGTATTCGCAGGCGCGGGCGGCGGACGATATCGCGGCGGTGCTGGACGAGCTGAACCTGTCCCAGGCGCATGTGGTGGGCCTTTCGATGGGCGGATTCGCCACGCTGCATTTCGGGCTGCGCCATCCTGGGCGCGGCCGGTCGCTGGCGATCTGCGGCTGTGGCTATGGCGCGGAGCCGGCGGAGCGGGACAAGTTCCGCGCGGAGGGTGCCGCGACGGTGGCGTTCATCCGCGAGCGCGGGATGGCGAAGTTTGCCGAGCGCTATGCGTTTGGGCCAACGCGGGTGCAGTTCCAGAACAAGGACCCGCGCGGGTTCGCGGAGTTCCTGGCGCAGCTGGCTGAGCATGATCCCGTGGGGGCGGCGCTGACGCAGCTCGGTGTGCAGCGCGAGCGGCCGAGCCTGTGGGACCTCGTGGAGGAGATGAAGGCGATCCGCGCACCGACGCTGATCCTGACCGGGGATGAGGACTGGCCGTGCCTGCTGCCGGGCGTGCTGATGAAGCACCACATTCCCGGCGCCGCGCTGTCGGTGATGCCGAATTGCGGGCACGGGATCAACCTGGAGGATCCCGATGGGTTCAACCGGATCGTGGGGGATTTCCTGGCGCAGGTGGATTCCGGGCGCTGGCCGATGCGCGACCCGCGGGCGATGACCGGCAGCATTACCGGCATGAAGGAAGGCGCATAGAAATGGCCGAGATGGGGTTGGCCGGGAAGGTCGCGGTGGTGACCGGCGCGGGCTCGCGCGGGGAAGGGATCGGCAACGGGCGGGCGGCGGCGATCCTGCTGGCGCGGGAAGGGGCGCATGTGGCGCTGCTGGATGCGATGCCGGACTGGGCCGAGGTGACGCGGGCGATGATCGCGGCCGAGGGCGGCAGCGCCATGGTGGTCTCGGCCGACGTGGCCGACGAAGCCTCCTGCGCCGCTGCGGTGGCGGCGGCGGTGGGCCGCTGGGGCCGGGTGGATGTGCTGGTGAACAATGTGGGCATCGCGGGGCCGACGGGGGGCGCGGTGGAGGTGGACCCGGCGGCGTGGGATTCGGCGATGCGGATCAACGTGGCCTCCATGATGCTGATGGCCAAGGCGTGCATTCCCGAGATGCGCAAGGTCGGCGGCGGGGCGGTGGTGAACCTGTCCTCGATCGACGGCATCCGCGGCGGCAACCGGAACCTGCTGTATGCGACCTCGAAGGGCGCGGTGGTGGCGCTGACGCGGGCGATGGCGGCCCAGCACGGGCCGGAAGGGATCCGGGTGAACTGCGTGGCCCCAGGCTATGTGTTCACGCCGATGGTCTCGGTGGGCGGGATGGACCCGGGGCTGCGCCAGGCGCGGCAGGCGGGGAACCTGCTCGGCGTGGAGGGCACCGGCTGGGATGTAGGCCAGGCGGTGGTGTTCCTGGCCAGCGCCATGGCGCGCTGGGTGACCGGCGTGGTGCTGCCGGTGGATGGCGGCACGCTGGCGGGAACGGCGGAGAGCGTCTCCCCGCTGGGGCGGTAGCGGCTCAGGCCCGGCGGCGGCGCACCAAGGCGAGGCCGGCGAGGCCGGCGGCGAACAGCGCCAGGGAGGCGGGCTCCGGCACCGGGACGACGACCTGGTGCGGCACGGACGGGGTGGGGCCGGGGGCGGGCGCCGGGGCGGGGGCCGGAACGTCGATGGGATCGGTGGGCGGCGCTTCGGCCAGGGCCTGGCGGGCGATGCCGGAGAGGGTGAAGCTTTCGGGCAGGTCGGCCAGGGCGGTTGAGGGCTCCTTGCTGTCCAGCTTCTTCAGCATGTCGGCGACGGGCTTGCCATCGAGCAGCAGCGATTCCAGCAACACGGTCCCGGGCGCGAATTCCGCCTTCGCGTCCGTGACGAAGACGATCGCGGCAATGTCGAGGAAGGCCTTGTCGGAGAGCTTGCCGACATAGTCGCCCATCTCGAACACCAGCGTGTCGCCGGCGCGTGTGAGGGTGAAGGTGAGCTTGGGGGAGTCGGCGGGGGCGTCCTTCAGTTCGGCGGCCTTGGCGGCTTCCTCCTTGGCGGCCTGCTCGGCGGCGGCCTTTTCCTCCTCCGGCGTGGTCAGGCGGATGGGGGCGGCGCTGCTGTCCTGCAGGGAGAGGCCGATGCTGTACATCACCGAGAAGATGTCGCCGGTGAGGGCCAGGGATGCGGCGGCCGCAGGGCGCAGCGGGGCCAGGGCGAGCAGCGCCAGGGCGAACAGGGCCGGCAGAATGCAGGAGAGGCGGGGCATCGGTCTCTTTCGGTAGGCTGGTGTTGCAGAATGCAACGCAATTGTCGGCGGTGGGCGGGGTTCGCGTGGTGCGCCGGGCAGAACCGGCATTTGTAGGCAAAAGTAGCAAGCGCCGTGCCACGACCTGGGCCACCCGGCTTCCCTTCCGCTTCGCCGCGCGCCGGTGCAGGATGCGGGGCATGAGCGAGACCTTGCTGGATGTGAAGGGGCTGAACTGTCCGTTGCCGGTGCTGCGCGCCAACAAGGTGTTGCGCGGCATGGCGGCGGGGGAACGGCTGCGGGTTTTGGCGACGGACCGGGCGGCGGTTTCGGATTTCCAGGCCTTCTGCCGGGAGACGGGCCATGCGCTGGTGGCGTGGAGCGAGGATGGCGGGGTGTTGAGTTTCGTGATCCGCAAGCGGGAAGAGAAGCCGGCATGACGGTGGCCCTGATCACGCATCCGGCCTGCCTGGAGCACGATACCGGCCCGTGGCACCCGGAGCGGCCGGACCGGTTGCGCCGCGTGCTGCAGGCGCTGGAGCATCCGCATTTCTCCACCCTGCTGCGCGACCTGGCGCCGCTGGCCACCGAGGAGCAGCTGCTGCGCGTGCATCCGCCGGAATACGTGCGGGGGATCCTGTCGGTCTCGCCGGAGCCGGGGCAGCGCGTGGCGCTGGATGCCGATACGATCATGAGCACCGGCAGCCGGGAGGCAGCGCTGCGCGCGGCCGGGGGCGCGGTGATGGCGGTGGATGCGGTGATGGAGGGCTGGGCAAAGCAGGTGTTCGTCGCCGCCAGGCCGCCGGGGCACCATGCCGAGCGCGACCGGCCGATGGGGTTCTGCCTGTTCGCCAACGCGGCGATCGCGGCCCGGCATGCCCAGGCGCGCTGGGGGCTGTCTCGCGTGGCGGTGGTGGATTTCGACGTGCACCACGGCAACGGCACGCAGGACATCTTCCAGGCCGACCCGACGCTGTTCTACGCGTCCTCCCACCAATATCCCTGCTATCCCGGCACCGGGAGTGCCGAGGAGCGCGGGGTGGGCAACATCGTGAATGCGCCGCTGCCGCCGGGTTCCGGCACCGCGGCGTTCCGCGAGGCGTGGGAGGTGCTGATCCTGCCGGCGCTGGAGGCGTTCCGGCCGGAGCTGCTGGTGATTTCCGCCGGGTTCGATGCGCACAAGGCCGATCCGCTGGCGCAGCTGCGGCTGGAGGCGTCGGACTTCGCCTGGCTGACCGGGGAGCTGATGCGCCTGGCGCGGGCGCAGTGCCAGGGGCGGGTGGTCTCGCTGCTGGAGGGCGGGTATGACCTGGACGCGCTGGCCGAGTCCGCGGCAGCGCATGTTCGGGCGTTGATGGACGGGTAAGGAAGCAAGGCCTTCTTTTTCTGAAGAAAAAGAAGCAAAAAGACTTCATTAATTTGCACCCGCTCCAAATGAATAAAAGTTTTTTGGTTCTTTTTTTCAAAAAAGAACATGCTTTCTTTCTGAATGGAGTGAGAGATGAGCCTTCCGCCTGAGATTGCTTCGCTGAGTTTCGAGGATGCCTTGGCGGAGCTGGAGCGCATCGTGAAGGGGTTGGAGGGCGGCCAGCAGAAGCTGGAGGACGCGATCGGCGCCTATGAGCGGGGTGCGCTGTTGCGCCAGCATTGCGAGAAGAAGCTGGCCGAGGCGGAGGCGCGGGTTCAGGCGATCGTGGTGGCGGCCGATGGGTCGCTGTCGCTGGGCAAGCCGGAGTGAGTGCGATGGGGCTCGACGAGGCGCTGAGGGCGGCGGCGGCGGAGGTGGAGGCGGCGATCGATGATCTGCTGCCGGTGCCGGAGGGCTCGGAGGCGCGGCTTTTGGAGGCGATGCGCTATTCCACGCTGGGCGGCGGCAAGCGAATGCGGGCCTTCCTGGTGATGGAAACGGCGCGGCTGTTCCGGGTGGACCGGCGCAGTGCGGCGCGGGCCGGGGCGGCGGTGGAGATGCTGCACGCCTATTCGCTGATCCACGACGATCTGCCGGCGATGGACGATGACGATTTCCGGCGTGGCAAGCCGAGCTGCCACAAGGCATTCGATGAGGCCACCGCCATCCTGGCCGGGGATGCGCTGCAGGCCCGGGCCTTCGAGGTGCTGGCGGAGCCGGACACGCATTCCAATGCGGAGGCGCGGGTGGAGCTGGTGCTGGCGCTGGGGCATGCGGTGGGCGCGCGCGGCATGTGCGGCGGGCAGATGATCGACATGCTGGGCAATGGGCAGTCGTGGTCGGCCGAGGCGATCGCGCGGATGCAGGCGCTGAAGACCGGGCGGCTGATCCAGTTCAGCGCCGAGGCGGGTGCAATCATGGGCCGCGCGCCGCTGCACCAGCGGCATCTGCTGGCGGCCTATGGGCGGGATGTGGGCGCTGCGTTCCAGATCGCGGACGACGTGCTGGACGTGACCGGGACGGCGGCGGAGATCGGCAAGACCGCCGGCAAGGACATCGCGCAGGGCAAGGCGACGCTGGTGGCGGCCTGGGGCGTGGAGCGGGCGCGGGCGCAGGCGGAGCTGCTGGCGGCGCAGGCGGCGGGGCATGTGGAGGGGTTCGGCGAGGATGCCCGGCTGCTGCAGGAGCTGGCGGCCTTCGTGGTGAGCCGCAAGAGCTGAAACCCGGGCGGGGGTCTGGCACTTGAGGGGTGATTCAGTGGGGTTGGCGATGCTGGCGCGGCGCGCGTTGCTGTTGAGCCTGGTGCCTGGGGCCGTGATGGCGCAGGAGGGGCCCGGCGCGCCCATTGCCGGGCTCAATGCGGCGTTGCAGCGAGTGATGAAGGCCGGGCAGGCCACGCCGTTCGCGGCGCGGGCGGCGATGTTGCGGCCGGCGGTGGAGCGGGCGTTCGATCTGCCGGCGATCCTGGCGGCGTCCGTCGGGCCGCGCTTCGCGTCGTTCCCGGAGGCGGCGAAGGCGGAGTTGCTGGAGGCGTTCACGGTATTCACCGTCGCGACCTGGGTGGCGAATTTCGATGCCGATGCCGGGGAGCGGTTCGAGGTGGCGGCGGAAACGCGGGCGCTGGGGCAGGACCAGGTGGTGACGTCGCGCATCGTGCCGAGCTCGGGCGAGGCGACGCGGCTGGATTTCGTGATGCGGCAGGGGCCGCAGGGCTGGAAGGCGGTCGATATCCTGCTGAACGGCACGATCAGCCGGGTGGCGGTGCAGCGCAGCGATTTCCGCGCGCTGGTGGCCGGCGGCGATCCCGCGCCGTTGCTGGCGAGCCTGCGCAGCCGGGCGGCGAGCCTGGCGGCGGGGGCGAAATCCTGATCCTCGCCGGTGTGCTGGCCGGGCTGGCCGTGGCCGGGATGGGGCAGTGCCTGGCGGGGTGGCGCGCGGTGCGGCGGTTCTCGGGCGTGGCGCCGGCGCCGGCGGTGTGGCCTGGGGTGCTGTTGCTGAAGCCCCTGCATGGCGATGAGCCGCTGCTGGAGGCGGCATTGGCCTCGATGTGCGCGCAGGACTATCCGCGTCTGCGGATCGTGTGCGGGGTGCAGCGGGCGGATGATCCGGCGATCGCGGTGGTGGAGCGGCTGCGGGCGGGGTTCCCGGCGGTGGATCTGCGGCTGGTGGTGGATGCCACGCCGCACGGGGCGAACCGCAAGGTGGCCAACCTGATCAACATGATGGCGGCGGTGCCGGCGCCGGCGGCGGACGAGGTGGTGGTGGTGTCGGACAGCGACATCCATGCCGCGCCGGACTGGCTGCGGCTGGTGGTGGCGGCGCTGGCCGTGCCCGGCGTGGGGCTGGCGACGACGCTCTATGTCGGGCTGGCGGCGCGGGGCGGGTGGGTGGAGCGGCTCGGCTGTTCCTGGATCACCCATACCTTCCTGCCCGGGGCGCTGCTGGCGCGGGGGATGGGGCGGCAGGATTGCCTGGGCGCCACGATGGCGCTGCGGGCCGGCACGCTGGCGGAGATCGGCGGGCTGGCGGCGCTGTCGGCGCATCTGGCCGATGACAACGAGTTGGGGCGGCTGGTGCGGGGCAGGGGGCTGGGCGTGGCGCTGGCCGGCAGCGTGCCGGCGACGACGGTGGCGGAAGCGGATCTGGGCGCGCTGTGGCGGCATGAGCTGCGCTGGGGGCGGACGATCCGGGGCCTGGTGCCAGGGGCGTTCGCGGCCTCGGCGGTGCAGTATCCGATCTTCTGGGCGTTGCTGGCCTGGGCCGCTTCGGGCGGGGCGGCATGGGCGGCATGGGGGGTGGGGCTGGCCTGGGCGGTGCGGGCGCTGGCGGCACGTGGGATCGACCGGGCGCTGGGGCATGCCGGCACGAAGGTGCCGGTGGCGCTGCTGCCGGTGCGCGACGTGATGGCGGTGGCCGTGGTGGCGGCCGCGTTCCTGGGCCGGCGGGTGGAGTGGCGCGGGCAGGTGCTGCGGGCATGAGGAGCGTCACCTTCACCGCGGATGATTTCGGGCTGTCGGAGGCGGTGAACGAAGGGGTGGAGCGGGCGCATCGCGCGGGGGTGCTGGATGCGGCGAGCCTGATGGTCGGCGCGCCGGCGGCGGCGGATGCGGTGGCGCGGGCGAAACGGATGCCGGGGCTGCGCGTGGGGCTGCACCTGGTGGCGGTGGAGGGGCCGGCGGTGTTGCCGCAAGCGGCGATTCCGGCGCTGGTGGGGGCGGATGGGTGGTTTCCCTCGGACCAGGGGCGCCTGGGCGTGCGCTTCTTCTTCCTGCCCTGGGTGCGGCGGCAGCTGGCGCGGGAAATCCGGGCGCAGTTCGAGGCTTTCGCGGCGACGGGGCTGACGCTGGCCCATGCCGATGCGCACAAGCACATGCACCTGCACCCCACGGTGGGGCGGCTGCTGGTGGAGACCGGGCGGGCGTTCGGGCTGCGGCGGGTGCGGGTGCCGGCGGAGCCGCCCGCGGTGATGGCCGGGCTGGGGATGCCGGGCGGCGCGGCGCTGTATCGCTGGTCCCGCCTGCTGCGCCGGCAGGTGCGGGCGGCGGGGATGGATGCGCCGGACGCGGTGTTCGGGCTGGCGTGGAGCGGAGGGATGACCGCCGCGCGGGTGCGCCGGCTGCTGGAGGTGCTGCCCGACGGGGATGTGGAGATCTACTTCCATCCCGCTGCGCGGCGCGATGCGCTGCTGGACCGGCTGATGCCGGGCTATGACCATGAAGGGGAGCTGGCGGCGCTGCTGGACCCCGGGGTGAAGGCGCTGCTTCAGGCGATGCGGTAGCGGCTCAGCGCCAGGCGGGGGGGCGGGCCGGGGTGGGGTCGCGCAGCAGGTCGGACCGGCCGTCATCGCCGCGCAGCAGGCCGCCGGCGGGCGGCGGGTCGCCGCGCAGGATGTCGCGCGGGGGCGGGGACACGGCGATGCACTCGGTGCCGTAGATCGGCTGATTGGGCAGGGTGACGGCGGCGCGGGGGGGGTGGCGGCCCTGCTGGGCCTGGGGCACGGGAACCACCACGGTGACATCCATCGGCGGACCGACGGGGCGTTCGATGCAGCCGCGCGATTGCGCTGCAGCGGCAGCCGGCAGGAGGAGGGCCAGGAGGAACAGGGCAGGGCGCAGCATGGCGGGATGCTGCGCCAAGCGGGTTAACGCGCCGCGAAGGCCGTCAGACCTGGCGGTATTCGATGTCCGAGCCTTCCCAGCTGACCGCCTTGAGCTTGGACCAGACGCGGTTGCGGTCGTACCACAGTTCCAGCGAATGCGGGCCGGAGAGGGCGAAGTGCTCTGCCTCCAGCTGGGTGCCGCGGGCGGCGATGGTGCTGCGGCCCTTGGGGGCGATGGCGAATTCCAGCAGCTTGCCGTCCTGCAGGGAGATCATCGGGCCCTGGAGCTGGGCGGGGTTCCAGTGGCTGGAGACCAGCGCGTTGGGGGGGGCGGTGTAGGTGGGGCCGGCGGTGCCTTCCACGACCATGCGGTTGTTCTGGCGCTGGGCCGACATGGCGTAGCGGCCGTAATCGTCGTTGGTTTCGGCCTGGGCGGCCATCAGCACGCCGCCGCGCCAGGTTTCCGTGCCGCGGGTCTGGTAGCGGTAGACGACGAGGCCGAGCATGCGCACGGCGAGGTCCACCGCGACGCGGACGGTAAGCCCATCCCCGGATTGTTCGAAGGAGAGGACGTGGCTGCCGATGGGCCTGCCGTTGCGGAACACCTCGAAGGCGATCTTGCGGTTGGCCGGGATGCCGGCCCAGGCCGGTTTCGGCAGCAGCGATGCGGGCGCCAGCGCGGCCCCCGCGGCCAGACCGGAAACCATGCCACGCCGGCCGATGGCCCAGCGTGGCGAGATGGACATGTTGCCCTCACCCATTCGCAGCCGCTCCCGCATTGGTCGTTCCATGCAATATAGGTATGCGGGTGGGACATATCCAAGGGGATTCCGCGGAAGATTCATTGTGACGGGGTCGCGGGCTGGTCCCGAGCGCTTGAAGTAAGGAAGAGTCGCCTTACCATATGGTACGAATGTGCGGGGATTTGGGCGATGGCCATCCTGACGGTGACCGCCAAGGGGCAGGTAACGCTGCGGCGCGAGCTGCTGCAGCACCTGGGCGTGCGGCCCGGCGAGAAGATCGAGATCGACAAGCTGCCGGATGGGCGGATCGAGGTTCGGGCCGCGCGCCCGGGCGCGCCGATCGCGGCCGTGTTCGGCTTGCTCAAGCGCGAGGGCGCGCGGGCCTTGTCGGTGGAGGAGATGAATGACATTGCCGCCGCCGGCTGGGTGGGTCGGGGAACGGATGGTGGGATGCCGTGAGGATCGCGGCCGACACCAATGTGCTGGTGCGTGCCCTGATGGGCGATGATCCGCACCAAGCGGCGCTGGCCGAAGCGGCGTTGGCCCAGGCCGAACTGGTGGCGGTGCCGCTGCCGGTGCTGTGCGAATTGGTGTGGGTTCTGTCACGCGGCTACCGGGTGCCGGCGGCCGAGATAGCGACGGCGTTGCGCGGGCTGGTGGCGGCGGGCAACGTGGCGGCGAACCGGCCGGCCGTGGCGGCGGGCCTTGCTATGCTGGAGGCTGGCGGCGACTTCGCGGACGGGGTGATCGCCTTCGAGGGCCAATGGCTGGGCGCCGAAGAATTCGTCTCGTTCGACCGGCGGGCGGTGGCGCTGGCGGAACGGCAGGGAACCCGGGCGCGGCTGCTCGGGTAGGGCTTCGTCTTTCGCCGCGACATTGCTACCGTGGGTTCAACAAGAACGAGGGGTCCAAGCCATGTCTGCCACGCCCGACATTGTTATCCGCAATGGCACCGTGATCGACGGCACCGGCAAGCCCGGCTTCGAGGGCGATGTGGCGATCGCGGGCGACCGGATCGTGGCGGTGGGCAAGGTGGATGGCCGGGGCACCGAGGAGATCGATGCGCGCGGCCAGATCGTCACGCCCGGGTTCGTGGATATCCACACGCATTACGACGGGCAGGCGGTGTGGGACAGCCACATGCAGCCCTCCGCCTGGCATGGCGTGACCACGGCGGTGATGGGCAATTGCGGCGTGGGCTTCGCGCCGGTGAAGCCGGGCGACCGGGACCGGCTGATCGAGCTGATGGAGGGGGTGGAGGACATTCCCGGCCCCGCCCTGCACGAAGGCCTGAAATGGTCGTGGGAGAGCTTCCCGCAGTATCTCGATGCGCTGGAGAGCCGGAAGCGCGACATCGACATCTGTGCCCAGCTGCCGCACGCCGCCCTGCGGGTGTTCGTGATGGGCGACCGGGCCTCGCACCTGGAGCATGCCACCGAGGACGAAATCCGGCAGATGGCCGACCTCGCCGAGGAAGCGATGCGGGCCGGCGCCATCGGCTTTTCCACCTCCCGCACCATCAGCCACAAGACGCTGGCCGGTGATCCCACGCCGACCCTGCGCGCCCAGGAGGCGGAGCTGGTCGGCATCGCGCTGGGCATGAAGCGGGCCGGCGCCGGGCAGCTGGAGATGGTGAGCGACTTCTCCCTGGGCGTGGAGAACGAGTTCGCCATGTTCCGCCGGATGGTGCAGGCCAG
>JBIKOJ010000272.1:0-5869 GCA_044358135.1 Acetobacteraceae bacterium | reverse complement strand
CACCCGCCTGCACAGCGACGTGCGCCACGAAAGCCCCGCCCGCGCCGCCGAGATGCAAGCCGAACTGGAAACAGCCATCGCCGAGATCGCCACACGCCGCGGCCTGAAGATCGAGATCGACCCCTACACCACCTTCGGCCCCGTCACCTTCGACCCCGCCCTCACGGCCCGCCTGCGCGAGTCAGCCGCCGCCCGCCAGCTCTCCATCCGGGACATGACGGCGGTTGCCGGCCACGATGCCGTCATGGCCGCCGCCGTGGTGCCATCCGCCATGCTGTTCATCCCCAGCGTCGGCGGCATCACCCACAACCCCGGCGAGTATTCCACCCAGGCCCAGCTCGCCCACGGCGCCCAGGTGCTGCTGGACACGGTCCTGGAGCTCGCGGGCCCGGACCTCGCCGGCACCGGCAATTGAACCCTCTTGGCGTCGGCCCATGTAACGCTACACTCATCAGGCAATGCCCATGGACCATCCGGTGAACCCCGCCGGCGGTCGCCCCGTGCTTGGCGCCCGCACGGCCCTCCCCCCCACGCTCGACGCGCGGTCCTCCGCCGTGCTGCGCGAGATCGTGGAACAATATGTCGAAACCGGCGAGCCGGTCGGCAGCCGCACCCTCTCGCGCCGCCTGCCGATGAACCTCTCCCCGGCCACCATCCGCAACGTGATGGCCGACCTCACCGATGCCGGCCTGCTCTTTGCCCCGCACACCTCTGCCGGCCGCCTGCCCACCGATCTCGGCCTGCGCCTGTTCGTCGATGGCCTGCTCCAGTTCGGCGAACTCTCCGATGACGACCGCGACGCCATCGCCACCTCGCTCGCCACCTCCGGCCGCAGCCTGGAGGATACGCTGGCGGAAGCCTCCACCATGCTCTCCGGCCTCTCGGCCGCCGCCGGCCTCGTCCTCGCGCCCAAAAGCGAAGGCCCGGTTCGCCACATCGAATTCGTGCCGCTCGGCTCCGGCCGCGCCCTCGTCGTGCTCGTCGCCGCCGACGGCCATGTCGAAAACCGGGTCATCGAGATCCCCCCCGGCGTCCCCCCCAGCGCCCTGCAGCAGGCCGGCAACTACCTCAACGCCCGCCTCTCCGGAAAGCCACTGGCCGAAGTCCGCCGCCACGTCGCCGCCGAGATGGCCGCCAACCGCACGGAGCTCGACGAACTCTCCACCCAGGTCGTCGAAGCCGGCCTCGCCACCTGGACCGGCGAAGGCCGCGGCGCCAGCCTCATCCTGCGCGGCCAGGCCCGCCTGCTGCAGGATGTCACCCAGATCGAACGCCTCTCGGCCATCCAGGTCCTGTTCGACCGCCTGGAAGCCCAGGAAACCATGATCCGCCTGCTGGAACTGGCCGAACGCAGCGACGGCGTGCGCATCTTCATCGGCTCCGAAAGCGGCCTGTTCGGCACCTCCGGCGTCTCCATGGTCGTCGCCCCCGCCCGCAACGCCGCCAACCGCATCGTCGGCGCCATCGGCGTCATCGGCCCCACCCGCATCAACTACGGCCGCATCATCCCCGTGGTGGACTACACCGCCCGCGTCATCGGCCGCCTGCTCGGATGACAACCGGCCGTTAACCTCTACGCAACCCGGCATCGCGACGATGCGCTGCATGGAACACCTCGCCGGCACGCCGCCTTCCGCCCCAGCGGTTCCGCCGTCCTCCCCGGCCGAGCGGATCATCCGCCTGCTCGTCGTCGACGACGAGACGGTGCAGCGCCTGCTCGTCACCCGCGCCGCCGCCTCCCTCGGCCACAGCGCAGACTCCGCCGCCACGCTGGAGGAGGCGGAGGCGCTGGTGCAGTCCCATCCCTACGACGTCATCGTGCTCGATCTCAGCCTGCGCGACCGCGACGGCATCGAGCTGCTGCGCAGCATCGCCCGCGCCCGCCGCGATCCCGTGCTCATCTTCGTCTCCGGCTTCGACCAGCGCGTGCGCGAGGCCTCCGCCCGCCTCGCCTCCGCCCTCGGCCTGCGCGTCGCCGGCACGCTCGGCAAGCCGCTGCCGGTGGCCGAGCTGCTCGCCCTGCTGCGCCGCATCCCGGCCCCGCGCCCCAAGCCGCCCATCCTCCACCCCGCCGCCATCGACCCCGCCGTGCTCGCCGCCGCCATCCCGGGGCTGGAGATCACCTGCCGCTACCAGCCCAAGGTCTCCCTGGTGGATCGCCGCATCCTGGGCGTGGAAGCCCTGGTGCGCTGGCAAAGCCCGCTCTACGGCGCCGTGCCCCCAAGCATCTTCATCCCGCTCGCCGAACGCCATGGCCTGATCGACGCCCTCACCGAGCGCGTCCTGGCCACCGCCCTCGCCCCCCTGCCCGCCTGGCGCGCCCTCTCCCCGGGCCTCACCATGGCGGTCAACCTCTCCCCCCTCAGCCTCACCGACCTCTCCCTGCCCGAACGCGTCTGCGCCGCCCTGCAGGCCGCCGGCGTGCCCCCGGAAGCCCTGGTGCTCGAAGTCACCGAAGGCGCGGTCATGGAGGATTACGTCCTGGCGGCCGACATCCTCACCCGCCTGCGCATCCGCGGCCTCAAGCTCGCCATCGACGATTTCGGCACCGGCCATTCCTCCCTGCTCTCGCTCCTGCGCCTGCCCTTCGCCGAACTGAAGATCGACCAGGCCTTCATCCGCCCGCTGGAAACCGATCCGGAGGCCGGCAAGGTCGTCCGCGCCGTGCTCTCCCTCGGCCGCGAGCTGGATCTGGACATCGTCGCGGAGGGGATCGAGACGGAGGGCGTGGCCAACCAGCTGCACGAATTCGGCTGCGGCACCGGCCAGGGCTACCTGTTCGACCGCCCGCTGGACGAAGCCGCCCTCACCGCACGCCTCCAGGCCCCCGGCCTCAAGGCAGCCACCCTACCGGTACAGGCCTAGCGCCATGTCCTCCCCACGCGCCCGCGGCCTGCGGCTCCTCGCCGTCCTGCCCGGCTGGATCTGGCCCGGCCTCGGCATCGTGCTGATGTGGTTCGGCATCGTCCTGCACCTGGCCCATGAGCGTAGCGCGGCTTTGCGCGACGCGCACGTCAACGGCACCAACCTTGCCCGCGCCTTCCGCGAGTCGATGCTACGCACCATCCACGAGGTCGACCAGACCCTGCTCTTCGTCCGCGCCCTGCACCTGCGCGAGGGCAACAAGCTCGATCTCCGCCCCTGGGTCGACGGCGCCGGCCCGGAAATGCGCCTGGCCCTGCAGATCGCCACCACCGACCGCAACGGCATCGTCACCCTCAGCAACCTGCGCCCGGTCACTGAACGGCTCGATCTGTCGGATCGCCCGCATTTCCGCCACTTCGCCGACCAGCCGCCCGATGCCCCGCTGCGCGACCACCTCTTTGTCAGCGTCCCCGTGCTCGGCCGCGTCTCCAAGGCCTGGACGATCCAGTTCGTCCGCATGCTGAAAACGCCCACCGGCGCGTTCGACGGCATGGTCGTCCTCTCCGTCCCGCCCGGCTACCTCACCCAGTTTTATGCCGCCGTCGATGTCGGCCGCCTCGGCACCGTCAGCCTGCTCGGGCTCGACCGGATCATCCGCGCCCGCGCCGGCCCCGGCATCGCCCCGATCGGCCAGCCCTCCCCCTCGCCGGCCATCGCCGCGGCGGAGCAGGCCAGCGAGGGCAGCTTCGAATGGACCGACCCGGCCGACGGCACCATCCGGATCGAGAACTTCGCCCGCATCCCCGGCTACCCCCTGGTCGTCTCCGTCGGCCTGGCGCGGGAGGAGGTGCTGGCCACCTATCAGGAATCCGCCGCCGCCGTCGGCGCCATCGGCGCCTTCCTCACCGTGCTGCTCGCCCTGCTCGGCTGGGCCATCCGGCGCAGCCAGCACGATCTGGCCGCCGCCCGCGCCACCACCCAGGTCGCCATCGAGAACATCGGCCAGGGCATCATCATGATCGATCCGCACGGCGAGATCGCCCTGCTGAACCGCCCCGCCACCGAGCTGCTCGGCATCCCCGCCCATTTCGGCCGCGGCAGCCGCTTCGCCGACCTCGTCGCCTGGCAGCGCAGCACCGACGAATTCGGCTCCGGCACCGACGCGGCATTGCGCCGCGCCATCGACGAATCGCCCCGCCCCGAACGCACCCTGCCCAGCACCTACCGCCGCCGCCGCCCCAACGGCACCTGGCTGGAAGTCCGCACCATCCAGCTGCCCGACGGCTCCTCCGTCCGCGCCTTCCGCGACGTCTCCGATTGGGAGAACACCCAGGCCGCCCTGGTCGCCGCGCGCGACGCCGCCGAATCCGCCTCCCGCGCCCGCGCCCAGTTCCTCGCGGTCATGAGCCACGAAATCCGCACCCCGCTGAACGGCATCCTGGGCGTGGCGGAACTGCTGGCCGACATCGCCCATGAGCCGGAACAGGCCCGCTTTGTCGCCGTCATCCGCCAGTCCGGCCAGCACCTGCTCGACCTGCTGAACGACATCCTGGATTTCTCCAAGATCGACCAGCAGGGCATCGAGCTGGAATCCCTGCCCTTCGATCCCGCCCAGATGCTGCGCGACGCGGTCGACATGGTCGCCCCGCGCGCCGCGGAACAGGGGCTGGAGCTCGAATGCCGGCTCGACCCCGCCCTGCCCGCCCTGGTCATGGGCGACGCCTACCGCCTGCGCCAGGTGCTGCTCAACCTGCTCGGCAACGCGGTGAAGTTCACCCGCGCCGGCCGCATCGTGGCACGGCTGGCCGCCACCCCGGCCCCCGGCGGCTGGCGCCTGTCCTTCGCCGTCACCGATACCGGCATCGGCATCGCGCCCGAGATGCTGCCGCAGCTGTTCCAGGAATTCACCCAGATGGACGGCTCCATCACCCGCCGCTTCGGCGGCAGCGGGCTGGGCCTGGCCATCTCCCGCCGCCTCGTCCAGGCCATGGGCGGCACCATCGCCGTCGACAGCACGCCCGGCCAGGGCAGCGCCTTCAGCTTCACCATCTTTGCCGCCGACGCCCCGGCCGAGCTCGCCGGCCAGCCCGAGGGCCCCGGCCCGGAAGCCCTGGTCGCCCGCCACCGCCCCACGGTCCTGCTCGCCGAGGACAATCGCGTGAACCGCCTGGTCGCCACCCGCATGGCCGAACGCCTGGGCTGCCGCGTCGCCGCCGTCGCCGATGGCCGCGCCGCCCTGGCCGCGGTGCAGGAAGGCGGCTACGACCTCGTGCTGATGGACGTGATGATGCCGGAGATGGATGGCCTGGCCGCCACCCGCGCCATCCGCGCCCTGCCCGGCCCGCTCTCCCGCATCCCCATCATCGGCCTCTCCGCCAACGCCTTCCGCAGCGACGAGGTCGAGGCCATCGCCGCCGGCATGGACGGCTTCGTCACCAAGCCCGTCACCCTGCACCAACTGGCCGAGGCCATGGCCCGCACCATCGTCGAGCCCCCGCCGCCCCCGCCCTCCGCCATCCCCCCCATGCCCCCCGCGCTAGCCGCCCTGGCGGAAACGCTGGGCGCCGAAACCGCCGCCCTCATCGCCGGCGCCTTCACGGAGGAAGCCCCCGGCCAACTCGCCCGCCTGCGCGCCCTGGCCGCCGCAGCCGACGGCCCCGGCCTGGCGCGGGAGGCCCATGCGCTCGCCGGCAGCGCCGGCACCGTCGGCCTCGATGCCCTGGCCACCGCGCTGCGCACCATGGAACGCACCGTCCGCAGCGGCGCCCCGATCGACCCCGCCGCCCTGGAAGCGCTCGCCCCCCTGGTCCATGAAGGCCTGCGCGCCCTCGCCCCCCGCCCCGCCTCCTCCACCCCCTCCCCTGCGGAAGCCGCATAAGCCCGTGGCACCGGGCGCAGCCCTGCACCGCCCCCTACGCCTTGTGCCAGCCCCCTCAGACGACTAACTGACGTGTCATGAGCACCGAACCCTCCCCCCAGCCCGCCCCCCAGGCGGAACCGGCCG
>JBIKOJ010000271.1:0-5882 GCA_044358135.1 Acetobacteraceae bacterium | reverse complement strand
CGCGTCGATGCGGTCATGCCGGAGCGCAGCGATGAAGGTCATGGTGGTCCACCGCCCGTGAGGCACATGGGCGACCAGGCGCTGTCCACGCGGGGCGCGGCCGTGGGTGCGTGTCATGTTGGTCTTGCCCAGGTCTCGTCGACGAAGACGAGGCGGGTGGGATCGATGCGCGCCTGATGGCGACGCCAGCGCGCACGGCCGCGTGCGACGTCGGGCCTATGCTGCTCGGCGGCGTGCAGCGTTTTTTTTGAAGCTGAGGCCCTCACGGGCCAGGAAGCGCCAGACCGCACCGTAGCCAACGCGCAGGCCGCGCTCGATCTCCAACTCGGCTCGCAGCGCGCGAACCGTCAGGTCGGGTGCAGCCGCGATCCGTGCCAGCAGCCAGTCGCGCTCGGGCAGCAGCACGAGGCCGAGGGGCTTGCCGAAGGGACGAGGTGCCGCGCTGCCGGTGTCGCGCGCACGCTTGGACCAGCGCGCAGCACTCGCAACGCTGACCGAGAAGGTCTTGGCAGCTTCGCGGCAACTTGCCCCACCGGACATCGCCGCCACCACGCGCTCTCGCAGATCAAGGGAAAGGGCTCGGGTCATCGCTGCTGGCCTCCGCCCAGCCAGCAGCTTGAATCAGAAAACGCGCCGCGCCGGAATCACCAAAGCGATTCACTCAGACAGAATCACGCTCTAGATAGGGCGGAGACGTTCGCCTCGCCCACCGCGGTTTCCATGGCCTTCAGGAAGACATTGCCGGCCATGAGATACCCGGGCGCTATTGATACATCATGACCCTTTCGAAGGCGGTTTCGAGAGCCGCGCCATCGGCTATCGGAGCATGCTCGCCAGTGCCGACCGAAGCGACGGGAGGTCGGTGACGGTGGCGTCGGGCGCTTCCTGCCAGCTGCGCGGGCGCTGGGTAGCGTGGCGACCGGTGCGGAACAGGATGGTTCCCAGGCCAAGCGCGCGGGCGGGGGCGATGTCGTTGTCGATGCGGTCGCCGACCATGACGCAATCCTCCGGCGGGCGGCCGAGGGCTTCGGTGATGTGCAGGAAGAAGCGCGGATCGGGCTTGCGCAGGTCCATCACGCCGGAGAGGCCGTGCACGGCGAAGAGGTGCAGCAGCCCTTCCTCCGCCAGGGCGCCGAGCATGGCGGCGGGCTGGTTGGCGGCGAGTGCCAGGCGGATGCCCTGGGCCTGCAGCGCGAACAGCAGCGGGGCGATGCCCGGGCGGATCTGCGGCTTGCCGCGCTGCTGGCGGGCGGCGGCGGCGATGCGGCCCCAGGCCAGCGGGGTGCGCGCCTCGTCCTGGCCCATGAGTTGCCAGAGCACGGCCTGGTAGGCGTTGGGGGCGTGGCTGGCGATGGCGGCGTGCCAGGCGGCGGCATAGGCGTGGTCCGGCAGCGGGGCGCCGGTGGCGGCTTCGACCTCGGCGCGGATCAGCCGGTCCATCGTGGCTTCCCAGTCGAGTTCCATGTCGATCGGGCCGCCGACATCGAACAGAACGGCGCGGCGCTTCATGGGCGGGCCCCCAGGGGAGGTGACGGTGTGTGGGGCATGCATCGCTCAAGGTTAGGGACGACCAGCCGCCCCAGGCTGATATACCATCGCCTTCATGAGCGCGGTGCATGCCTTCGAACTGATTCTGGTGTTGCTGGCTGTGGCGCTCGGGCTGGCTGTTCTGGCGCGCTGGCTGCAGGTGCCGACGGCGGTGGTGTTCGTGCTGGGCGGCATGGCGCTGGCGGTGGCGCCGGGGGCGCCGGAGATCCGGCTGGACCCAGAGCTGACCATGACGCTGTTCCTGCCGCCGCTGCTGATGGCCTCGGCCTACTTCACTTCCTGGCGGGCGTTCCGGGCCAACCTGCGGCCGATCCTGCTGCTGGCGGTCGGCGCGGTGGCGTTCACCACGGTGACGGTGGCGGTGGTGGCCAAGGCGTTGCTGCCGGGCCTGCCCTGGGCGGCGTGCTTCGCGCTGGGGGCGATCGTGTCGCCGCCCGATGCGGTGGCGGCGGCCTCGGTGCTGGAGCGGCTGCGCATGCCCAGGCGGATCGTGACGGTGCTGTCGGGCGAGAGCCTGGTGAACGATGCCTCCGGCCTGTTGCTGTATCGCTTCGCGGTGGCCGCGGCGATGACGGGGGTGTTCGACCCCGTGGTGGCGACGGGGGCGTTCCTGGCGGTGTCGGCCGGTGGGATCGGGGTGGGGCTGGTGGCGGGATGGGGGTTGGCGTGGCTGGCGCCCCGGCTGCGCGACACGCATCTGGAGACGGCGGCGAGCTTCCTGGCGGCGTGGGGCAGCTACATCCTGGCGGAGCAGCTGCATGTCTCCGGCGTGCTGGCGACGGTGGTCTGCGGGGTGTGGTTCGGCTGGCGGCGGCATGAGGTGCTGAGCGCGCGAACGCGGCTGGAGGCGCGGGCGGCGTGGGGGTTCGTGGTGTTCGTGATGGATGCGCTGGTGTTCATCCTGATCGGACTTTCGCTGCATGGGGTGCTGCAGCGGATCGGGCCGGGGCAGGCCGAGGTGCTGGCGCCGGCGGCGCTGGCGGTGGTGGCGACCGTGATCGTGGGGCGGTTCGTGTGGGTGTTTCCGGCGGCACAGCTGTCGCGCCCGCCCTGGGTCCGCAAGCGCGATCCGGTGCCGCCGGCCGCGGTGCTGACGGTGATCTCCTGGGCGGGGATGCGCGGGGTGGTGAGCCTGGCCGCCGCGCTGGCGCTGCCGGCGGGGTTTCCGGGGCGGGATGCGGTGATCGTGCTGACCTTCGCGGTGATCCTGGGCACGGTGCTGCTGCAGGGCGTGACGCTGGGGCCGCTGATCCGGCGGCTGGGGCTGGGCGACGGCGAAGGCGAGGGCGAGCACCCGGCGGTGCAGGCGCGGCTGGCGGCGGAGCGGGCGGCGCTGGCGGCGATCGAGCACCGGGCGGCGGACCCGCTGGACGGGGCGATGGCGGCGGACCTGCTGGCGGAATACCGCGACCGGGCGGGGGCGACCGCGGGCGATGCCGGGCCCACCCTGGCGGCGCGGCGGGCGGCGCGGGAGGCGCGGCTGGTGCTGCGGCTGCATGCCAACGAGGCGGCGCGGGTGCACCTGGTGGCGCAGTCCCGCGCCGGGGAGTTGGACGACGACGCGCTGGCGGTGGTGGTCGAGGAGCTGGACCTGGAGGATCTCAGGCTGCGCCACCAGCTGGGGCAGGCGGCGCACTGAGCGATCAACAGATGGTGCGGCCCGGCGGGCAGGTGCGCTGCGGTGGCGGGATGGGGCGCGGCGGGGCTGTCATCGGCGGGGCGGCCATGGGCGGCGGGGCCATGCGCGGTGGGGGCATCGACGGCGGCAAGGCGGCGGGCGGTGGGGCCGGGCGCGGGGCGAAGACATGTGGGGCGGCCGGGGGCGGCGCAGCCGGGGGCGGTGCCATCGGTGCGGCCAATGGCGGGCGCGGCATCGACGGGGGTGGGGCGAAGGATGTGATGCCGGAGGGCGGCAATACGGCGGCAGGCGGCATGGGGCGGGGCGCCAGGATATGCGGGGCCGCGGGGAAGGGGTTGGGGGCCGTGAGCGGCGGCGCGGCGACGGGGGGCATGGCGGGCGGGTGGCGGTACGGCCGGGCCAGGCCCGGCGGCGGGTGGGCGTGGCGCCAGGCCGGGGGCGGGACGCGGCGCGGCGGCATCCAGGCCCAGCGCGGGCCGATCATGATCCAGGCGCCGGTGGTGTAGGGCACATGGCCCCAGCGCTCGGCCTGCCAGGGATCGGCATAGGGGTTCCAGGACGGGGCGACCGGCGGGTACCAGACGGCGCCATACTCGGGCAGGTCGTCCCAGCTGCCCTGCTGGCGGAGCGGATCGGTGCCGGGCAGGCCGGCGAGGTCGGGGGGCGGGGCCATGGCGGCGGGGGATGGCGGGGCGCCGGGGGTGGGGCGGAAGACCTGCGGCGGCGGCGGGGTGGGGTCGTCGGCCAGGAAGCCGTCGGCGACGCCGGGGCGCAGGCCGGCGGGATCGGCGCCGCCGAACAGGCCGGTCTGGCCCGCGGGCACGGCGAGCGAGACGCCGGGGCCATAGACCTGGGCGAGACCGCGGCTGACGCCGATGGCGGCCGGGCGCCCGGCCTCCGGCGCCGAGACCACGTAGAGGCCGGGTTCGGCGAGCGTGACGCTGCCGCGCGGCAGGTTGATGCGGGCGACCTGGCCCGGTTGCAGGCTGCGCAGCAGGAACATCGCCCTGCCCTGCTCCAGCGTGAAGGCCGGCATGCCGGGGTGGGCGCTGTCGATGCGCAGGACGGTATCGGGGTCCAGCCCCAGGCGGTTGGCGCCGAGATCGAGTTCGGCCTGGGCGCGCGGGCCGGTGCGCAGGGTCTGGCCTTCCAGCAGCGCGGCGCCGCGCGGGGCGGCGGACCAGGCGCCGCCGATGGGGCGCAGCGAGACGGCGCCGCTGGCTTCGGCGAGGCGGCCGGCGGGGGCCTGGGCCAGGGCCGGCGCGGCGACGAGCAAGGCGATCAGCGACAGGACGGGGATCAGCGGGCGCATGGGTCGGGCTCTCCGGCCCGCTTCATCCTGGGCCATGCCGGAGCATGCGCGGGCTTCGTGGCAGGACGGGGGCGCAGCCAACCATCGGGCTGCCGCATTCCAGGGCCAGAAACCCCACTGATCCCAGCGGAGTGCTGCTTCATGCCCCGGCCTTTTGCCCAGCTTGCCCTTGCCGCCCTGTTCGTGTTGGCCCTGGGCGGGTGCGTCGCCTACCCGGTGGACAGCTACTACGCGGCACCGGCCCCGGTGTACTCGCCGCCGCCCTCGATCTATGTCGGCGGCAGCTTCGGCGGCTACCGTCCGAGTTATGGCCATCGCCCGCGGGGGCATGGCGGGTGGGGGCATCGCGGCTGGCGGTGAGCCGCGGCCAGGGGACCTGGCGCATCAGCAGAAGGCCTGGGACAGAGCCAGCGCCGGTTGCGGCAAGCCTCTGGCGCCGTGCAGCTGAGAACACCTGACGGGCGCCTGGCCTTTCGGTGCGGCCTGGGCCGGCGCGCGGGCATGAGTCGTCGCCGCGGGACGCGGGGTTTTGGCGACGGATTCGGGGTGACGGGGGGCGTTCGCGGCCCATGGGGGCGCGCGGGCGGGTTGCGCCGCGCAGGGTACGGGCGCGCGATGGCCGGACAGGGACATGCCGCGGTTGGGGGTGCCGCGCAGGAGCCAGCCGATCTCCGCCCGGAGCTGGAGGATGCGGCGCAGGGCATCGGGGGAGTGGACGGACTCCAGGTCCGCGGCGAAATCGGTGCTGGTGGAGAAGAGCCAATCCTGGCGCAGGGCGCGCAGCGTGCGGCGCGGGGCTTCCGCCATCGAGAAGGCGGCGAGCAGGGCCAGCAGCAGGAGCTTCAACGGCGCCGGAATCCGGGCGTGCAGAATCGCCCGCGCCCAGGGGCGCGGTGCGTCGGCTTCGCTCGGTGCGGCGGGTTGATGGGTCATCACCGGGATATTGAGCACAGGCAAGGCCGGTGGGACAGGAAAAAAACTACGTACGTACGCAGATTTGGTTAGATATGAGATCGCGACCGGTGGCTTTGCGTGGGGAGCAGATGGGGGTGGTGCACCGATCGGCCGAAAGATTTTTCACATGGGGACGGAGAGACGGACGTGGTGAGGCCGCTTCTCTCTGTCTCCATGCAAGATCGTGCGCCACGCAAGGAAGAGTCTTCTTTTTTCTGAAGAAAAAAGAAGCAAAAAAGACTTCATTCGTTTGCGCCCGCGCAAGCTGCCGCAGCAGACGTGGTGCGGATAGATGGATTGCTTCGCTTCGCTCGCAATGACGATGAACGAAACGACACTTATTTATAAAAGTTTCTTGGTTCTTTTTTTCAAAAAAGAACCGCTGGTGACCGGTCATCTTGCGCCGAGCGCGCGTCTTAGAGCCCGTTT
>JBIKOJ010000098.1:0-19543 GCA_044358135.1 Acetobacteraceae bacterium | reverse complement strand
CCAAATTCCGGCGGCCTTGAAGCTCCTGCTGCTCGCCCTGCTCGCCGCCTTCTCGCGGGCCGAGGCCCCGCGCCGCACGCTGCGCGCCCTGCGCCAGGACTGGCTCTTCTCCACCAGCACCGATTTCGCCGAAGACCTGGACTCCGTCCAGGACTCTCACACCCTGCGCCGCCTTCTCCAACTGCGCGCCGAAATCGGCTGGCTCCTGCGCGGCACCCCCAACCGCGGCATGACCCTCTCCGGCCACCGCGCGCCCGTACCCAGCCCGGCCCAGGCCGCCCGCGCACCCCCATAGCCGTCGCACGCCCAAATTCACCCCGAATCCGTCGTCAAAACCCCGCACCCCGCGGCGATGACTCATGCCCAGTTTTCGGCCGCCCAGGCGGAGCGGCGGAACTGAAGCAAGGATTCAACACAGAGACCCACGGAGACCACAGAGAAAGAGCGCCCTCCGTGATCTCCGTGTCTCCTCCGTGCTCTCTGTGTTGAATCTTTCTTGCTTGCTTCCTACGTCAGCGCCCCAGCCCCCCACCCGAACACATCCATCCGCAGCGCCGCATGCGTCACGCTGGCATGCAAATGCGAGGCCTTCCCCCCGCCACCGGCCCCCATCGCCACGAACAGCGGCACCAGGTGCTCCTCGGTCGGATGGTTGCGCGCCCCGAAGGGCGCCAGCCGCCGATAGGCCAGCAACTCCTCCTGCCGCCCGTCTTCCAGCGCCGCATCCGCCCAGTCGGCAAACCCACGCACCCAGTCCGGCTCCTCCGTCACGCCCGCCTGCCGCAGTCCGCGCAGCTCCATCAGGTTGTGGGTATAGGCACCGGAGCCCAGCACCAGCACCCCGTCCTCGCGCAGCTCCTGCAGCGCCTCGCCCATCCGCAGATGGTGTTCCGGCCCCAGATGCGTCTGCACCGAAAGCTGCGCCACCGGGATATCGGCATCGGGATACATCAGCAGCAGCGGCACCCAGGCGCCGTGATCCAGCCCGCGTTCCAGGTCCACCGTGGCGCGGAACCCAGCCTTGCGCAGTAACCCGGAGGTCGCCGCCGCCACGCCGGGGGCACCGGGGGCCGGGTAGCGCATCTCGTACAGCGCCCGCGGAAAGCCGCCGAAATCATGGATGGTATCGTTCACCGCCGGCGCGCTCACTTCCGGCGTCGCGGTCTCCCAATGGGCGGAGGCAACCAGGATCGCACTCGGCCGCCCATAGGCCGCGTCGATCCGTTCGCCGAGGCCAGTGAGGAACCGCCGCGCCGCCACGTCATCCAGCGGCAGGGTCGGCGCGCCATGGCTCACGAAGATGGCAGGCTGGGTCATCGGAATGCTCCATCGCCGGCGGGCACGCGTCCCGCCGGCGTCGGGTTGCAGAGAAGCGTCGATCGTATCAGGCCCGGGCGCCAACCGCACGGCGGCCCAGCAGCGCGGCCAGGTCCGGCACCTTCAGCGCAAAGGCACCGGGGCCGATCAGTGCCTGGGCGATGAGCGCCACAGTCCAGAAGGCCGGGAATTCCCAGCCCCCCTTGGGGTTGGCGAACATCCAGCCATTGCCCGAATGCACCCACAGCGCGCCCAGCAGCACCGGCACCAGGGCCAACGACACCAGCCGCACATAGGCACCCGCGATCAGCAGCAGCCCACCGCCCACCTCGGCCAGGATCACCAGGTAGGCCGCGACGGCCGGCAGCCCGAGCGAACCAAAGAACCCGACCGTCCCGGCCGGCGTGAACACGAACACCTTCAGCAACCCATGCGCCAGCGCGGCAACACCGAGCGCGAGACGAAGGGCAAAGGCACCATAGGGGGCAGTGGCGGGCATGGGGGATCTCCATTCGATGGGGCGCGGTGCGCCGTTGCCCCCGATATGGCAGATCGCCGCGCCGCGATCGTCGGGCGCGTTTCGGAGGCACTATCCGGCCCAGGCGGACAATCCCGTCAAACGCGATCCCAATACGGATCGGGCCCGAAGCACGTCGCCAGGTGGTCGATGAAGGCCCGGGTCTTGAATGGCAGATAGCGGCTGGGCGGCCACACCGCATGCACCCCCAGCGGCGGCACCGTCCAGCCCGGCAGCACCGGCACCAGCCGTCCGTCACGCAACGCCTCACCGACGATGAAGGTCGGCTTCAACGCAATGCCCAGCCCGGCAATCGCGGCATAGGCCAGCGCCTCGCCATTATTGGACCAGATGCGGCTGCCCACGCGCACCGTCTCCTGCGTCCCGTCGCGCTCAAACCGCCACAGATCGCCATCGGCGGCATAGGCATAGGAAAGGCAGTCATGCTTCACCAGATCGGCCGGATGCTCCGGCATCCCCCGCGCGGCGAGATAGGCCGGCGCGGCGCAGACAATGCTCCGGCACGGCGCCAGCCGGCGCGCCACCAGCGAGGAATCCTCCAGCCGCCCGATCCGCACCGCCACGTCCACCTGCTCCTCCAGCAGGTTCACCCGCCGATCCGCCAGCGTCAGCTCCACGCCCAGCTCCGGATGCACGGCCAGGAAGCTCGCCACCGCCGGCGCCACATGCCGCGCCCCGAAGGTCACCGGCGCATTCACCCGCAGCACCCCGCGCGGCCGGCCAGTGAGCGTGCTCGCCTCCTGCTCCGCCTCCTCCAGCGTCGCCAGCGCCAGCCGCGCCCGATCAAGATACGCCAGCCCCGCCTCCGTCAGGCTCACCCGCCGCGTGGTGCGGTTCAGCAGCTTCACCCCCAGCCGCGCCTCCAGCTGCATCACCCGGTCGGAGGCCACGGTGCGCGAGATGCCCAGTGCCGCCGCCGCCGCGGTGAAGCTGGCCAGCTCCGCCACCCGCACAAAGGTGGCGATCACATCCAGTCGGTCCATGCTCAGTCGAAGAACCCCTTATCCGCCTCGGCCAGATACGCCTGCGCCTTGCCGATATCGAACGTCACCCCCAGCCCCGGCGCATCCGGCACCTCGATGAACCCGTCCTTCACCTCCGGCACCCCCGAAAGGATCTCCGGCCACCACGCCCCTCGTATCGCCGGCAGTTCGAAGGCGATGTAGTTGTCCGGCAGCGCCGCACACACCTGCACCAGCGCCGCCGTCCCCAGCAGCCCATCCGCGATCCCGTGCGGCGCCATCATCACCCCGTGCAGGTCGGCGTACTCAGCCACCCACTTCAACTCCGCCAACCCGCCGATATCGCAGGGATCCGGCCCGATCACCCGCACCGCCTTGGTTTCGATGAGTCGGGAAAAGTTCTGCCGCAGGTAGATCTGCTCCCCGGTATGCGTCGGCGTGGAGGTCGCCCGCGTCACCTCGGCATACTGGTCCGCCCCCGCATGCACCGAATAATCCCCGGTGATCATGTCCTCCAGCCACACCAGGTTGAAGGGCTCCATCGCCCGCGCAAACCGGATCGCATCCGGCACCGTCATGCCGGGCCCGCAATCCAGCGCCAGCCCGATATCCTCGCCCAGCACCGCCTTCATCGCCGCCACGCACTCGATCATGTGCGACATCCCCCGCTCCGTCAGCAGCCCGCGGTCGATCCAGGAATGGAACGGCGTCGCCCGCCGCTCGCCCAGATGGAAGCCCGCCGCATGGCGCATCGGGGAATGGAAACCGATCTGCTGCTTCACCAGCGTGAACCCATGCGGCGCCGCCTTCATCGCCGCCACCGCGCCGGCGAAATCCTCCGGCTCGAACCGCGTCAGCGGCGTGCGGATGCCGCCATTGTACACCCGCACCCGGTCCCGCACCTTGCCGCCCAGCAGCTTGTGCACCGGCACGCCCGCCGCCTTGCCCGCGATGTCCCACAGCGCGATCTCGATCGCACTCACCGCCGCTCCCCAGGGCTTGAACGCGCCCCTCGGCCGCAGCGGGATCATCGCCCGCTCCACCAGCGTCGGGTCCACCCCGATCAACGCCTCGCGCAGCATTGCCACATGGGGCTTGATGAAAGGCTTGGTGTATTCCACCGGTCCGAAGCCGCTCAGCCCGGCATCGGTGCACACGCGAACAACAGGATTCTCGCCGATGATGGCGCAGCGGATATCGGTGATCTTCATGGGCCCAGTCGCTCCGGCGGCAGTGGCGCCCACTCTGCCACCACCGCCAAACCGTGCGAAGCACGGCCAGGAGCAAAGGCATGGCTGAGGCAAAGCGCCCGCGCGACCTCGGCCCGCTTCTCGTCCTGCTGGGCTACCTGCGCCCCTATGCCTGGCGCGTGCTCGCCGCCACGCTGGCGCTGCTGGTGGCAGCAAGCATGGTGCTCGGCCTCGGCCAGGGCCTGCGCCAGTTGATCGACCATGGCTTCGGCACGGGCTCGCCCATGGAGCTGGACCGCGCGGCACTCCTGATGTTCGCCGTGGTGGCCATCCTCGCCGGCGCCACCTTCTGCCGCTTCTACCTGGTCTCCTGGCTCGGCGAGCGCGTGGCCGCCGACATACGGCGGGACGTGTTCAACCGCGTGATTGCCCTGTCGCCCGAATTCTTCGAAACCGCCCGCACCGGCGACATCCTCTCGCGCATGACAGCGGATGTGGCGGTGCTGCAGGCCCTGGTCGGCTCGGCCATCTCGCAATGGCTGCGCAACGCGCTGATGCTGGTGGGGGCACTCGCCATGCTGGTGGTCACCAGCCCCAAGCTCGCCGGCGTGGTGGTGCTGGTGGTGCCCGTTGTGGTGGTGCCCGCCATCCTGTTCGGCCGCCGCGAACGCCGCCTGTCGCGCACAGCGCAGGAACGCATCGCCGATCTCGGCGCCTATGCGGAGGAAGCGGTCGGCTTCCTGCGCACCGTGCAGGCCTTCACGCACGAGCCGATCGACCGCACCCGCTTCTCCGAGCGCGTGGAGCAATCGGTGGCCGCCGCCCAGGCGCGCATCCGCACCCGCGCCCTGCTGATCCTGCAGGTGATCCTGCTCGGCTTCGGCGCCATCACCTTCAGCCTCTGGGTCGGCGGGCATGACGTGCTCGCCGGCCGCATCACCGGCGGCGACCTCTCCGCCTTCGTGTTCTACGCCGTGCTGCTGGCCAGCTCCGGCGCGACGATGAGCGAGATCTGGGGCGAGGTGCAGCGCTCCGCCGCCGCCGCCGAGCGCATCGTGGAATTGCTGCGCGCCCGCCCCACCATCGCGCCGCCCACCGACCCGCTGGCCTTCCCCATCCCGCCCCAGGGCCGCATCGCATTCGACAACGTCACCTTCCGCTACCCCGCCCGGCCCGATACCGCGGCGCTGGACGGCTTCTCCCTCACCGTCACCCCCGGCGAGATGGTCGCCCTGGTCGGCCCCTCCGGCGCCGGCAAGACCACCGTGCTGCAACTGCTGCTGCGCTTCTACGATCCGCAAACCGGCACCATCTGCATCGATGGCGTGGAGATCGCCCACGCCGACCCCGCCGCCTTGCGCGCCCGCATCGGCCTGGTGTCGCAGGATCCGGTGATCTTCAGCACCAATGCGCGCGAGAACATCCGCTACGGCCGCCCCGATGCCAGCGATGCCGAGGTGCGCGCCGCCGCCCACGCCGCCGCCGCCGATTTCCTCGATGCGCTGCCGCAGGGCTTCGATACCTTCCTGGGCGAGAAGGGCGTGCGCCTCTCTGGCGGCCAGCGCCAGCGCATCGCCATCGCGCGCGCCATCCTGCGCGACCCCGCGATCCTGTTGCTGGACGAAGCCACCAGCGCGCTGGATGCGGAGGCCGAGCAGGCGGTGCAGCACGCCCTCGCCGTGCTCGCCACCGGCCGCACCACCCTCGTTGTCGCCCACCGCCTGGCCACCGTCCGCCGCGCCGACCGCATCGTGGTGATCGAGGCCGGGCGGATCGTCGCCACCGGCACGCATGACGAGCTCGTCGCCCAGGGCGGCCTCTATGCCCGGCTCGCCGCGTTGCAATTCTCCACCTAGCTTGCGCCCGCCACCCGCCTGCCGTGAACTGCGGGTACCGTCGAGGAGGAATCGCCCATGAAGGGTGTCGTCGTCTGCCCGCAGCCCCGCGCCGCCGATGTGGGGGCCGCCATTCTGGCCAAGGGTGGCACCGCCTTCGATGCCGCCGTCGCCACCGCCTTCAGCCAGATGGTGAACGACCCCTTCATGTGCGGCATGGGCGGCATGGGCACGCTGCAGGTGTTTCGCGCGGCCGATGGCAAGCACGAGATGATCGACTTCCACACCCGCGGCGGCAGCAAGGTGACGCCCAGCATGTGGGCCGCCGACCAGACCGGCCGCAGCGAGATCAGCGGCTATTCCTTCTTCGCCGATAACCGCTCCGAGCTCGGCTACACCGCGATCATGATCCCCGGCACCGTCCGCGGCTTCCATGAGTTCCACGCCCGCTACTGCACGATGGATTGGGCCGACCTGCTGGCGCCGGCCATCGCCCAGGCCCGCGCCGGCGTGACCGTGACGCCGTTCTACAGCGGCTTCCTCTCCGGCACCCCCATGGCCGGCGTGCCCAACGGCCACACCCGCATCACCCGCACGCCGGAATCCGCCCGCATCTTCCTCAACGCCCAGGGCAAGGTCCACGCCGTCGGCGAGACATTGATGCTGAGCGACATGGCCGACACGATGGAGCGCGTGGCCAGGGGCGGGGCAGATGAATACTACACCGGCGCGCTCGGCCAGCAGATCGCCGCCGATTTCGCCGCCAACGGCGCCTTCATCACCGCCGATGACCTCAGGACCTACAAGGTGCGCCAGGGCATGCCGGTGATCGGCAGCTATCGCGGCTTCGAGGTCGCCTCCAACCCGCCGCCCGGCTCCGGCGCCGTGCTGATCGAGATACTGAACATCCTGGAGAATTTCGACCTCGGTCGCCATCCGGCGGGCGGGGTGGAGCACATGGACCTGCTCGCCCGCGCGCTCGCCGCCGCGCATGTCGATCGCGAGGCCTGGCTCGCCGATCCCGAGTTCGTTGATGTGCCGGTGGAGACCATGATCTCCAAGGACCGCGCAGCCCATTGGGCGGCGGAGATCCGCAAGGGCTGGCTCCCCGGCCACCGCCAGGGCTCGCCGCCCTCCTGCACCACGCATCTCTCGGTGATGGATGCCGCGGGCAACGCCGTTTCCGTCACCCACACGCTCGGCACCGGTGCCGGCGTGGTAACGCCGGGGCTCGGCTTCCAGTGGAACAACGCCATGAAGCTGTTCGACCCGCAGCCCGGCCGTGCCAACTCCATGGCCCCTGGCAAGGCGCGCACCACCGGCATGGTGCCGACCATGCTGCTGAAGGACGGCAAGCCGGTGCTGGTGGTGGGTGCCCCGGGCGGCTCCGTGATCATCACCGCCGTGCTCACCACCATCCTCAACATCGTCGATTTCGGCATGACGGCGGCGGAAGCCGTGGCCTTCCCGCGCATCCACTGCGAGGCCGGGCCGGTGTTTGCCGAGGCGCGAGTGCAGCAATCCGTGGTGGATGCGCTCCGCGCCCGTGGCCACGAGGTGCGCCACAGCCCGCACAGCTTCGACCCCACGATGAGCCGCGCCCATGCCATCTGGCTCGGTGGCAGCTGCCGTGGCGCGCTGGGGAACTGGCAGGCCGGCGCCGATCCGCGTGGTGGCGGCGGCGTCGCCTGGGCTTGGTGATCACCGTCGAATCTTGTCTGGACCGCGCCGCGAAGTTGCGGCAATCCCGCACGCAACCGCATGCAAGGAGCCCGCGCGCATGAACCGTCGCCAGCTGATGGCCCTCTCCGGTGCCGCCTCGCTTTCCACCGCCCTGCCCGCGCGCGCGCAGGCCGGCCAGGTGGTGGCCTATACCGCCTTCGCCGAATCCGTCACCGCGCTGACGCCTGGCTTCAAGGCGAAGGCCGGCATGGACATCCAGCTGGTCGCCGCCGGCTCCGGCGAGCTGGTGCGCCGCATTACCGCCGAGCGCGCCCGCCCGCTGGCCGATGCGGTGATCTCCGTCGGCGGTGAGTCGATCGATGGCAGCCCGGCGCTGTTCGCCAAGTATGCGCCGGCCGACGATGCCGCGATCACGCCGATGCTGAAGGTGAGCCCGAACTGGATCCCCTTCTCCGTCACGCTCGCCACCGTGCTGATGGTGAACACCAAGCTGGTGCCGGAAGCCGAGATCCCCACCAGCTGGGCCGAGCTGGCCAACCCGAAGTGGAAGGGCAAGATCGCTTATGCGGGCGCGGACCGCTCCGGCAGCGCGCTGATCCAGCTGCTGCAGATCCTGCACAATTTCGGCGAGGCCGAGGGCTGGAAGCTGTTTGAGCGGATGGTGGAGAACTTCGTCATCACCGGCAGCTCCGGCGCCGTGCCGCGCGGCGTGGCGCAGGGCGAATACGCGCTCGGCCTCACGCTCGAGGATTACGGCCCGCGCTATGCCCAGGGCGGCGCGCCGGTGCGCATCATCTACCCGAAGGAAGGGATCAACGTTTCGGCCGATGCCATGGCGCTGGTGGCCGGCGGCCCCAACCCGGCCGGTGGCCGTGCGCTGGTGGACTACATCGTCTCGGCCGAGGGCCAGCGCCTGCTGGTAGAAAAATTCTCCCGCCGGCCGATCCGCGCCGACGTGCCCCCGCCCCCGGGTGCGCCCCCGGCCGCCACGCTGCCGATGAACAACATCCCGGTGGAATGGTCGAACGCCGTCCAGAAGGATGTCCTGGCCCGCTACCTGCGCCTCGTCCGCCGCTGATCCGGCCGGCATGACCGACGCGCATCTGAAGGCCACCGGCATCAAGGTGCGCTTCGGCGCCTTCGCCGCGCTGAACGGGGTGGACCTTTCCGTGGCGCGCGGCGAGCTGGTGACGCTGCTCGGCCCCTCCGGCTGCGGCAAGACCACGCTGTTGCGCGTGATTGCCGGCTTCCAGCGCCAGACCGAGGGGCGCATTGAGGTCGGCGGCCGCAACCTGGGCGACGTGCCGCCGGAGGGGCGCAACTTCGGCATGGTGTTCCAGAGCTATGCCGTGTTCCCGCACATGTCGGTGGCCGACAACGTCGCCTACGGCCTGGCGGCCCGCGGGGTGCGCGGCGGCGATCGCGCCCGGCGCGTGCAGGCGGCGCTGGAGCGGGTGCAGCTCGGCGCGCTGGCTGGCCGGTTCCCCGATGCGCTCTCCGGCGGGCAGAAGCAGCGCGTGGGCCTGGCGCGGGCCATGGTGATCGAGCCCGACCTGCTGCTGATGGATGAGCCGCTCTCCAACCTCGACGCCCTGCTGCGCATCGAGATGCGGCGCGAGATCCGGCTGATGCAGCGCGAGCTGGGCATCACCACGCTGTATGTGACGCACGACCAGGAGGAGGCGCTGGCCATCTCCGACCGCATCGCGGTGATGCGCCAGGGCGAGCTGCTGCAGATCGCCCCGCCAGAAGAGGTGTTCGAGGCCCCGGCCCACGCCTTCGTCGCGGACTTCATCGGCGGCTGCAACTGGTTCGATGCCACGCTGGCGCCGGGCGAGGACGGCGATGCCGTGACCCTCTCCGCAGGCCCAAGCTTCGTGCTGCCGCGCCGCGAGGGCCGCCCCGCTGGCCCCGTGCGCCTTGCCCTGCGCAACGAGGATCTGCGCCTGTGCGGCGCCCCTGGCGCGCTGCCGTGCCTGCAGGGTGAGGTGCTGATGCGCGCCTATATGGGCCACCGCACCCGCCTGCATTTGCGGCTGCCTTCCGGCGCCACGATGGATGCCGACGTGCCGAGCGGCACCGCGCTGCCGGCGGAGGGCACGGCCGTGCACCTGGAATTCCACCCCGACCGCGCCCGCCTGTTCACCCGCGAGGCCGGGCCGGTGGACGGCTGGCGCATCGCGTGAGTGCGCTGGCGCGCCTGGTGCGCGACCCCTGGCCGCTGGTGGCGCTGCTGGTGGTGGCGATCATGCTGGTGTTCGTCGCCTGGCCGTTGGCTGAGCTCGCCCGCCAGAGCCTGATCGGCCAGGAAAGCGGACGCTTCGGCCTGGAGAACTACGTCGCCTTCTTCGAATCCCGCTACTTCCGCCGTGCGCTGACCAACAGCCTCACTATTGCCGCCCTCGGCACCGCCATCTCCCTGCTGCTCGCCGTGCCGCTGGCGCTGGCCTTCGCGCGCTACGATTTCCGCGCCAAGCGCTGGATCGAGGTGGCGATCCTGATGTCCATGCTCTCGCCGCCCTTCGTCGGCGCCTATGCCTGGATCCTGATGTTCGGCCGCAGCGGCATGGTGCGGCAGGCGCTGGCTGGAATCGGCATCGAGATCCCGCCGATCTACGGGACCTTCGGCATCGCGCTGGCCACCGCCTTCAGCCACTACCCCGTGATGTTCCTGGTGGTGCGCAGCGGCCTGTCGCGCGTGAACGTGGGGCTGGAGGAAGCCGCCGCCAGCCTCGGCCGCGGGCGGCTGGCGGTGATCCGCACCGTGACCCTGCCGCTGGTGCTGCCGGCATTGGTGACCGGCGTCCTGCTGGTGTTCCTCGGCATCCTCGCCGATTTCGGCACGCCGAGCATCCTGGGCGAGGGCGAACGCTTCCCCGTGCTCGCCACGCTCGCCTTCTCGCTCTACCTCTCCGAGATCGGTGCCGAGCCCGGCATGGCCGCCACCACCGCCGCCATCCTGGTGCTGCTGGCGATGACGCTGGTGGTGGCCGCGCGCTGGCTCGCCGCGCGCCGCACCGTCTCCAACGACACCTCCGGCACGCGCGTGGCCACGCCGTTGCGCGGCAGGCGCGGTGCGTTGATGTCTCTGGGCACCGCCACGCTGGTGCTGCTGGCCAACATGCCGCTGATCGTTGTTGTCGGCTCCTCCTTCCTGGAGGTGCGCGGCGTGGTGTTCCAGCCCGCGCTGACGCTGGCGAACTACACCAACGCCTTCGCCGCGCTGGGGGACGCGCTGTGGAACAGCCTGCGCTACGCCGCCATCGCCCTGGTGATGATCCTGGTGCTCGGGGCGCTCGCCGGCTACCTGATCGCACGGCGCAGCGGGCTGCTCTCCCGCCTGGCGGACCTGCTGATCATGGTGCCCTATGTGGTGCCCGGCACCGTGCTGGGGATCGGGTATGCCTCGGTCTTCAACCAGCCGCCGCTGATGCTCACCGGCACCGCCAGCATTATCGTGGTGATGTACGTCATCCGCCGGGTGCCCTTCGTCGCCCGCGCCTCGGCCAGCATCGTCTACCAGATCGACCGCGGGCTGGAGGAAGCCTCGCAAAGCCTCGGCGTGCGCCCGCTCGGCGGCTTCCGGCGCGTGATGCTGCCGCTGATGCGGCCGGGCCTGCTCGCGGGGGCCGCGATCGCCTGGGTGGAGGTGTTCAACGAACTCTCCGCCTCGATCGTGCTCTACACCGGCGGCACGAGAACCCTGCCGGTGGCGGCCTATCAGCAATCGCTGGCCGGCGACGTGGGCATGGCGGCGGCCTATGCCACGATGCTGATCGCCATCACAGCCGGGGCGTTGGCGTTGTTCATCCTGCTCCGGGGCAGGGGGGATGGGGATGTGGGGGTTCTATAGGAAGCATGTTCTTTTTTGAAAAAAAGAACCAAAAAACTTTTATTCGCTGGCACGCGTGCCGGTCGTCCAGCACGCGTGCCAGCAAATGAAGTCTTTTTTGCTTCTTTTTTCTTCAGAAAAAAGAAGACGCTTTCTTACTGCGCCTGAGCCGACGCATCACTCCGCGTTGCCCCCACGCGCTGCGCCAGGGCGGCGGCCATGAAGCCATCCAGGTCGCCATCCAGCACCGCCGCGGGGTTGCCCTTTTCCACGCCGGTGCGCAGGTCCTTCACCATCTGGTACGGCGC
Organism: Acetobacteraceae bacterium; assembly: GCA_044358135.1. Lineage (GTDB taxonomy): Bacteria > Pseudomonadota > Alphaproteobacteria > Acetobacterales > Acetobacteraceae > CAMDGX01. The sequence continues at coordinate 7,878 of JBIKOJ010000098.1, read as the reverse complement.
CAGCACGTAGCTGCGGATCTGGTGGCCCCAGCCGATATCGGTCTTGGCGGCTTCCTGTGCGTTGGCCACGGCCTCGCGCTTCTGCAGTTCGGCTTCGTACATGCGGGCTTTCAGCATCTCCATCGCGGTGGCGCGATTGCGGTGCTGGCTGCGGTCGGTCTGGCAGGCCACCACGATCCCGGTGGGGATGTGGGTGATGCGGATGGCCGACTCGGTCTTGTTCACGTGCTGCCCGCCGGCGCCGGAGGCGCGGTAGGTGTCCACGCGCAGGTCCGAGGGATCGATCTCGATTTCGATCGTGTCGTCCACCACGGGATAGACCCAGACGGAGGCGAAGCTGGTCTGGCGGCGGGCCGCGGCGTCGAAGGGCGAGATGCGGACCAGGCGGTGTACGCCGGCCTCGGTCTTCAGCCAGCCATAGGCGTTCGGGCCGGTGACCTGCAGCGTGGCGGATTTGATGCCGGCCTGCTCGCCCTCGCTCTGCTCGATCAGCTGGATCTTGTAGCCGCGCGCCTCGGCCCAGCGGTTGTACATGCGCACCAGCATCTCGGCCCAATCCTGGGCTTCGGTGCCGCCGGCGCCGGCGTTGATTTCCATGTAGCAGTCGCGGCCATCGGCCTCGCCGGAGAGCAACGATTCGATCTCGCGCCGCTTGGCTTCCTCGGCCAGCAGCTTCAGCGCGGCGATGCCCTCATTGGCCATGCCGGCGTCGCCATCGGCCTCGGCCATCTCGATCAGCTCGCTGGTATCGGAAACGTCCTGCTCCAGCTTCTCCACGCCCTCGATGGCGGAGGCGAGCCGGTTGCGCTCGCGCATCAGCGCCTGCGCGGCGGCGGCATCGTTCCAGAGGGTGGGGTCTTCGACCCGGTGGTTCAGTTCGTCCAGGCGGGCGCGGGCGACATCCCAGTCAAAGATGCCTCCTCAGCAGCGCGACGGACTGCTTGATCTGTTCGTTGAGGGCGATGGATTCGGCGGACATGGCATCCCTGCGTTGGATGTTGCGCGCGAGTAGGCGGGCTCAATACAGCCCGCCCAGCCCGCTGTCGACCCCGCCGGCGGCGGGGCGTGGTGGGGCCGGGGTCCCGTCGGCGCCCGGCGGGGCTGCGATGCCGATGATCGGGGCGGAACCGCCTGGCTCCTGCCCGGGCTTGAAGGCGTCGGTGACCGTGCCGTTGCCGGACTCCCAGCCGGCCATCGACACGCCGGGCGGGGCGGTGAAGCGCAGCGCCGGGCGGTTCTGCTGGGCGACGGACATGAAGTTGCGGAAGATCGGCGCCGCATTGCCGCCGCCGGTTTCGTTGTCGCCCAGGCTGGAGGGCGTGTCGAAGCCCACCCAGACGATCGCCACCATGTCGGGCGTGAAGCCGCCGAACCAGTTGTCCTGGAAATCCTGGCTGGTGCCGGTCTTGCCGGCCACCGCGGTGCGGATGCCCTGGCCGGCGGCGTTGCCGGTGCCGCGCTGCACCGCGCCCTGCAGCATGCCGACCAGCTGGAAGGTGCTCTGCGGATCCACTACCTGCGGGCGGGTGTCGCGCAGCAGGGGGCGGCGGCCGGGGTCGTCGCAGCCGTCGCAGGCCAGGGCCGGGGCGCGCCAGACCACCTTGCCCTCGCGGTCCTGCACGCTGTCGATCAGCGTCGGCACCACGCGCTTGCCGCCGGCCACGAAGCTGGCATAGGCGCCCGCCTGGCGCAGCACCGTGGTTTCCACCGCGCCCAGGGCCGCCGGCAGCACGCGCGGCATGTCGTCCACCACGCCCAGCCCGATCGCCAGCTGGGCCACGCGCTCCATGCCGATCTTGTCCGCCACGCGGACCGTCACGAGGTTGAGCGACTTCTCCAGCGCCACGCGCAGGGAAACGGGGCCGGAGAAGCTCTGCTCGAAATTGCTCGGCCGCCACTTTCCCGCCGCGCCCTGGTCCACCACGAACGGGGCATCGAGGAAGCGCTGCGAGGGCGAGAGGCCGGATTGCAGTGCTGCGAGATACACGTAGGGCTTGAAGCTGGACCCGGGCTGGCGCAGCGCCTGGGTGGCCCGGTTGAACTGGCTGGTCTCGAAGCTCCAGCCGCCGGACATCGCCAGCACCCGCCCGGTGGCGGGATCGAGCGCCACCAGCGCGCCCTGCACCTGCGGGACCTGCCGCAGCGCCAGCCGCTCCGGGCGCGCGGGCGTGCGGCCCTGGGCGGGCGTGGCGGCCAGCGGCTCGGCCATCACCACGTCCCCGGGCTTCAGCACGTCGCCCATGCGGCGCGGGGCGGGGCCGGGCTTGTCGTTCACCAATGGGCGCGCCCAGGTGGTTTCGGCCATCGGCATGGCCAGCAGGCGCGGCGTGGCCGGCACGCTGGGCGGCGTGCCCGGCGCGCGTTCCAGGAAGCCGAGGCGGGCTTCCGCGTCCGTCGTTTCCAGCACCACCGCCAGGCGCCATTCCGGCAGCATCCCGGGCGGGCGGGCCACGCCGCCCAGCAGGCCGGCCCAGGCGGGCGGCGCACCGGCGGGCGGGGCAGGGGCGTTGGCCGGGCGCACCGGCAGCTCCAGCTTCGCCACCGGACCGCGCCAATGGCCGCGGCGCTGGTCGTAGCGCATGAGCCCCTCGCGTAGCGCGCGGTCGGCGGCCAGCTGCAGCGTGGGGTCGACGCTGGTGCGCACGGTGTAGCCGGCCTTGGTAACCTCATCGGCGCCGAAGCGGTCGATCAGCTGGCGGCGCACCTCCTCGGCGAAATACTCCGCCCCGGTCACCGATTCCGGCCGGCGGAAGGCGGAGACGGTGATCGCCTGCGCCCGGGCCTCCGCCGCCTGCTGGGCGGTGACGGCGCGGTCCTCCTCCATGCGCCCGATCACCCAATCGCGCCGCGCGCGGCCGGCTTCGGGGAAGCGGAACGGGTTGTAGTTGTTCGGCGCCTTGGGCAGCGCGGCCAGGAAGGCGGCTTCCGGCAGCGTCAGCTCGTCCAGCGACTTGTTGAAATAGGTCTGCGCCGCGGAGGCCACGCCATAGGCCTGCAGGCCCAGGTAGATCTCGTTCAGGTACAGTTCGAGGATGCGTTCCTTGGAGAGCGACTGCTCGATGCGGAAGGCCAGGATCGCCTCGCGCACCTTGCGCCGGATCGAGACCTCGTTGCTCAGCAGCATGTTCTTGGCGACCTGCTGCGTGATGGTGGAGGCCCCGATCGGGCGCCTGCCGGAGCCGTACTGCATCACGTCGAACAGCGCCGCGCGGGCAATCGCGATCGGGTCCACGCCCTTGTGGTCGTAGAAATTCTGGTCCTCGGCGGAGATGAAGGCGCGCTTCACCAGCTCCGGCACCGCGGCATAGGGCACGAAGATGCGCCGCTCGGTGGCCAGTTCCGACAGCAGCCGGGCATCGGCGGCATAGACCCGGCTCATCACCGGCGGCTGGTAGTGCGTCAGCGTCTCGTGGTCCGGCAGGTCGGCGCCGAAATGCTGCACCACCAGCACCACCGTGGCGGCGGCCGCCACGCCGCCCACCACAGCCAGCGAGAACAGCCAGGCGAACAGCCGGCCCAGCAGGCTGCGCCGGCGCTTCGGCCGTGGCGCGCGCTTCTGGCGCGGCGGCGGCGCGTTGCCGCCCTCGCCCGGCGCGGCCTCGGGGGCTTCGGCCTGTCGTGGATCGGCCATCGGGCCAGGGATGGGGGCAGGGGGGCGCGCCGCCACCGGTGCCGCGGTGCGGCCGCGCGGGGCCAGCCGCTCGCCAGCGGTCAGCCGTGGGGCGGCCGGCTCGGTCGGGGGTGTCACGGGGTCGCTCATGGCGGCGTTCTAGCCCGAAACCGGGGCCGCGCGACAGGTTGCGCGCGGGATGGGGCGTTCAGCCGGCGTAGCGCTCGCCCCCGGCGGCGAAGTAGCCGTCGATGGCGCGCAGCATCGCGCCGGCCAGCTGGGCGCGGTGCTGCGGCCGGCGCAGCGCCGCCTCGTCTGCCCGATTGGACATGAAGCCCATCTCCACCAGCACGCTGGGGATATCGGCGGCCTTCAGCACCATGAAGCTGGCATGCCGCGCCGGGTTGGGCAGCAGCGGCACTTCCCGCCCCAGCGACTGCACCACGTTGCGCGCCATGCGCGTGGAGCCCACCCGCGTTTCCTGCCGCACCAGGCTCACCAGGATGCGCGCCACCTCCGGCGGGGTGCCCTGGAAGTTCGGTGTGCCGAAGCGGTCGGCCGCGTTCTCGCGCTGCGCCAGTGCGGCTGTCTGCCGGTCCGAGGCGGTTTCGTTCAGTGTGTACACGCTGGCGCCGCGCACCGAGCTGTCGTTCAGCGCATCGGCGTGGAGCGAGACGAACAGCGCCGCCTGCCGCCGCCGTGCGATCGCCACGCGCTCCTCCAGCGCCACGAACGTGTCGCGGGCGCGTGTCATCTCCACGCGGTAGCGCTTGGTGGCCAGCAATAGCCGGCGCAGCTCCTGCGCCGAGGCCAGGGCGACGTGCTTTTCATAGGTGCCGGAAAGGCCGATCGCCCCGGGGTCCTTGCCGCCATGGCCGGGATCCAGCATCACCAGCGGCAGCCGGCTCGTGGGCGCGGCATTCCGCGGCCGCGGGGCGGGCGTGCGCTCCGGCGCCGCGGCGGAGGGGCCTGACGGCAGCAGGAAGCTGAGCGACAGGCCTGGGAAGAGGAATCGGCGAGAGATCACGGGCGTACCCTGCAACAGACCGGAGGCGGCGCCGCCGGCGGAGCTGCCGGCGAGGGTGGCGATTCCTCGCACAGCACATTTGGAATGTCACCTTAATAATTGATATCGGTCACTTCCCATCTGCCTACGGGTCTGCCGTGCGGGCGCCTGCGCCGTGGCTGCTTGCAGTGGCTATGGCTTTGCTCCATGTTCGACCCGCTTCGGTGGCGCGCCGGGGCCGGCATGTGCCGGTTCCGCGCCGAACCGGCGGACAAGACGAAGTCCCGAGCACGCGCCGCACCAGCCCCCGCCGCAACCGGCCCGGGTTGCCGGCGCCGAGGGTGGCCCCAGCCGCCCGCACCGGGAGGACGCCCGCCGGGCCTCGCACCACCGGGCCGCGCCGCGCTCCCAGTTCCAGCCGCGACATCGTCGCAGCACAGGGTGGCCGCACCGGCGCGGAGATGGATCGTTTTTGCGCCGCCTTTCGGGGCCTGGCGCGGCAGATGGGCCATCAGCAACCGATATCCACCGGGGCGGCGCCTCCCTTCGAGGCTCCAGCCCGCAGTTTCAGGGTCCGATGGCCGACGCGATGACGCTCCCCCCGCAGACCGAAGAAGCCGCCTCCGCGGCTTTGCCGGCGTTTGCGCGGGGTGGGGCGCGGCCGCGCCGGCTGCTTGCCATGCTCGCTCCCCTGGGTCTCCTGCGGTCAGGTCTGCCGCCTCTCCCTGCAAGCCTATCGAGCCACCCCCGCCGCGCAGTGGCGCGCGGGCCGGCGGCGCTGCGGAGTTCGCGACCCCATGACCAAGCGTATGCTGATCGATGCCACCCACGCGGAAGAAACCCGCGTGGTGGTGCTGGACGGTAACCGCCTCGAAGACTTCGACGTCGAGGCCTCCACCAAGAAACAGCTCAAGGGCAACATCTACCTGGCCAAGGTGGTCCGGGTGGAACCGTCCCTCCAGGCCGCCTTCGTCGAATACGGCGGCGGCCGCCATGGGTTCCTCGCTTTCGGCGAGATCCACCCGGACTACTACCAGATTCCCGTCGCCGACCGGCAGCGCCTGCTGAAGATGCAGGAGGACGACGCCCGGGCCGCCGAGGCGGAGGAAGACGCCGAGGACGAAGCCCGCGCCACGCGCGCCGCCCCGGCCGAAGCCGCCCCGCAGCCCCAGGCGCCAGCGGGCCGCGAAGGCGGCCGTGATGGCGGGCGTGACCAGGCCCGTGGCCGCCGCCGCCGCCGTGGCGGCCCGCGCGAGGCCGCATTGGAGGCCCCCGCCAGCGCCACCGCCTATGGCGAGATCGACTTCGGTGAACTCACCCATGGCGCCTTCACCGTCGCGCAGGGCGCGCCGGAGATTGATGGCGTGGCCGAGCCCTCCAGCGAGCCCCAGGCCCTGGACGCCCCCGCCTACGCCGATGCCCCGTCCGACCCCGCCTACGCCGAGACCGAGTCCTACGATACCGCCGACAGCCAGTCCGACACAGGTGGTGACTCCGATCTCGACGAGGTCGAGTCCGACGAAGCCCCGCCCGAGGCGCTCGGTGGCAGCGACGACGTGTTCGAGGGCAACGGCGCCGACGAGGCCGCCGAACGCCGCATGGCCCGCTTCCTGCGCAACTACCGCATCCAGGAAGTGATCCGCCGTCGCCAGATCATGCTGATCCAGGTGGTGAAGGAAGAGCGCGGCACCAAGGGCGCGGCGCTGACCACCTACATCTCGCTCGCCGGCCGCTTCTGCGTGCTGATGCCAAACTCGCCCCGCGGCGGCGGCATCTCCCGCAAGATCACCTCCGCCGCCGATCGCCGCCGCCTGAAGGAGATCACCGCGGAGCTGGAGATCCCCTCCGGCATGGGCCTGATCGTCCGTACCGCCGGCGCCAACCGGCCGAAGCCGGAGATCAAGCGCGACTGCGAATACCTGATGCGCCTGTGGGACGACATCCGCGAGCTGACCATGCGGTCCATGGCGCCGGCGCTGATCTACGAGGAAGCCAGCCTCATCAAGCGCGCCATCCGCGATGGCTACTCGCGCGACATCGACGAGGTGGTGGTGGATGGCGAGGCCGGCTGGCGGGCGGCGCGCGACTTCATGCGCATGCTGATGCCCAGCCACGCCCGCAAGGTGCAGCTCTGGCGGCCCGAGGGGATCGGCCAGCCGCTGTTCTCCAAGCATGGCGTGGAGGACCAGCTCGATTCCATGCTGGTGCCCACCGTTCAGCTGAAGAGCGGCGGCTACCTGATCATCAACCAGGCGGAAGCCCTGGTGGCGATCGACGTGAACTCCGGCCGCTCCACGCGTGAGCGCGGCATCGAGGAAACCGCGCTCCGTACCAACCTGGAGGCCGCCGAGGAGGTCGCCCGCCAGCTGCGCCTGCGCGACCTCGCCGGCCTGATCGTGATCGACTTCATCGACATGGAGTCGCGCAAGAACAACGCGATGGTGGAGCGCCGCCTGAAGGATGCGCTGAAGCACGATCGTGCCCGCATCCAGATCGGCAACATCAGCCATTTCGGCCTGCTGGAGATGAGCCGCCAGCGCCTGCGCCCCAGCCTGACCGAGACCAGCTTCGTCACCTGCCCGCATTGCGCCGGCCTCGGCCTGGTGCGCACCACGGAAAGTGCCGCGATCCACGTGCTGCGGGAGATCGAGGAAGAGGGCGGCAAGGCCCGCGCCGGCCACATCATGGTCCATGCCGCCTCCTCCGTGGCCATGTACCTGCTGAACAACAAGCGCGACCGCCTGGCGGAGATCGAGATCCGCTACGGCATGCGGGTGCATTTCAGCGCCGACGAGTCGCTGATGCCGCCCGCCATCCGCATCGACCGCCTGCGCCCGCCGCTGTCGGAGGCCGAGCGCATCGCCCTGCTGCCGCCGGCCCCCGTCGTGCCGCTTCCGCCACCGGCCTTCGAGGCGGACGAGGACGACGACATGGCCGAGGAACTGCCGGACGTGGCCGAGGCCATCGCCCCGCCGCCGGCGCCTGTCGCGGCCCCTGTGATGGTGGCCCCCGTCGTCGCCGAAGAGAGTGACGCCGAGGACGAGCGCGAGGACGGCGAGCCCGGCAGCGAGGCCGCCACCTCCGCCGAGGATGCCGAGCGCCGCCGCCGCCGTCGCCGCCGCCGCCGTGGCGGCCGCCGCGAGGATGGCGAGGAGAGCCCGGCCGCTGCCGCCGAGGCCGATGCCCCCTTGGCCCCCGATGCCGAGCAACCCACCCCCGCGCTGCCGCCCGTGCTAGCCGAGGCCGAGCCCGTCGTCGCCGA
>JBIKOJ010000097.1:0-19675 GCA_044358135.1 Acetobacteraceae bacterium | reverse complement strand
CCCCGCGATCATCCTCGATGCCCGCCCCTACGGGGAGGCAGACGCCATCGCCACGGTCATGACCGAGACCCACGGCGCCCATCGCGGCCTCGCCCGCGGCGCCCAGTCCCGCACCCGCGCCGCCCTCTGGCAGCCCGGCAACCTCATCCAGGTCCGCTGGATCGGCCGCCTGTCCGACCAGCTCGGCTCCTTCACCGCCGAACTCGTCCACCCCGCCGCCGCCCTGGTGCTGGATGATGCCCTCGCCCTCTCCATGCTCACCGCCAGCTGTGCCGTCGCCGAAGGCGGCCTGCCGGAACGCCACCCCTACCCCGCCGCCTTCGATGGCCTGCTCCACCTCCTCGCCCGCCTCCCCCAGCCCGAACGCCAGATGGCCGAACTCATCCGCTGGGAACTCGCCCTGCTGCGCGACCTCGGCTACGGCCTCGATCTCGCCGCCTGCGCCATCTCCGGCGAATCCGGGCTGGGCAATTCAGGAAAATTGGCCTACGTATCCCCCCGCACCGGCCGCGCCGTCAGCGAGGAAGCGGCAGGCACCTGGAAGGACCGTCTCCTCCCCCTCCCCCCCTTCCTCACCGAAGGCGGCGAGGGATCGCCCCCCGAATGGGCAGACGGCCTCCGCCTCACCGCCCACTTCCTCGCGCGGGACGTATTCGGCCTGCAACACAAGCCATTGCCCCAAGCGAGGGTCGCGCTTTACGACCGCGTCACTGCCCTGAAGGAACCGCCCCCCGATGCCCGATGACCTGATCGGCAACGTCCAGGATACCAAGCTGCGCGAAGCGCTCTCCCAGCGCTACCTCGCCTATGCCATGTCCACCATCACCAGCCGCTCGCTGCCGGACCTGCGCGATGGCCTCAAGCCCGTGCACCGCCGCCTCGTCTACGCCATGCACCAGCTTCGCCTGGACCCAACTGCCGGCTTCAAGAAATGCGCCCGCATCGTCGGCGACGTCATGGGCAAGTACCACCCCCACGGCGACGCCTCGATCTACGACGCCATGGTCCGCCTCGCCCAGGATTTCGCCGCCCGCTTCCCCCTCGTCGAGGGCCAAGGCAATTTCGGCAACATCGACGGCGATAACCCCGCCGCCATGCGCTACACCGAAGCCCGCCTCACCGAAGTCGCCAAATCCCTCCTCGCCGGCATCGATGAGGACGCCGTCGATTTCCGCCCGACCTACGATGGCGAGGAAGCCGAACCCGTCGTCCTGCCCGGCAGCTTCCCCAACTTGCTCGCGAACGGTGCCGCCGGCATCGCCGTCGGCATGGCCACAAGCATCCCGCCCCACAACGCCGGCGAGGTCTGTGCCGCCGCCATCCACCTCATCCGCCACCCGGATGCCACCACGGCGGACCTCCTCGCCCACATGCCCGGCCCCGATTTCCCCACCGGCGGCCTGCTGGTGGAGGAACCCGCCAGCATGCTCCAGGCCTACGAAACCGGCCGCGGCGGCTTCCGCCTGCGTGCGAAGTGGGAGGTGGAGAAGGGCCGCATGGGCACCTGGTCCATCGTCATCACCGAGATCCCCTACCAGGTCCAGAAATCCCGCCTCATCGAGCAGATCGCCCAGCTCATGGAGGAAAAGAAACTCCCCCTCCTCGGCGACGTCAGGGACGAATCCACCGAACTCGTCCGCCTGGTGCTGGAGCCGAAAGCCCGCGGCGTGGAGCCGGAAGCCCTCATGGCCACCATGTTCCGTGCCACCGCGCTGGAGTCCCGCTTCCCGCTCAACATGAACGTCCTCACCGCCGAACGCACCCCCCAGGTCCTCGGCCTCAAGCCCCTGCTCACCCAGTGGCTCGCCCACCGCCAGGAAGTCCTGGTCCGCCGCAGCAACCACCGCCTCGCCGCCATCCAGCGTCGCCTCGAAATCCTCGAAGGCTTCCTCGCCGTCTACCTCAACCTCGATGAGGTCATCCGCATCATCCGCACCGAGGACGAACCCAAAGCCGTCCTCATCCGCACCTTCTCGCTGACCGATACCCAGGCCGAAGCCATCCTCAACATGCGTCTGCGCAGCCTGCGCCGCCTGGAAGAGATGGAGATCCGCAAGGAACACAAGAACCTCACCAAGGAACTGAAGGAGGTGCAAACCCTCCTCGGCAGCGAGTCCAAGCGCTGGGACAAGATCACCAGCGAGCTGACCGCCATCCAGGGCAAGTTCGGCGAAGGCCCGCTCGGCAACCGCCGCACCGAACTCGCCGGCCCGCAGAAGGAATACATCGTCGACCCCGACTCCTACATGGAGCGAACCGATCACCGTCATCCTGTCCGACAAGGGCTGGGTCCGTGCCGTGAAGGGCGCGGTCGCCAACCCCGACGACCTGAAGTTCAAGGAAGGCGACCGCCTCAAGCTGATCGTCCCCTGCGAAACCACCGATCGCCTCTGCCTCTTCGCCACCAACGGCCGGGCCTACACGCTCAAGGCCGGCGACCTCCCCCGCGGCCGCGGCGACGGCCAGCCGATCCGCCTCGTGGTGGACCTCACCAATGAAGACGACGTCACCGCCCTGTTCATCTGGCGCGACGGCATCAGGCACCTCGTCGCCTCCGATACCGGCCGCGGCTTCGTGGTGAAGGCGGAAGACCTGCTGGCGGAAAAGCGCACCGGCAAGCAGGTGCTGAACCTCAAGTCGGGCGAGGAAGCAGCCCTCATCGCCCCGGTCACCGGCGACCACGTCGCCATCATCGGCAGCAACCGCAAGCTGCTCGTCTTCCCGCTGGAACAGGTGCCGGAAATGGCCCGCGGCGGCGGCGTGATGCTGCAGAAATACAAGGACGCCACCCTGGCCGACCTCAAGACCTTCGCCATGGCCGACGGCCTCACCTGGCGCCTCGGCGACAAGACCCGCACCGAGGAAAAACTGGCCGACTGGCTCGGCGAACGCGGCCAGGTCGGCCGCCTGCCGCCGAACGGCTTCCCCAAGTCGGGCAAGTTCGGGGGCTGACCGGGAAGCAAGGGAACCGCCAAGGCGCCAAGGGCCGCCAAGGAAGCGCCAAGGGACCCGTGGCGACCTCTTGGCGTCCTTGGCGCCTTGGCGGTTCGCCTTTTCTTCCTGCTGCGGCGCACCAATCGCAGGACGATGCCCCCTGCCTCAAGGGAGCCGGCTCGGCGAACGCGGCCAGGTTGGCCGCCTGCCGCCCAACGGCTTCCCCAAATCCGGCAAGTTCGGGGGCTGAGCGGGAAGCAAGGGAACCGCCAAGGCGCCAAGAACGCCAAGCAGCCGCCAAGGGACCCTTGGCGTTCATCTTGGCGCCCTTGGCGCCTTGGCGGTTCGCCTTTTCTTCTTGCTGCGGCGCATCAATCGCAGGACGATAGCCCCTGCCCACAGGGAGCCGGACCCATGCACCGCCGCACCTTCCTTGCCTCGGCTGTCTCACTCGCTGCGCCCAGGATCGCCTCCGCCCAGGCCGCCACGCTCAAATTCGTCCCCTACACCGACCTCGCCGTGCTCGACCCGATCGTCACCGGCAACTACTCGGTGCGCAACCACGCGCTGATGGTGTGGGACACGCTGTACGGCGTGGACGAAACCTACGCCGCCCAGCCGCAGATGGTCGAAGGCCACACGGTCGACAACGACGGCCGCCTCTGGACCCTCACCCTGCGGGAGGGCCTGCGCTTCCACGACAACACCCCCGTCCTCGCCCGCGATGCCGTCGCCTCCCTGCGCCGCTGGGCGGTGCGCGACGCGATCGGCCGCGCCCTGCTGGAACAGACCGACGAGCTCTCGGCCCCCACCGACCGCACCATCGTCTTCCGCCTCAAGGCCCCCTTCCCGCTGCTGCCCTTCGCGCTCGGCAAGCATGTCGGCAACGTCATGGTGGTGATGCCCCAGCGCCTGGCGGAAACCGACCCCGCGAAGGCCGTGCCGGAGATCGTCGGCAGCGGCCCCTACCGCTACCTCGCCGCCGAACGCCTCCAGGGTGCGCTGAACGCCTATGGGAAGTTCGACGGCTACATACCCCGCCCCTCCGGCACGCCCTCGCTGCTCGCCGGTCCCAAGATCGCCCATTTCGCCCGCGTCGAATGGCACACCATCCCCGATGCCGCCACCGCGGTGGCCGCCCTGCAGAAGGGCGAGATGGACTGGGTCGAGCAGCCCTCGCCCGACCACCTGCCCAGCCTCAAGCGCGCCACCGGCGTGGCGCTCGATGTGCTCGATCCCGCCGGCAGCTACCGCTACATCCGCCTCAACCACCTCGTGCCACCCTTCGACGACCCGGCGATCCGCCGCGCCGCCCTGGCCGCGGTGGGCCAGACCGACATGATGATCGCCGCCGCCGGCGAAGACCCCGCCCTGCGCCGCACCGGCGTCGGCTTCTTCGCCCCGGGCAGCCCGATGGCCAGCACCGCGGGGATGGCGGCGCTGCGCGACCCGCCGGACCTGGAGGCCGCGCGCCGCCTGCTCGCCGCCACCGCCTACAAGGGCGGGCTGGTGCGCATCTCGGTCGCCGCCACCGTGGCGCCGCTCTTCGCCATGGGCCAGGTGCTGGCCGAGGCGTGGAAGAAGATCGGCTTCAATGTGGAGTTCGAGGCCCTCGAGATCGCCGCCTTCCTGCAGCGCCTGGCGATGCAGGTGCCGGCGGAGCAGAAGGGCTGGAACGCCTCCACCGACGGCTTCGCCGGCGCCATCGCCAACGACCCGGTGCTGAACACCAACCTGCGCGGCACCGGCCGGTCCGGCACCTTCGGCTGGTTCGACAGCCCGGGCATGGAGGCGCTGCGCAACCGCTTCCTGGCCGCGACCGAGCTTGCCGAGAAACAGGCCATCTGCCGCGAGATGCAGGCGCTATGCTTCCAGGAGGTGCCCTACATCCCCGCCGGCGTGGCCCTGGCCACCACCGCCTACCGCCGCGACCTCACACCCCCGCTGCGCGGGATGCCGCTGTTTCACGGGCTGCGGCGGGGGTGATCCCGCGCCACCCGGCCGCCTGCCGTGCCTGGCGCATGCGGGACAGCAGCTCGGCATGGGTGAAGGGCTTGCGCAGCAGGTTCAGCTCGGCCTCGTCCGCGCCCTGCGCCGCCAGCGTGGCAGTGGGGTAGCCGGAGATCAGCAGCACCGGCAGCTCCGGCCGCAACCGCGCCGCAGCCCGTGCCAGCGCCACCCCGCTCACCGCCCCGGGCATCACCACGTCGGTCACCAGGACGTCCAGCGGCGCGCCGCCCTCCAGCACCTCGCACGCCGCCGCCCCGTCTTGCGCCTGCGTCACCTCCCAGCCGCTGGCGGCCAGGCTCTCCTTCAGCACCTCGCGCACATCGGCATCGTCCTCCACCAGCAGCACCCGCCCGGCGAAGGCCACCTCCTCCTCCGCCGGCGCGGCAGCCTCGGGCACCGGCGGCGGCGTCACGGCGGGCAGCAGCAGGCTCACCGCCACCCCGCCACCGGCCGGCTGCTCGATCCGGGCGCTGCCGCCGGACTGGTGGGCGAACCCGTACACCTGCGACAGGCCCAGCCCGCTGCCCTGCCCCACCTCGCGCGTGGTGAAGAACGGCTCGAAGGCGCGGGCCGCCACCTCCGGCGCCATGCCGGGCCCGCTGTCGCTCACCCGCACACAGGCGAAGGGGCCCGGCTGTGCCGGGTCGTCCTGGGCCACCAGGCTGGTGCCGATGGTCAGCCGCCGCCCCGGCGGGCTCGCGTCGCGGGCATTGATCACCAGGTGCAGCAGCGCGGCCTGGAACTGTGCCGGGTCGGCCAGCACCACCAGCCGCCCCGGGGCAAGCTCCAGCCCCAGCTCCAGCCGCCCATGCAAGGTGCGGCGCAGCATGGGGGCGGCCTCGCGCACCATCTCGTTGAGGTCCACCTCCTCCGGGCGCAACCGCTGCTCACGGGCGAAGGACAGCAGGCTGGCGGTCAGCCGGGCGCCGCGCTCGGTGGCGCGCTCCGCGGCCGTGACCAGGCGCTGAATGTCGGCATTGCCCTCGGCGCGCCGGGCGATCAGCTGCAGGTTGCCGCCCACCACCGCCAGCACGTTGTTGAAATCATGCGCGATGCCGCCGGTCAGCTGGCCGATCGCCTCCATCCGCTGCGCCTGGCGCAGCGTTTCGCCGGTGGCGCGATGGTCCTCGATTTCCGCCCGCAGCGCCGCGTTGGCGGCGTCCAGATCCCGGGTACGGCGCGCCAGTTCAAGCTGCAGGCGGAAGGTGTCCCCGAAATGCCGTGCCGAGCGGCGGGCGGCCAGCACCATCATCGCGATGAACACCCCCACCGCAACGGCCATCAGCAGGTGCCGCGAGTCGCCCCGTGCGGCCATGGCGAGGGCGAGCGGCAGACAGGCCGGCAGCACGAAGGCCAGGGTGACCGGCACATGCACGCCGTGCACCGTCGCCGCCCCGGCACACATCGCGGCGAGCAGCAGCAGCATCACCGCCGGGCCGATCCAGCCGATCGCGCCAGCCTCGGTGCCCGGCAGCAGCACCGCACCCAGGCCCCAGGCGAGCCCGGAGGCAAAGGCGCCCCCCAGTGCCAGCCCCAGCCACAGCCCCGGCCGTCCGATCCCCGCGCGGCGGAAGCGCAGCCACAGCGCCGCCCGCAGCGCCGTCAGCCCGGCCAGCAGTGCCAGCCAGGCCCAGGCCATGCGGCCCGCGCCACTCGCGGCGAGCACGAAGGCGGCCGCGGCGGAATTGACCATCGTGATGGCGAGCGTGACCGGCAGCCGCTCGTACACCGCCTTCAGTCGCGCCGCCCGGATCTGCACATCGATGTCCACGGCGCTCCCCCCGGATGGCTCGTCCTGGGATGCGGCCCGGCCGCGGCCAGGGTCGCCTCGCGAAAGAGCTAGCACAGCGCTGCGAGATCAGGCACCCACCATCCGCATCGGAGACGATTGGATACGAGTGTAGGACAGTCGGGGTCAGCCCTGGGATTGCCCCGGGGAGGCGAGGGCGGTGGCGATGGCGGCGGAAAGGCGGCTGCCGGCGGGCGCGTCCGACGCACCGAACACCCCGGCCACGCGGCCATCGCGGCCCACCAGCACCTTGTTGAAGTTCCAGCCCGGCTCCCAGCCGCGTGCTCCCTTCACCCAGCGGTAGAAGGGATGGGCCTCTGGGCCGCGCACCTTCAGGATGTCGGTGATCGGGAAGGTGATGCCGAAGGCGGTTTCGCAGAACCGCTTCACCTCGGCTCCGCTCGCGGATTCCTGGTTGAAGTCCTGGGATGGGATGCCGATCACCACCAAACCGTCCTTCGCGCGGGCGGCGTGCAGCGCCTGCAGCCCCTCGTATTGCGGCGTGAAGCCGCAGAAACTGGCGGTGTTGACCACCAGCAGCACGCGGCCCTTGTGCGCGGCGAGGTCGAGCGTGCCGCCCTCGATATCCCGGAAGGTGAAATCCCAGGCCAGCTGTTCCATTGTCCGTGCCTCCGTGCCCGATGCCGCCGCCGCCAGAAGTGCTGCCAGCAGGGCGCGCCGCGTTGCCTCAGCCATAGCGTTCCTCCTGCCAGGGATCGGCGTTGTTGTGGTAGCCGTTGCGCTCCCAGAAGCCCGGCTTGTCGCGCTCGGTGATCTCGATGCGGCGGATCCACTTGGCGGATTTCCACAGGTAAAGCCGCGGGATCAGGGCGCGGACGGGTCCGCCATGCTCGCGGGTGATGGGCTCGCCTTCCCAGCGGTGCACCAGGAACACGTCCGGCTGGTCGAACTGGTCCAGCCGCAGGTTGGTCGCGTAGCCGTCATAGGCGTGCAGCACGACATGGGCGGCACTCTCGCGCGGCTGCACCATCTCCAGCAGCGTGCGGGCGGCAACCCCACGCCAATTGTTGTCGTAGCGCGACCACTGGGTGACGCAGTGCATGTCCGACACGCTGTCCTGCTGCGGCAGGGCCATGAACTCCGCCAGCGTCAGGCTCAGCGGGTGGCGCACGGCGCCGTCGACATCCAGGCGGAAGCGCGCCTCCGTCACGTCCGGCTGGGCGCCGAGATCGAGCACCGGCCAATCCTGCGTCAGGCGCTGGCCCGGCGGCAGGCGCGCCACCTCCGGGTCCGCCGTGGTGCCGGTGAGCAACCGTCCGTCGCGGGCCCAGCCGCGCTTAGCGGCGAGCAGCTTCTCGCCTTTCGGCCCGAGTTCGGGATCATCGGTCATGGTACCATCCGGCGCCAGCATATCGGCACCGGCTAGGGCCGCGCCAGGGCGGAGGCGGCGGCCTGGCGTGGCGCGAGGCCCAGGAAGCGCTCCATCAGCGGGCCCCACACCACGGAGCCGCCGCGGCCGGTGAACAGGATGTGCCCGTCCCGCCCCCAGGCCCGCAGGGCCGCCAGCTCGGCGCGGCCGCCGGCGGCGGTGAAGGCGCGGTGCATGGCGGCGGCCAGGTCGGGGGCGAAGTAGCTGTCGTTGGCGGTATAGACCCACAGCATCGGCGCCTTCGCGGTGGCGCCGAAGCGGGCCATGGCGGCCTCCAGCGCCTGCGGCTGGCAGACGGCGCCGGGCACGCGGTTGAGGTGGCCGCCATCGCCGCCGGCCATGCTGGCGAGGGCTGCGATGCGCCGGTCGTTGAGGCTGGCCAGTGCCACGGTGCCGAGCCCGCCGGCCGATTGGCCGACCACCACCACCCTGTCCGGCAGGATGCCCGGCAGGGTGGTGGCGTAGTCGATCGCCGCCCGGATATCGCGGGCCGTTTCCATGGCGCTGGGGACGTAGTTCCGCGAGGGCGCGCAGGTGGGGTTGCGTTCGGCGACCGTGCCGCCGCTGGCGCCGTAGCCGCGGCGCAGCGGCAGGATCACGGCGAAGCCGCGCTCCAGGAACCAGCGCACCTGCTCCGCCTCGCAGGATGGCAGGGCGAAGGCCTCGATCTCCGCGGTGCTGACCGGCTTGCCGTGGTTGAGCACGGCCAGGCGGCGGGGCGCATCGCCGGGCGGGCGGCAGGTGCGGGCCAGGATCAGGCGGGGGCCGCCGGGCCCGGCCACCGGCACGGCGTGGGATTGCTGGGCCCAGGGGCCTTCGGCGCGCCCGAGCGGGCCGGGCGCGGTGAGGGCGACCGGCGCTTCCGCGGCGCAGCTGGCCATGGCCAGCAACAGCAGCCCCAGCAGGCGGCGGCCGGCACGGCGCATTGGTTCAGCCGCGGTCGCGCATCAGGCGGGCCTTGTCGCGCTGCCAATCGCGGGCGGCGACGCTGGCGCGCTTGTCGGCCTTGTTCTTGCCGGCACCCAGGCCGAGCTGCACCTTGGCCATGCCGCGCTCGTTGAAGTGGATATCCAGCGGCACCAGCGTCATCCCGTCGCGGCCGATGGCGCCCAGCAACTGGTCGCGCTGCTTGGCCTTGACCAGCAGCTTGCGCGGGGCGCGCGGCTCGAACCGGCTCAGCACGCCGCCCTGGTATTCCGGGATGTAGCAGTTGAACAGGAACAGCTCGCCGTCGCGCTCCCCGGCCCAGGCCTCGGTGAGGGTGGCGCGGCCATGGCGAAGGGATTTCACCTCCGGCCCCTTCAGCACCACGCCGGCTTCGAGGGTTTCCTTGATGGCGTAGTTGAAGCGGGCGCGGCGGTTCTGGGCGGCGATGCCGTGGCTGATGAGGCCCGATTTCTTCTTGGTGGGCGGGGCCATGGGAAACTCCAGCAAGGAAAGGGCCGGGGCGTGCCCGTCGCGACGGGAAGCCCCGGCCCTCCCTTTAGTTCAATAGCCCCGCGCTGGTCATCGCATCCCGAACGCGCGCCCTTGTGCCCTCGCCCGGGGGGGCGAGCGGCAGGCGCACGGTTTCGGCGGTGAGGCCGAGCAGGGAGGCGGCGAACTTGATCGGGCCGGGCG
Source organism: Acetobacteraceae bacterium (assembly GCA_044358135.1). Classification (GTDB taxonomy): domain Bacteria; phylum Pseudomonadota; class Alphaproteobacteria; order Acetobacterales; family Acetobacteraceae; genus CAMDGX01. The sequence goes on along the minus strand of JBIKOJ010000097.1, from coordinate 9,932 downwards.
AGGTTTCGCTGAACAGCGCGTCGTGCAGCGGCATCAGGCGGTCCTGGATGGCGAGCGCATCCTTGATGCGGCCTTCCTGCCATGCCGCGTGCATGGTGCTGCACAGGCGCGGGGCGATGTTGCCGGTGACCGAGATGCAGCCATGGCCGCCGCCGGCGAGGAAGGCGAGGATGGTGGCATCCTCGCCGGACATCTGGGCGAAATCCTCGCCGCAGGTGGCGCGGGTGTGGATCGGCCGGGCGAGGTCGTTGGTGGCATCCTTCACGCCGACGATGTTCCGGATCTTGGCGATGCGGGCCATCGTCTCGACCGAGATGTTCACCACCGAGCGGCCGGGGATGTTGTAGACCACGATCGGGATGTCCACCGCGTCGGCCACCGCCTTGAAGTGCAAATAGAGGCCTTCCTGGGTGGGCTTGTTGTAATACGGCGTCACCAGCATGGCGGCGTCCGCACCGGCCTTCTTGGCGTGCTTTGTCAGGTCGATCGCCTCGGCGGTGCTGTTGGAGCCGGTGCCGGCGATCACGGGCACGCGGCCCTTGGCGACCGAGAGCACGACCTCGACCACGCGCTTGTGCTCGTCATGCGTCAGCGTGGGGGATTCGCCGGTGGTGCCGGTGGGGACCAGGCCGTTGGTCCCCTCCTGGATCTGCCATTCCACCAGGGCCTCGAGCTTTTTCTCGTCCACAGAGCCATCCGTGCGCATGGGCGTGATCAGGGCGACGTATGACCCTTTGAACATCTGCGTCCTCCGGTGGGTGCGTTGCAGCCGGTTTTTCCTGGGTTTCCGGCCTTGGGAAGGGCGTGACCCTAGTGCCGTGGGGGATGCAGGGCAAGGGCGGGCGCGTTAGGATGGCGCATGCGTTCCATGCTCACCGTTGCGATTCGTCTGGGGTTCCTGCTGGCGGCCCTGCTGCCATGGGCGGGGCCTGCCCGTGCGCAGGAGGTGATGGACCATGTGCGGGCCGATCGCTGGGCGGAGGCGCAGGCGGCGGTGGCCTGGCATCCCGACCCGGTGGCGCGCAAGCTGGTGGCCTGGATGCGGCTGATGGCGCCGGGCCAGGGGCGGGTGGACGAGCTCGGGGCGTTCCTGGCGGCGAACCCGGATTGGCCGATGCAGGTGACCCTGGCGCGGCGGCGGGACGAGGCGCTGGCGCTGGAGCCGGACAACGGGCTGGCGCGGGCGGAATGCCGGCGCGCGACGCCGACGCTGGCCGGGGCGCTGCTGCGCTGTGCGGAGGCGCTGGGGGCCACGGGCGAGGCCACGGCGATGCTGAAGGCGGCCTGGGCGAACGGACCGGCCGACACGGCGTGGGAGGCTCGGTTCATTGCGCGCTGGGCCGGTGTGCTCGGCCGCGACGACCACGTGAAGCGCTTCGAGCAGCTGGGCTGGACCGATCCGGCAGCGGCGCGGCGCCAGGCGGACCGGCTGGACAAGCCCTGGCAGGCATTGGCCGAGGCGCGGCTGGCGCTGCGGCGCGACGATCCCGCCGGCGTGGCGCAGGCCCGCGCGGTGCCGCTGCCGCAGCGCGAGGACCCGGCGCTGTTCCTGGATCTCGCACGCCATCTCCGCCGCGTGGGGCGCGACGAGGAGGCGGTGGCGCTGTGGAAGACGCAGGGCAACGCCGCCGAGCGCGCAACGCCGATCGCACGGCGGGCGCAGTTCTGGGACGAGCGCAACCTGATGGCGCGGCGCCGGATGCGGCAGGGCGACGATGCCGGGGCCTACGCGCTCGCTTCCGGCCACGCGCAGATCGGTGAGCCGCGCACCGATGCGGAGTTCCTGGCCGGGTTCATCGCGCTGCGGCGGCTCAGGGATGCCGGCACGGCGGCGGGGCATTTTCGCGCGCTGGCCGAAGCGTCCCGCGCCGCGATCACGCAGGGGCGGGCGCAGTACTGGCTGGCACGGGCGGCTGGCAGCGAGGCGGAGCGGCGGGACGGGTTTGCGCGGGCCGCGGCCTGGAGCAGCACCTTCTATGGCCAGCTCGCGGCGCTGGCGCTGGACGGCGACGCCAAGGCCTTCGCCGCACGGATGGCGGCCTCGCGCGATCCGCAGCCGGATGCGGGCCAGGCGCTGGACCTCGCGGGGCGGGAGCTGGCGCGGGCGGCGGCCCTGCTGGTCGCCTGGGGCGAGAAGCGGCGGGCCACGCCGTTCCTGCTGCAACTCTACGAGGTGTCGCCCGATGCGCCGGACCGGGCGCTGGCGGCGCGGCTGGCGGCGGGGCTGGGGCTGACCGAGACGGCGGTGGCGATCGCCCGCCGCGCCGGGCGGGATGGGGTGATGTTGCCGGAAGTCGGCTGGCCGACGCTGCCGGGGGTGCCCGCGCAGCCCGTGGAGCCGGCGATGGCGCTGGCGATCATCCGCCAGGAGAGCAATTTCGATGCGGCCGCGGTGAGCCATGCCGGTGCGCGCGGGCTGATGCAGCTGATGCCGGGCACGGCGGTGGCGGTGGCCAAGGGGCTGGGCATGGCCGCCCCGCCGCTGCCGGCGCTGACCGGCGATCCCGCGCTGAACATGAAGCTGGGCACCACCTATCTGCGCGGGCTGCTGGACCAGTTCGATGCCAACCTCGCCATGGCCGCCGCCGGCTACAATGCCGGGCCGCGGCGGGTGGTGGAGTGGATCGAGCTCAACGGCGACCCGCGCGTGGCGGGGACGGATATCGTGGACTGGATCGAGCTGATCCCGTTCTCCGAGACGCGCAACTACGTGCAGCGCGTGGTGGAGAACACGGTGCTCTACCGGGCGCGGATCGGTGGCACGGGCGGGCATCCGCATCCGCTGGCGCCGTGGCTGCGCTGACCATCGTTTCCGCCCCCTTTGTCAGTGCATGGGATGGGCTGGCGCTGAAGGTCCATGCCTGGGGGCACGAGAGCGAGCGCCTGCCGCTGCTGTGCCTGCCGGGGCTGGTGCGCACCGGGCTGGATTTCGAAGACCTCGCGGCGCGGTATCCCGGCCGGCGCGTGGTGGCGCTAGACTATGCCGGGCGCGGCGGCTCCGGCCGGGCGAAGGACATCGCGCGCTATGCGCCGGAAGCCTGCCTGCGCGACGTGATGGATGTGTGCGCGGCGCTGCACCTGCACCGGGCGGTGGTGGTGGGCACCTCCATGGGCGGGCTGCTGGCGATGGGGCTGGCGGCGGCGCGGCCGACGCTGGTGGCCGGCGTGGTGCTGAACGATATCGGGCCGGAGATCGGCGGTGCCGGGCTGGCCATGGTGCGCGATTTCGTCGGCCACGACCCCGCGGCACCGGACCAGGCGAGTGCCGCGGCGCTGCTGCGGGCGCGGCTGCCGGACCTGTCGCTGAAGACCGGGACGGAATGGCTGCGGATGGCGGCGCTGACCTATGCGCCCGGCGCGGACGGGCGCTGGCATCCGCAATGGGACATCCGCATCGCCTCCCTGCTCGGCCGGCCCGCGCCGCCCTTGTGGCCGCTGTTCGGGGCGCTGGCCGGCATGCCGGTGCTGCTGGTGCATGGCGGGCGCAGCACGATCCTGACAGCCGAGACGGTGGCGCGGATGCGCGCGGCACGGCCGGACATGGGCTATGTTACGCTGCCGGAGGTGGGGCACGCGCCGCATCTGGGCGAGCCGGACGTGGCCGCGGCGCTGGAGGGTTTTCTCGCATCATGAAGGCGGTGGGCATCGTGCGGCGGGGCGGCGCGTTCTGGGTCGCCAGCTTCGGCGGCAGCGGGCTGTCGCCGGTGGCGCCGGGCACGGTGGGCTCCGCGGTGGCACTGGTGCTCGGCATGGCGCTGCTGGCGCTGGAGCCGGCGCTGCTGCCGCTGGCCGCCGCGGTGGCGACGATGGGCGGGCTGTGGGCGGTGCAGGCCTGCCAGCCCGAGGGCGACCCCGGCTGGGTGGTGATCGACGAGGTGGCGGGGCTGTGGATCGCGCTGCTGCCGCTGGCGCTGCTGCCGCCGGGGGCGGAATGGAACCTGCCCTCGCTGGCGCTGGCCTTCCTGGCGTTCCGGGCCTTGGATATCCTCAAGCCCGGCCCGGTGGGCTGGGCGGACCGGCAGGAGGGCGCGGCGGGCATCATGGCCGACGACGTGATCGCCGGGCTGCTGGCGGCCGGGCTGGTGCGGGTGGCGCAGGTGCTGCTGCCGGAATGGTTCACGGTGCCGATGGCGGCGCTGACGGGCTAGGGAACAACAAGAAACGGGAGGGCGGAATGGCGACGAAGATCGGCATCGAGGGCGAAAAATTCCTGCTGGGCGGCGTGCCGACGCATGCCGGACGCAGCTTCCGCGGGCGTTCGATCGAGGGGCTTCTGTTCGTCTCCCGCATGGCCAATGCCATCGTGAACGACCGCAATCCCGGCACGATCGGGGTGTGGGAGTATGCCGACGGGCCGTGGAGTGCCGAGCGCAACACGCGCGAGTTCATCGCCGCCCTGCCCGCCTACAAGCGCTGCGGGCTGGATGCGGTGGCGGTGAACCTGCAGGGCGGCTCGCCCCAGGGCTATTCCTGGCATCAGCCCTGGAAGCTCTCCGGCTTTGCGCCGGACGGGGCGCCCTACCCGGATGCGCTGGACCGGCTGGGCCAGGTGCTGCGGGCGGCGGACGGGCTGGGGATGGTGGTGAATATGGGGCTTTTCTACGGCGCGGCGGCGCGCTCGCTCACCGGAGAGGCGGCAGTGGTGCGGGCGGCCACCGAGGCGTGCGACTGGCTCGCGGCCGGGGGCTTCGGCAACGTGCTGCTGGAGATCGGCAACGAGATCGACATCCCGGCCTTCAGCCACGACATCATCAAGCCGCCGCGCTGCGGCGAGTTGATCGCGCTGGCGAAGGCGCGGGCGCCGGGGATCGCGGTGAGCACCAGCTTCAAGGGCGGCGTGGTGCCGCCGGATCACCTGATGGCGGCGAGCGACTACATCCTGCTGCACGGCAACCGGGTGGACCACCCGGACGGCATTCGCGCCCAGGTCGCCGCCACGCGGGCGAGTGCCGCCTATCGCGGCCAGCCGATCTTCTTCAACGAGGACGACCATTACGACTGCGATGCGGCCGACAACAACTTCGTTGCCGCCGTGGAAGGCGGGGCGGGCTGGGGGTTCTTCGACTACCGCCGCATCCGCGAGGGTTTCGTGGAGGGCTACCAGAGCCTGCCGGTGGATTGGGGCATCAACAGCGAGCGCAAGCGCGGCTTCTTCCGCCTGCTGGCGGAGATGACGGGCGGCGAGGCGCCGGCTTGATCGACGAAGCCCTTCTCGCCCAGGCGGCGGCGCTGCTCGCGCAGTGCCGCGCCGCCGGGTTGCGCGTGGCCACGGCGGAAAGCTGCACCGGCGGGCTGGTGGCTGCGGCGCTGACGGCGGTGGCGGACAGTTCCGCCGTGGTGGAGTGCGGCTTCGTCACCTACAGCATCGCCGCCAAGACGGAGATGCTGGGCGTGCCGGCTTCGCTGATCGCGGAACAGGGCGCGGTGAGCGAGGCGGTGGCGCGCGCGATGGCCGAAGGGGCGCTGATGCGGTCCCGCGCACAGCTGGCGGTTTCCGTCACGGGGCTGGCCGGGCCGGGCGGCGGCACGGCGGAGAAGCCGGTGGGGCTGGTGTGGCTCGGCTGCGCGCGGGCGGGGATGGAGACGGTGGCGGCCCAGCATGTGTTCCCCGGCGACCGGGCGGCGGTGCGGCGCGCGGCGGTGGTGGAAGCGCTGGCGCTGCTGGCACGCGCAGCAGCGCCGCGGGAACGCAGCGACGTGTAGCGGGCCGGCGGAACGGTTCGTGTGCGCGCCAGCTTGCGCCTAGCATGGCGGCGGGCCTGGAGTATCGGTGATGGACAAGAAAACCACTTTCAACGTCTGGTACTTCGTGGCCGCCTTTGCGGGGATCCTGCTGCTGCAGAGCGTGATCTCGGGCTACGTGGGCACCAAGCCGATCACCTACAGCGAGTTCCAGCAATTGCTGCGCGACAACAAGGTGGCGGAGGTGGCGGTCTCCGACCGGTTCATCACCGGCACGGTGAAGGAGGCGTTCGCCAGCGGGCAGACGCGGTTCTCCACCACGCGGGTGGAGGACAGCTTCGCCGAGGAACTCGGCAAGCACGGCGTGACCGTCAGCGGGCAGATCGAGAACACCTTCCTGCGCGACCTGATGAGCTGGGTGGTGCCGGTGCTGCTGTTCGGCGCGCTCTGGTATTTCCTGATCCGGCGCATGGCCGGCAGCGGCGGGCTGGGCGGCGGGCTGATGTCGATCGGCAAGAGCCGGGCCAAGGTGTACGTGGAGACCGATACCGGCGTGACCTTCGCCGACGTGGCCGGGGTGGACGAGGCCAAGGAGGAGCTGCAGGAAGTGGTCGACTTCCTGCGCGACCCCACCCGCTATGGCCGCCTGGGCGGGCGGATGCCCAAGGGCGTGCTGCTGGTGGGCCCACCCGGCACCGGCAAGACTCTGTTGGCCAAGGCGGTGGCGGGCGAGGCGAAGGTGCCGTTCTTCTCCATCTCCGGCAGCGAGTTCGTGGAGATGTTCGTGGGCGTGGGGGCTGCGCGCGTGCGCGACCTGTTCGAGCAGGCGCGCACCCGCGCACCGGCGATCATCTTCATCGACGAGCTGGATGCGATGGGGCGCAGCCGCATGGCGGGGATGGCGGGCGGCGGCAACGACGAGAAGGAACAGACGCTGAACCAGCTGCTGGTGGAGCTGGACGGGTTCGATACGAAATCCGGCGTGGTGCTGCTGGCGGCGACCAACCGGCCGGAGATCCTGGACCCCGCGCTGCTGCGCGCCGGGCGGTTCGACCGCCAGGTGCTGGTGGACAAGCCGGACAAGAAGGGGCGCATCCAGATCCTGGGCGTGCACATGAAGAAGATCCAGCTGGCGCCGGACGTGAACGAGGAGCAGGTGGCGGCGCTGACGCCCGGGTTCACCGGCGCGGACCTGGCCAACCTGGTGAACGAGGCGGCGTTGCTGGCCACGCGGCGCAATGGCGATGCAGTGGGAATGGCGGATTTCAACAACGCCATCGAACGCATCATCGCCGGGCTGGAGAAGCGCAACCGCATCCTGAACCCGAAGGAGCGCGAGGTGGTGGCGTTCCACGAGATGGGCCATGCGCTGGTGGCGATGGCGCTGCCGGGCAGCGACCCCGTGCACAAGGTGTCGATCATTCCGCGCGGGCTCGGCGCGCTGGGCTACACGATCCAGCGGCCGACGGAGGATCGCTACCTGGTGACGCGCGAGGAGCTGGAGAACAAGATGGCCGTGCTGCTGGGCGGGCGCGCGGCGGAGTGGATCGTGTTCCAGCACCTCTCCACCGGCGCTTCCGACGATCTGCGCCGGGTGACGGAGATCGCGCGGGCGATGGTGGTGCAGTACGGCATGTCGCCGGAGCTCGGCCCGGTGACCTATGAGCGCGACCAGCGCAGCTTCCTCGGCGGCATGGCGATGCCGGCGGACCGGGCCTATGCCGACAGCACGGCCAGCGCGATCGATCGCGAAGTGCACGACATCGCCGAACGCGCCTTCGGCCGGGCGGTGGAGGTGCTGACGGCGCGGCGCACGCTGCTGGACGCGACCTCCCACAAGCTGCTGGCGCAGGAGACGCTGGAAGCGGGCGACATCACGGCGATCGCGGTGGAGATGAAGGTTCCGGCTTGACGGACATCCCGCATTCGGGAAATCCTCCCGGATATGGAAGATGTGATGGACACGGCGTTGGACTCCCGGCTGGCCGCACGGCTCGCGGCGCTGCGGGGGGAGCGCGGCTGGTCCCTGGACCAGCTGTCCCAGCGGGCCGGGATTCCGCGCGCCACGCTGTCCCGGCTGGAGCGGGGCGAGACAAGCCCGACGGCGGCACTGCTGGGGCGGCTGTGCACTGCCTATGGCCGCACCATGTCGCGCCTGCTGGCGGAGGTGGAGGCGGAGCCGGCGCGGCTGCTGCGGGCCGGGGAGCAGCCGGTCTGGACCGATCCCGAGACCGGCTATGTGCGGCGCAGCGTCTCCCCGCCCGCGGCCGGGTTCGATGCCGAGCTGGTTGAGGCACGGCTGCCGGCGGGGGCGGACATCGCCTATGCCGCGCCGGGCGTGGCCGGGCTGGAGCAGCATATCTGGGTGCTCGGCGGCCTGCTGGAACTGACCGTGGAAGGCCGCACGCACCGGCTGGAGCGTGGGGATTGCCTGCGCTTTAGGCTGTTCGGCCCCACCCGCTTTCGCGCGCCGGCGGAGGATGGCGCGCATTATGCCCTGGTGGTGTGCCGGCCGTGATCGAACAGCTGACAACAGAAGGCTTCGAGGCGGCGCTGGATGGCCTAGCCGAGGTGCTGCATGCCAGCGTGATGGAAGGGGCCAGCGTGGGGTTCGTGCTGCCCTTCGCGGTGGCCGAGGCGCGGCGCTTCTGGGAGGGGCAGCGCGCGGCGGTGGCCTCCGGCGACAAGCGTGTGCTGGTGGCGCGCGAGGGCGGGCGCATCCTGGGCACGGCCACGGTGATCCTGGGCATGCCGCCGAACGGGCGGCAGCGCGGGGAGATCGCCAAGGTGCTGGTGCATCCGGCCGCACGGCGACGCGGGATCGCACGGCGGCTGATGCTGGCCGCCGAGGTGCTGGCACGGGCGGACGGCAAGCGCACGCTGGTGCTGGACACGGCGGGGCTGGAGGCGGAGCAGCTCTATCTCGGCCTGGGCTGGCGCGTGGCGGGGATCGTGCCGGCCTATGCGCTCAACATCCATGGCGTGCCGGAACGCACGATCTTCATGTTCAAGGAGCTGCCGGCCGATGCGTGATGCCAAAATCGGCGACAATGGTGGCCCGCCGCTGGAGGAGGAGGATCCCGGCGACGCCTCCTGGAAGGGCTGGATCTGGCGCAAGAAGCGCAAGGCCGCCTGGAAGACCCCGCCGCGCGAGATCGCGCTGCGGCGGCTGGAGCGGGCCGAGGCGCTGGGCATGACCTACAAGGAATATACGCTGGAGATCCTGGAGCGCGGCCGCCACCTGTAGGCACCTGCCGCCTTTTCCCCCTCGCCGGATGAAAATTGGGGGTCACCCCAGCCGGACCCGTGGTGCTACATCTGGGAAAGGCATTTCCAGGGGTCTGCATTTTGTCTGAGAGCGCCATTCGGGAGTTGGTCGCGGCACTCAAGCGCGAGGTCAGGAACGGCACCATATCGGCCGCCACGGAGCATCACCTCCGGCGGGAGTTCGCCACCATCGGCTGGGGTCGCGACCCGTTGTTGCATGTTGCAAAGCTGGATGACGAGATGCGGCGGCACGAAACCGAGGCGCGGGTGCTGCGGGAATTGCGCGATGCCGCGTTTGGGGCGGCGTCTGCAGCCCCAAAATAGGGTTCGCAAGGAAGCGGTTCTTTTTTGAAAAAAAGAACCAAAAAACTTTTATCCGTTTGATGCGGGCCCATCCGCACCAAACGGATAAAGTCTTTTTTGCTTCTTTTTTCTTCAGAAAAAAGAAGAGCCTTCCTTAAGCAGCCTTCACCACCTCGCCAATCACCTGCACCGCCGTGTCCATGTCGGCGGCAGTCACGTCCAGATGCGTGCAGGCGCGCACGCGGTACTTGCCGTTGGTGCTGACGGCCACGCCGTGGGCGCGGGCGCGGTCGGACAGTTCGGCGGCGGTGAGGCCGGCGCCCTGGGTGTTGAAGAACACCAGGTTGGTCTCCGGCTCCTCCACCGTGATCCCCGGCAGCTGGGCGAGCCCGCGGGCCAGGCGCTTTGCGTTGCCGTGGTCATCGGCCAGGCGGTCGATGTGGTGGTCCAGCGCGTGGATGCAGCCGGCGGCGAGCATGCCGGACTGGCGCATGGAACCGCCCAGGCGCTGCTTCCAGCGCCAGGCCGCGCCGATGAACTCCTTGGTCCCGCACAGCACGGCGCCCACGCCGGTGCCGAGGCCCTTGGTGAAATCCAGCCACAGGCTGTCCATGCCGGCGACCATGTCCTTCGGTGCGATGCCGGCGGCAACGCAGGCGTTCATCAGCCGGGCGCCATCC